>CAVFGM010000146.1:5493-29847 GCA_963621955.1 Bacteroidaceae bacterium
GCGAAAAAAAGCATCAAAAATGCACGGTTCGGTTATTTTACTTTTTAAATCGTGAATTTCAGGGTATTGCGCATTTTTTGACAGAATTGACATCAAAAAAGTTAGATGTTATTTTTCTTTCAGAAAGTTTGTTGCTCGCAAACTGAGAGGAAAAAGTCCTGACGAGGCAACGTTTTGGGTGCGGCTGCCGATGACGGACATTAACGTTCTAACATAACAGGAGGAAAAAAGTATGCAGAAAATGAAGAAGATGCTTTGCCTGGCGCTGGCGCTCGTTATGGTTTTTGCCATGGCGGCATGCGGCGGCTCCGACAAGCCCGCCACTGATGCAGCAGCTCCCGCAGCCGATGCAGCAGCCCCCGCAGCTGACGACACCGTTTACACTCTTAACTTCTACCACATCTTCGCAGGCGTAGGCCATGAGCAGCAGTGGATTCAGAAGGCGATCGAAGAGGTCGAGGCGCAGTCCGACGGCCACATCAAGATCAACTGCGTTCCCGACGGCACCATGGGCGGCGAGGATGAGCTTATCCCGCAGGTCTTTGCAGGCACTCTCGATATGAGCCTTTCCGGCCCCTCCGTCTGGGGCACTGTCGGCGGCATCGATGAGATCGGCTGGTCCGAGCTTCCCTATGTTGTCACCAACTACTCCGAGATGAACGCGCTCGGCGAGATCCTCCCCGAGCTCACCAACAAGCAGCTTGAGGCAAAGGGCATCGACCTGTACTGCCTCGGCGCAATGAGCCAGGGCATCCGCTGCCTGCTCACCACCGAAGGCCACAAGGTCGAGACCATGGCGGACTGCGACGGCCTGAGGATCCGTGTTCCTTCATCCGACGTTTACCAGGAGACTGTTGCGGCATGGGGATGCTCTCCCACCGCTATGTCCTCCTCTCAGGTCATCACCTCTCTTGCTAACGGCACCATCGAGGGCTTCGAGAGCGATCCCGCTTCCATCACCGCCCGCGGCCAGCAGGAGTCCTTCAAGTACTACGTCGAGACCTACCACATCGCATCCCTGAACCTGCTCATGATCAACAAGACCAACCTTGAGAAGCTGCCCGTTGAGTATCAGGACATCATCAAGAACGTCTTCAAAGAGAAGTGCATCGAGCAGTGCGTCGACCGCGTTGACGCAAACGCTGCCGAAGTCGAAGTCATCAAGGCCGCCGGCGTTGAGGTCGTGACCCTGACCGCCGAGGCTCTGCAGGAGTTCATCGACGCCGATAAGGCTTTCCAGCAGAAGAAGATAGCCGAGTGGGGCGTTGAGGACATCGTTAACGAGGCTCTCGAGTACGTCGCTGCAAACGCAAAATAATCGTTCCGCTAACGGCTTTCCGGAGAGCCCATCCCGGCTCTCCGGAATTTCAGGTATTCTTAAAATAAGCGCCGTTTCCAATCCGAAACCGAAAGAGAGTGAATTATGAAAAAACTCTTAAATGCCTATTATAAAATCGACGACTGCGTCGAGATCGCCATCAAATACGTGTGCGCGCTGCTGCTGGGGATAATGATAGTGGTCTGCTTTGTGAACACTTTCTCCCGCTATGCGCTGCATCACTCCTTCAGATGGGCTGAGGAGATCATCATCTACTGCGCTGTGTGGGTCACCTGCGTGGGCGCATCGCTCACTGCAAGAGCCGACGACCATGTCACGCTCGACCTGCTGCAGGAGCTTGTAAAGAGCCCCAAGGTCAAGGCCGTACTGTACGCGATCACGCGCACGCTGGCCTGCTTCTTCCTGCTGGCGCTCATGCCGGCGGCAATCGAAATGGTAAAGATCTATGGACCGAGATACTCCACCTCCACGCACCTGCCGCTGTGGGTGCTGTACGTGTCGTACCCCGTCGGCTCCATTGCTATGGTGCTGGGTTACCTGCGCATCACGCCGGGCAAGGTCAAGGCACTCTGGACAGACACTGTTGAAAAAACCGAGTTTGAGAAAATCAATGAAGGAGAGATAGAATAATGTTAATAATTGCCTGTATTTCTCTTCTTGCACTGATGCTGCTCGGCGTTCCCATCACGTTCTCACTGCTCGGCGCTGGCTTCCTTGCCGTGCTGCTCGGCGATGGCGGACTGCCGATGTATATGAACTGCCGCGGCTTCATCAGCGGCGTCAATTCGTTCACGCTGATGGCGATACCGTTCTTTATGATATCCGGCTCGATCATGAACCAGGGCGGACTTTCCAAGCGCATCATCCAGTTCTGCTCGTCCCTGTTCTCCTGGCTGCGCGGCGGCGTCGGCATCGTCTGCGTCGCGGCTAACATGATCTTCGGCGCAGTTTCCGGCTCCGGTACCGCGGCTGTCGCGGCTATCGGCTCCATCACCGCGCCCGATATGGAGAAGATCGGCTACAAGAAAGAGTTCACCGGCGCAATGATCGCAGGCGCTGCGTCCACCGCGCCTATCATCCCGCCCAGCAACGTCATGATAATCTTCGCGTCCATCACGGGTCTTTCCATCACCCGTATGTTCCTCGCCGGTTACACCCCCGGCATCGCCATCGGCCTTATCCTGATGGTGATCTGCCACTTCTACGCAAAGAAGCACAACATCGACTACGGCGGAAAGTTCCACCTCAAGGCTGTTATCAGTTCCCTCGGCGAGTGCTTCTGGGCACTGCTGATGCCGCTCATCATTATCATCGGCATCACCGCCGGCTTCTGCACCCCGACCGAAGCCGGCGCCATCGCATGCGTCTACGGTCTGTTCGTTGGCGTAGTGTTCTACAAGGAGCTGAACTTCGAGAAGATCAAGAAGGTACTCTTCAGCGCGGCTGAGGGCACCGGTCAGGTCCTGTCCCTGTACGCTGCATCCACCGTGTTCGCTTACATATTCACGGTCGAGGGCTTCGGCGTCAAGTTCCAGGAATGGCTGATGAACGTCTCCTCCGGCAGCGCGATCGTTATCGAGCTGCTCATCGCGGCATTCGTTCTGCTGATCGGCTGCTTCATGGAGCCCGTCGCGGTCATGCCCGTTATCCTGCCGCTGGTGTTCCCGCTGCTCCAGCAGCTCGGCTGCAACATGGTCCAGTTCGGCCTTATGTTCTCGATATGCACCATTATCGGTGGTCTGACTCCTCCTGTCGGCAGCTACCTGTTCGTCACGGTCACTGTCGTCAAGACGGGCGTTACAAAGCTGATCCCATGGATGATGGTCATGATCCTTGTCGACATCGTTGTTGTCGCGCTCGTGACCTTCGTTCCCGGCTTCTGCACCTGGCTGCCCGACCTGCTGCTCGGACCGATGTAAGAACAATTACAAGAATGCACAGAAAGCGGACAATGTCCGCTTTCTGTGCGTAAGTGAATAGTATTATTTTTCGGAGCTTTACGATGGACAACAAATACAGCGTGTACCGCCAGATACGGTACGACAGGACCTACAAAACCCTCGGCAAAATGAACTGGATAAGGATAGCACTCGGTGCGGTGCTGCTGCTCTCGATATTCTTCATATCGGGGACGGTGTCCGAATATTTCGCATCGAGGGGAAACTATGCCTTTGCGGAGAAAATGATGCTTGCTCCGGCGTGGATGGAGAAATACAAGCCGGAAACGAAGGCATATCTCGAAGCCGGTGCGCTGTATGAGGGCGGCGACTACGACGGCGCGTATGCCGCGGCGGTCAGCGTCAACACCGGGGAACTGTCCGACAGCAAGAAAACGGTATACTCCGCGATATGCACGGCGCTGTATGAGCACTACGATGCGGCAGGGGACACCGGACGCGCAGAAGAGCTGAGCGAAAGAATACGGCAATGTACCGTGGACAACAGCTGAATAACGTCCAGCCCCCGGCGGAGCAATGAAGCTCTGCCGGGGGCTGGCGTTTATTATATCGGCTCAAACTGCTCAAATCGAAACAGAGCGGTACGAGCTTCTTCTGGCGTTTATGCGTATATGACCTCAGTGAGGAACTTGAAATTTTCGGCGATGCCGTTTTCGAGGTTCGCAGTGACTATCCCGTCGCACTCGCGGAGATTCACGATGTGCGCGACGGCGGTCTTGCCGATTTTTGAAGAGTCACAGAGAATATACTTGTGCTTTGCGTTGAGGAGCACTGTCTTTTCCACGAGCGCGACGGCCATGTTCTCACTGTATACATCGCCGCTGCTGTCAATAGCGTCACAGCCGATGAAGGCATAGTCGACCTGCGGGAGCTGCTTGAAGTAGGCCGTGGCTTCATTGCCGATTATTGTGCCGGTATGGCTGCGGATGACGCCGCTGCATATATGCACCTCAAGCCCTGCGCAGCGCGCGAGATAGTCTGCTGCCTGCATGGAGTTAGTATATATAATGCCGTGCGGGATATCGGCAAGAAGATTGCTCAGCTCAAAGACAGTCGTCCCGCTGCCGAGCGAGATGGTTTCAACGCTGTTTATCATGGTGCGCGCTTTTACGGCGATGCGGCGCTTATCGGACATGTTTTTATGAAGCTTGCTGTCAAAGGTCTCGTCCGGGACACGGTTGACGGGCATCACGCCGCCGTAGGTGCGGATGACGAGCCCCTTGGACTGCATGACCGCGAGCTGCTTGCGAAGTGTAGAAAGCGAGACATCAAGGACACGGCTGAGATCGTTGACAGACATCTCTCCGCGGCTCTCGAGCAGGCTTATGATCTTGTGCTCTCTCCTATCTGTTTTCATAGTTATCGATCCTTCGAAAAAGATGAGATTATTTTATATCAAACTCGGCCATTTGTACAGAGTTTTGTTGAAATTTTTATGTTAAATTCGGAACATTTTACATCGGCGATGTATGATATGTAAAATTCAGAACACAAAATTTGTTGAAAGGGACGAAAGATTTTGATCAAAACGCGCAATTTTAAATCCGTTTTGCGCGGTGCCGGAATTTAGAAAAAAATGCTACACATTCGATGAAATCGGGTGTATAATGATAATTGACTTCGGGTCGGGTTTCCAATATCATTTATATGAGCAGCGCACCCAAAACCGCTGAATAACAGGACATTTCAAAACAAATTGTTACTGTTTCAGGAGGAAAAACAATGAGACCCGAAATCATTATTATGCTTACCCACCATGACGTTACCGTCAAGAACGCGCACGAAGTTTTTGAGCAGTGCAAGGATATCGAAGAAGTCAAATACTGGGGCTTCAAAAACGTCGGCCTGCCCAAGGACGAGATGAAGGCGCTCACCGCCGCAATGAAGGCAGCGGGCAAGACCACCTTCCTCGAGGTCGTCACCTATGACGAGGCTTCATGTCTCGACGGCGCACAGACCGCTATCGACTGCGGCTTCGATTACCTGATGGGCACGATCTATTACGACTCCGTCGCAAAGCTCCTGCGCGACAACGGCATGGATTACCTCCCGTTCGTCGGCAAGGTCTCCGGCAGCCCCAGCATCCTCGAGGGCACCAATGAGGAGATCATCCAGAACGCGAAGGACCTCATGGCAAAGGGCATCAAGGGCTTCGACATCCTTGCCTACCGCCACGTCGTCGACGGCGAGAAGCTCGCTTACGACTTCTGCAAGGCAGTCGACGCAAAGATCTGCATCGCAGGCTCCATCAACAGCTTCGCACGTATCGACACCATGTTCGATATCGGACCCTGGACCTTCACGATGGGCTCCGCGCTCTTTGAGAAGAAGTTCGTTGCCGACGGCAGCTTCAGAGAGAACCTCCAGGCTGTCGCGGACTACATGGCAAAAAAGTAAAGGAAGATAACAGTGGAAAAAATTACTGCCGCACAGGCGCAGCGGCTTACGGCTCCGTCGCCGTTCGCGCTGCTGTCCAGCCTTAAAGAGGACGGAAGCACAAACCTCATGGCCGTGTCATGGTGGACTTTCCTGTCCAACAGGCCGCCGATGATAGGCGTCTGCCTCGGGAAGAAGGGCGCAAGCGGAAAGCTTATACAGTCTACCGGCGAGTTCGCGCTGAACATCGTCGGCGAGGAGCTTAAGGAAGCCGCGCTGCGCTGCGGCAGCTGCTCCGGCCGTGACGTGAACAAGGCGGAAATGTTCTCGATACCGCTCGAAGCGGCAAGCGAGATCGCGCCCAAGATCGTATCCGGGAGCCGCGTCGTATTTGAATGCAGACTGACAGATATGAAGGAAGTCACAGATCATATATTCTACATTGCAGAAATAACCGCGTGCAGCGGTGATGACAGCGTCAAGCAGCTCTTTGCATGGGACGGATATGCCCGGCTGGACACTGCGGACGCATAAAAATACGAACGGAGGAACAAAGGTATGATAATGGATTGCGAAAAATACGTAGGCAAATGCGTCTGCGGCCGGGAGCACACTCTTGAGACGAAAAAGGTCGTCGTCGAGTACAACGCTCTGGCAAACTTTGAGCAGTACATGGAGGACGTGGGGCTTGCGGGTAAGCGCCGCGCCGTAGTGTACGACACGATGGTGTACCAGCTCACCGAGGGCAAGCACGTCAAGGCCGATCAGGAGATCGTGCTCGAGGCGAAGGGCCTGCGCGCTGAGGATACGCTTATAGAGGAAATGATGAAGCAGCTGGATGACCCGGAGGTCATAGTTGCTTTCGGCGCCGGCACCATCATGGACTTCGGCCGCTATCCCGCGTACAAGCTGGGCATACCCTTTGTCGCGATCCCGACGCTTGCTTCGTCCGACGGCTTCACGGCCAACATCTGCTCGGCCATACTCAACGGCCAGAAGAAGTCCACGCCGATGTGCGCGCCGATCCTTGTTGTGGCTGACCTTGACATCATCAAGGGCGCACCGGCAAGACTCGTCGCGAGCGGCATAAACGATATTCTCGCAAAGTACATTTCGCTGACCGACTGGCGCATTGCGCATCTGGTCGCGGATGAATACTTCTGCCCGACGGTGGCGGAGCTTGCGGAGCACGCGCTGAAGCTGATGCGCGAGGCTGCCGACAAGTATGCCGCGACCGGTGTTGCAGACCACGAGGCAATGACGATGGCGCAGATGGAGAGCGGCCTGACGATGCAGCTGCTCAACCACTCGCGCGCAGCGTCCGGCGCAGAGCATTTGATGGCGCATCTGGTCGAGCTGCACCCGCCGAGGTTCGAGAATGCCGAGGGCATCCACGGCGAATGCGTGGGCGTCGGCACGTTCGAGTGCATCAAGGTCTACCACGAGCTGGCGAAGAAGACGCCGAAGGCAAAGCCGTTCCAGCCGCTGACGGAGGAATGGGTGCGCGAGAAGTTCGGCGAGAGACTTATGCCGGGCATCATGAAGGAAAACGAGAACGACGTACTGGCTACCTTCCCGTCTCAGAACATCGTTGACCATTGGGACGAGATACGCGAGCTGATCGCGCAGATCCCGCCCGTTGAGGAGATGGAGAAGCTTTACTCTGACTGCCACTGCAAGTACAGACCGGAGGATATAGGCATCGATCCGTCTCTTGCGGATGAAATGCTGGAGATCTCGGCGGCTATCCGCAACCGCCTGACTCTTATCCGCATGCTCCGCGTGCTCGATTTCGAGTAATGGCAACGCCGCATAATGCGGTAGGAAAAAAAGCATTGTACGGTGCTGCCCCATAAAAATTCTGTTATAAAACAGCGCAGTTCCACCTCGGTTGCCGCTTACGGGGATCGGGCTTCCGGCTGCGCTGACTTATCAAGCGGCAGAATGGGGAACTACAATGATCGATAACCGTCTGGCGCGAGCCGACGCAACAAAGCTTGACGAGCTGCATGAGATAATGATGGCGCAGGAGAACTCCGAGAGGCTCTGTGACATCGGCATGAAGAAGATAAACATCGGCCACGGTGCCGCCGCGGGCATCTGCGATGCGGTAAAGGCACTCACCGATGGGAAAAAGGTGCTCATGGTCACCGGCCCGACCGAGATACTCGACACGGCCGGGGCGAACGTCAAGGAAAAAATACTTGCTCTGCTCAAGGCAGAGTACGAGGTCGAATGGCTCGTCATTTCCGAGCCTGACAGCATAGTCCACGCGACTCCCGAGAATGCCGAAAAGATCCAGTCGCACTTCGAGGGTGTCGACTGCGTCGTCGGCATCGGCGGCGGAACTATCTGCGACCTGTGCAAATACTCCACCTATTACTACAACAAGGAAAACCCGTTGCCGCTCGTCATCGTGCAGACGGCGCTTTCCGTAAATGCGTTTTCTGACAACTCCTCCGTTATGCTCTTTAACGGCGTCAAGAGAACCGTTCACTCCCGCTATCCGCTGATACTCATAATCGACATGGACATCATTGCCGCGGCTCCCGCGGAGATGAACGTCAGCGGCTACGGCGACCTTATCGCGACTTGGACCGCGCCTGTCGACTGGTATCTCGGAAATGTCCTCGGCGTGGGGAAGAACTTCCACACCGCGCCGTCCGACATGATTCGCACACAGTGCGAGGAGCTGCTGGAAAACTCCGAAAAGCTTGCAGCCGGTGACAGCAAGGTCCTCGGCGACCTGGCAAACGTGCTCACGCTCAGCGGCCTTTCGATGGGGCTTGCGGACGAGAGCTCCCCGGCCTCCGGTTCGGAGCACGTAATGAGCCATCTGATAGACATGGCCTCCAAGGTGCGCCACACCGGCATCTGCTACCACGGCACGCAGGTCGCGGTATCGGGCATAATCTCCTGCATCATCTGGGATTACCTGCTCAATGAGTTCGACCCGAAGGCTGTCGACCTCGACCGCTGCTACCCGACGGCTGAGGAGATGGAGCCGAAGGTCAAGGGCGCGTTCGCATGGCTCGATGAGACGGGCTCTGCCTCCAACGAGTGCTGGGCGGACTACCAGAAGAAGCTTGCAGCGTGGACGGCGAACCGCGCAAAGTTCGAAGCATTCCTTGCCGACTTTGACGAGTTCAAGGAAAGAGTCGCGCCGTGGGTCAAGAAGCCCGAGTACATCGCCGAGTGCATGCACAAGGCGAATGCTCCGTGCCGCTACAGCGTGCTGAACTTCCCGGTCGACGAGAAGACCGTCAGGTGGGCGATCACGAACTGCCATCTGATGCGCAACCGTTTCTCGGTCATCGACCTGCTGCACTTCACCGGAGTATGGAACGACGAGTTCGTGCAGATGCTGCTCGACAGAGCGGAAGCAATGGACGCGGGACTGTAAACAAAGATGCGGCTGCGTTTGATAGGTGGCCGTAAAACAGTTGATGGAGCGTATCGCTATCGATACGCTCCATTTCTAATTGATTGCCCTCTCCGCCCTCGCTGCGCTCGGCCACCTCTCCCGGAGGGAGAGGCAAGGGAAGATGCGCGCCGGTAGATCTGCTTGAAATGCTTAGTGCGCGCTGCTTTTGCAGCGCGCACATCATATATTATTACTGTTTGGATGCCGGGCGGTTCTTGCGGTGGGAGTGACCGCGGCTGCGGCGGCGGGCCTGCGTGGCCTTGGTCTTATAGAAGCCCTGCATATCCTCATCGGCTTCATAGACGAGCTTGTTTGCAGACCAGGTGTTATTCTCGGTATTCTTGCGGAACTTCGCGCGCACGAGGAAAGAGCCGTGCTCGGGGCAGGTGTAGATATTCATATAACGCTGGTCGCCCTGATTGACCCACTTGAGGCAGGCGGTCTCTCCGCCGCAGTGCGGGCAGGCAAGCTTTGTGACGCGCTCATCCGCAAATGCGGCGGCCTTGCTCTCGAAGCCCTCGAAGCTGTCATGGCAGAGCGTGTCCGGCCCTTCGTTCTCGACAGGGGGCTTGAAGTTCGGCATACGCGAGGCGAGGATGCGCGCGGCGTCCGGGTACAGGCGGAGCCCGTCGGCCATATCGAGCCGGGAGGCGACGAGCGCGGTATTGTACGCATCGCCCAGAGCGTCATGCGCGACGCGGGTCTGCTCGATCTCGAAATGCTCCATGGCGCTGGCGAGCGACTTCTGGTTCTTGTCACCTCCGGTCTGGAGATTATAGATGAGCTGGAGGTTTATCCAGCCGCCGATCCAGTCCCAGTCAAGGTCATGGATGATGATGTTCTGCTCCATGATGCGCTGATCGTCATTGCCCCAGGTGATAAAGGTGACGCCGTCCCCGCACCATGCGCGGAATTGCTCGAGCGCGTCGGCAAAGGCGATGCCGTGAGCCAGACGCTCCTTATCAAAGCCGGTGATCTTCTTGACCTTATAGTGCATGCGGCGGAAGTACACGGGCTTGACATCGATAGTGAACTCCTCGCCGGGGGTCATGTCCTCCTTGAGCTTGACCGCGCCTATTTCGATTATCTCGCCGCCGAGGTGGATCGGCAGCTTATTGAACACGGAGGACTTGGAGCTCATCGCCTGATTCCATTCCAAATCCACCACAACATAATTCATAGCAAAAACCTCTGTACAAAATAATTCATCATCTATTATAACATATCCGCCGCACATATGCACTACTTTTTTGCGGGTGGGGCTAAGAGATGCCTTAAATACTTTTGCCTATTTCCGCCGCGTATGATATACTTAGCGGGTACCATCAATTGACAAGAGCGCACACGCTGTCAGGTGCGCAGCAAAACCGTGTGTGTCCTTGTTAATTGATGGTAAAGAAGAGGGGGAAGACCTATGAAGACAATGACAGTTTCACGCGCGGCGGCGATATGCGGCGGCCGCCTTACACAATACAGCGACGCGCCGATAGGCCGCGCGATCATCGACAGCCGTCAGGTGCAGCCGGGGGATATGTTCGTCGCCTACCGGGGCGAGAACGTGGACGGACACCGCTTCATCGCAAAGGCGCTGGAGGCGGGCGCGGCCTGCTGCCTTGCGGAATATCTGCCGGAGGGCGTATCGGGGCCGGTAATACTGGTGGACGACGTTCAGGCGGCGCTTGAGAAGATATGCGCCGAGTACCGGCGGGGGCTCAGCATCCCGGTGATAGGGATAACCGGCAGCGTCGGCAAGACGACGGCAAAGGAAATGATATCCTCCGTGCTCGAACAGCGCATGAACGTGCTCAAGACGGAGGGGAACCTCAACAATCAGATCGGCGTGCCGATGACGGTATCGCGCATCGAGCAGGAGCATGAGGCCGCGGTAATTGAGATGGGCATATCGGGCTTCGGCGAAATGACGGCGCTTGCGCGGATCGCGCAGCCGACGGTCGCGGTGTTCACGGTGATAGGCCACGCGCACCTTGAGTTTCTGCACGACCTTGAGGGCGTGTTCCGCGCGAAGACGGAGATGCTCGCGCTCATGCCGGAGGACGGGACAGTCATATATAACGGGGACGACGCGATGCTCCGTAAGCTCGCCTGCCCGCAGAAGCTCGTGAGCTACGGCCTCGGCGAGGACTGCGCGGTGAGAGCTGCGGACATTGAGCAGCTGCCTGACGGGCGCATACGGTGCAGGATAAGCTATAACGGGCGCAGCATCAAAGCGGAGATCCCGGCTTACGGGCAGCACATGGTATACGCGGCGCTCGAGGGCGCGGCGGTTGGCTTCGTGATGGGGCTGAGCGACGAGGAGATAGAGCGCGGCATCGCAGCATACAAGACAGTGGGGCGGCGCGGAGTGGTAACGGATACAGGCTTTGTGACGCTGGTGGACGACTGCTACAACGCAAACCCGGATTCCATGCGCTGCGCGGTGGATTCACTTATGAAGCTGCCGGGGCGGCACGTTTGCGTGCTGTCCGATATGCGCGAGATGGGCGAGGGCTCGGCGCAGATGCACCGGGAGCTTGGCGAATACGCGCTTAAAAAGGGCGTCGACCTCGTCATGGCCTACGGGCCGATGTCGAAGCACCTGACGGAGACGATGGGCAGCCGCGCGGTGTACTTTGAGACTAGGGACGCGCTCATCGCGGCGCTGCCGGAATACATAAAAAAGGGCGACAGCGTGCTTGTAAAGGCGTCACTAGGGATGCACCTTGAGCCCGCGGCGGACGCGATAAAGGCCATGACGGGAGAAGAATAGACAGATGACCGAGAATAACAAAAGCAGGCCGATAGTGCTCATCGACCTTGACAACACGATACTGAATTTCGACATTGCCGAGCGCAACGCGCTCACCGCAGCTTTCCTGGAATACGGCATTGAGCCGACCGAGGAGCTGCTGCGGCGATACAGCGTCATAAACAAGCGCTACTGGGAGATGCTCGAGCGCGGGGAGATGAGCCGGGAGCGCATACTCGTCGGGCGCTTTCAGGAGCTGTTCGACGAGATAGGCTGCGAAGTCCCCGCGGCCGAGGTGCAGGACCGCTATGAGGAGGTGCTCTCGACCGGGCACTGGTTCATGCCGGGGGCGGAGGAGCTGCTCGAAGCGCTTTACGGAAAGTGCCGGCTGTTCATCTGCTCGAACGGCAACGCGCAGGTGCAGGACGGGCGGCTTGCAAGCTCCGGGATAGAAAAATACTTCGAGGGGATATTCATCTCAGAGCGCATCGGCTACGACAAGCCCGACGCGCGGTACTTCGACGCATGCTTTGCGCGTATACCGGATTTCTCGAAGGAGCGGGCGATAATGATAGGCGACAGCCTCACTTCGGACATCCGCGGGGGAGTAAACGCGGGGATAAAGACCTGCTGGTTCAACCCCAAAAACGAGGAGAACCGGAGCGGTTTGAAGCCAAATTACGAGATATGCCGACTTCAACAGATTCCGGGACTTATTGAGCAGGTTTTCTGTTAAGATTCAATAAAAAAGCGGGACGCTTTTTGGCGTTTATACCGCTTGAAAAAAAACTTTTAAGTGATATAATTACCACACTCTCAGTAGAGGGCGATTTCAGCAGAGCGTTGAAAGCATCAGCGCTCTGCGTGTTTTTCATTATACTGTATCACTACATTTGAATGGGGAACCGTTTGATGCTTGACTGGCTTGATTATTTGAGACAACTGAATATCTGGTCGATGATGCTGCGGGTGCTCTGCGCGATGGCTGCGGGAGGACTTGTGGGCTTCGAGCGCGAGAGAAAGGGGCGGCCGGCGGGCTTCCGCACGTATATGCTGGTGGCACTCGGCGCGGCGCTGACGATCATGCTCAGCCAGTACTTCAACCTCATGTTTGAGGGGCCGTGGAAAGAGATGGGCGACAGCCTCGGGATAAGGACAGATGTGTCCCGTCTCGGCGCGCAGGTCATCAACGGCGTGGGCTTTCTCGGCGCGGGGACGATAATCGTCACGGGCCGCCGCGAGGTCAAGGGACTGACGACCGCCGCGGGACTCTGGGCCTCGGCCTGCATGGGTCTTGCCATCGGCGCGGGCTTCTATGAGTGCATGCTGATAAGCTTCCTGCTGATCGTGATCAGCATGAAGTTCCTGCCGTACATAGAGAACCTTATCATGGCGAAAGCCGTGAATATGACGATATACGTAGAGGTCGACAACATAGAAAACCTCGGTAATGTCTTGGGCTTTCTCAAGCGCGAGGAGGTGCGGATCTACGAGGTGGAGCTGGACAAGCAGCAGAACGATCACGTCTCGCAGGTAAACTCCCTGCTGTCGATCCGCCTGCCGATGCGCTGCCAGCACACTGAGCTTCTGGCGGCACTGTCCACGCTCGAGGGCGTGATATCCATAGAAGAGGTCTGAGGAGGCGAAGGACATGCTTGATATTTTTGATTTTGCGCGTGAAATGAATACTCTTGCGGTCGCGTTCCGCCTTGTCCTCGCTGTGCTGTGCGGTGGGCTGATAGGCATTGAGCGCGAGTACAAGCGCCGCCCGGCGGGCTTCCGCACGCATATACTGATCTGCCTCGGCGCGGCGATGACGACGCTGACGAGCCAGTATATGTTCCTGACGATGCATCTGTATACGGACGTTGCGCGTCTCGGCGCGCAGGTCATTGCCGGTATCGGCTTCATCGGTGCGGGGACGATAATCGTCACAAAGCGCCAGCGCGTCAAGGGACTGACGACTGCCGCCGGGCTCTGGACGGCTGCGATAATCGGCCTTGTCTGCGGCGCGGGCTATGTCGAGTGCGCGATATTCGCGACGGCGATGGTGCTGGTGGCGGAGCTGCTGCTGATAAAGATAGAGTACCGCTTCGCCGGGAAGATAAACGACGTGAATCTCTACGTCGAATACGCCCATGCGGAGGTCATTGAGAACATCCTGCGCGCCATACGCGACAAGGGCATAAAGCTCGGCGGGCTTGAGATAAACCGCATCGCGGGCAAGGACGACGAGCACCACTACTGCGCCGTTATCACCCTGCGCGCGAACAAGAAGCAGATGGACGAGGACGTCATCAAGGAACTCAACGGCATTGAGGATGTGCTCGCGGTAGAAGAGCTGTAAGAGGAGCAGACAAAATATAGGCCGCCCCCGCGGAAGCTCCGCGGGGGCGGCTTAGCTTATTTCCCGTTCCTGAACTCAAGCAGCTTATACGGCTCAACGCCAAGAGCGTCGGCGAGATTGAAAAGCAGCTCCAGCGAAATGGGACGGCAGAGATTCGGCGCTTCTATCGCGCCCATGTGCGGGCGGCTTATCCCGACCTTTTCCGCAAGCTGTTCCTGCGTAAGCCCCGCGTGCTTGCGGTAATAGGCAATGTTGTATCCAAGCTCGATGTAACGCTGCCTGTTATCAGCCTTTGTCATTTCCTGTTCCGACATACAGAGCCACTCCTTTTCCTGAGTATATTTTATGCGGGGCGGCGCTGGCATTAAATAATTTTACAAATAACTGTTGATATTTGAGAAATAACAGTATATAGTTTAGCCATAATAGACGCGGCTTTTTGCGGAAGCTGCGCGCAATGGACTGCCGCAACATATTGCAGCAGTCCGGATCATATCGGAACCGCTGCGAAAAGCAGCGGTTCTTTCACGTTGTTATGAGCCAATCGTCGTTCGAGGGCGTGGACGAGGGCAGCGGCGGGAGCGTCGGCTCGGGCTCGGGCTCCTCCTCAGGCTCGTCTGCCGGTTCCTCGGGCTCCTCGTAATAATCATCACCGGGGTACTCATCCTCATAGTCCTCAGCCGGGGCTTTGCCGCTGCCCATGCTGAAGTAGCCCACGCCGTTGAGCACGCCTGTGCAGCAGACGCTGCCGTTATAGAGATACACAAGGTCGAGCATCCCCTCGGTTATCGGCGTGGAATAGGGATTGATGCAGTCATTCACCATGGCGAGCCAGTCATAGAGGTCAAGGAAGGTATAGCTCAGGTTCTGCACGGTCATGGGAGTATTCGGCGCGGTATAGAAATTGATATCCTCGCTCGAACACATCATCAGCTGGCGTGCGAAATACGCCATATTCGCTGCGGTGAGGTTTGTGTCCATGCTGCCGGCAAGGATGCTTATGACCTTTGAGGCGTTCGGTATGCTGCCTTGACTGAGAAACTGCTCCGCCGCGGCTTTGAGGAAATCGTGCTGCACGTTTATCCTGTCAAGGTCGCCGTTCATATAGCCGTAGCGGAAGCGCACGAGCCCCATGGCCTGCTCGCCGTCAAGCAGCTGATAGCCCGGCTCAAGGTCGATGACAGGGCCGCCGTCATAATACAGGCGCTCCGGGACATCGTACCATATCCCGCCCATCGCGTCGACCGCCTCTATAAAGGCGGTCAGGTCGAGCACGGCGTAGCAGTCGACGTCAAAACCGGTCAGCTTGCGCACATGGCGGCGCAGAGCTTCGATGCCGTCATTGCCGTTGTTGCGCGCGCCCCAATAGACGCTGTTTATCTTCCTCACGGGCGTGTCGACATTGATGAGTGTGTCGCGCGGGATGCTCACGGCGTTGAGGGTATGGCGCACGGTGTCGAGCTTTGCGACCATGATGGTGTCGGTATTGCCGGTGCCGTCGTCATTGCCGACAAGGAGAATGGTATACACCCCGTCCTGACGGCTCGTGCTGAATGCCGTGCCGCGCTCCATCCCGCTGCCCGAGGGCGACGGGCTTTGCTGCGGAGTGCTCGCCGGCTCATCGGGCGTGTGCAGCGTGCCGCCGAGTTTCTCCGGTTCCGCCGCCGTCGCCGGGGGCTTCTCCCAAAGCATATATACGCTCACCGCGGTGATCGCCAGTACCGCCGCCGCACCGAGCGCAGTCAAAACTATCCTGACGGCTCTGCGTTTTTTATCCATGTTTTCGCCTTTCCGACCTGTCTGTGCGGTCTGCGCCGCCGGATAGAGCCGCGCGGCGCGTTGTTGTCATAGGGAATTGTTTCCGTTACAGGCAGGTTTTATAACTTATCTGCATAAAAATGCGACAAAGTTTCTGCGGCGATGGCTGCAAACAATAGTGCAAAAGGCCAAAAGAAAAAATCCCTGCAAAAAAGGTATTGACTTCAGCGACTAAAAGTGCTAAAGTCTGCACCATCAAACAGGGAGGCAAAGTCATGATAAAGTTCGTCTTTGCAGTTGCATATGGCTTTTACTATTACTTTTTTATGTCGAGTAATAGAAGTTTGTGCTGCAATTAGAACGGAATTCATGGTTTGAATCTTGATTCGATCATTCAAAGCTGCACGGACTTCTGTCTGTGCAGCTTTTTTGTTTCCCCGTTAAATTTCCAAAAGGAGATATCACAAAATGAAAAAGCTTATTTCTCTCATCTGTGTGCTTGCAATGGTGCTCGCACTCGCAGCCTGCGGCAGCTCCGCTCCCGCAGCAGCCACCGAAGCTCCCGCAGCTTCCACCGAGGCTCCGGCCGAGGACGTTTCCGCCGACAAGACCTTCGTCGTCGGCATCTGCCAGCTCGTCCAGCACCCCGCGCTTGACGCCGCGACTCAGGGCTTCAAGGATGCCCTGACCGAAGCGCTCGGCGACAAGGTCACTTTCCAGGAGCAGAACGCTTCCGGTGACTCCGCCACCTGCTCGCTGATCTGCAACCAGTTCGTGAGCGACGAGGTCGACCTCATCATGGCTAACGCTACCGCCTCTATACAGGCGGCTGCCTCCGCAACGAACACCATCCCCATCCTCGGCACCTCCATCACCGACTACGGCGTGGCTCTCGGTGTTGACAACTGGACCGGCGTTTCCGGCACCAACATCTCCGGCACTTCCGACCTCGCTCCGCTCGACGGTCAGGCCGCGATGATCCAGGAGCTCTTCCCCGATGCAAAGACCATCGGTCTGCTCTACTGCTCCGGTGAGCCCAACTCCATCTTCCAGGCAGACAGCATGGAAGCTCTCCTCACCGACATGGGCTACAGCGTTGAGCGCTACACCTTCGCAGACTCCAACGATGTTTCCTCCGTCACCGCAAACGCCTGCTCCAATTCCGACGTGCTCTACATCCCGACCGACAACACCGCCGCTTCCTGCACCGAGGCTATCAACAACGTAGCTCTGAGCGCGGGCGTCCCCATCGTCGCCGGTGAAGAAGGCATCGCCTCCGGCTGCGGCGTGGCCACCCTCTCCATCTCCTACTACGACCTCGGCCGTGCGACCGGCGAGATGGCAGCTGAGATCCTCACCGAGGGCGCAGACGTCTCCACCATGGAAGTCCGCTTCGCTCCCGCATTCACCAAGGAATACAACGCAGATATCTGCGAGGCTCTCAACATCACCGTTCCCGAAGACTACGTTGCAATTGCAAAATAATTAAGGAAGTGTAATCATGACGATCAGCGCCTACATTGCATCACTCAGCCTGCTGAAGCTGGCAAAAAACCTCCCCGGCGGCATTGCTCAGGGACTTATATGGGGTCTTATGGCACTCGGAGTGCTCATCACGTTCCGTCTGCTCGACGTTGCCGACCTGACAGTCGACGGCTCCTTTACCCTCGGCGCCGCTGTGACGGTAATGCTCATTATCGCGGGCTGGCCTGCATGGCTGGCAATGCTCGTGGCCGTTATCGCCGGTATACTCGCGGGGCTCTGCACGGGTCTGCTGCATGTCAAGCTCGGCATCCCCGTTATCCTTGCCGGTATCCTGACGCAGTTCTCGCTCTACTCAATAAACCTGCGCATCATGGGCATGGCCGCAAACAAGGCGCTGAGCGTCGACAAGTATAACCTCATCCTCTCCTCGCGCAACATCACCTCGTCCATACTCACGAGCCTTGTGATAGCTTTCGTGCTGGTGTGCGTGTTCTACTGGTACTTCGGCACCGAGCAGGGCTCTGCCCTGCGCGCGACCGGCTCGAACCCCGCGATGAGCCGCGCCCTCGGCATCGACATAGGCGCGATGAAGATCCTCGGCCTTGCGATATCCAACGGCGTCGTGGCGCTCTCCGGCGGGCTTATGAGCCAGTACCAGGGCTTCGCCGATATCAATATGGGACGCGGCGCGATCGTCATAGGCCTTGCAGCCGTCATCATCGGCGAGGTGCTCGGCAAGGCGATACTCGGCAAGCACCTCAATTTCTTCGGCACGATGTCCTTCGTCGTCATCGGCGGCGTCGTGTACTACCTCGTGGTCGTGCTGGTGCTGTGGCTCAGGCTCAACTCCAACGACCTCAAGCTCATCACCGCGGTGATCGTTGCGCTCTTCCTCGCGGTACCGTACCTGCGCGAACAGCGCAAGACATCTTTCAAGCGCCTGCGCGCAAAGGAGGACAGCCATGCTTAAGCTCGATAACATTTACAAGACCTTCAATAAGGGCACGATAAATGAAAAGAAAGCCCTCGCGGGGCTCTCCCTCCACCTCGAGCCGGGCGACTTCGTCACCGTTATCGGCGGCAACGGAGCCGGTAAGTCCACGATGCTCAACGCCGTCGCCGGTGTATGGCCGGTCGACAGCGGACGCATCATCCTTGATGGGGTGGACGTCACCGCTCTGCCAGAGCACAAGCGCGCCGGGTATATAGGCCGAGTATTTCAGGACCCGATGATGGGCACCGCACCGAATATGCAGATCGAGGAGAACATGGCGCTCGCCCTGCGCCGCGGCGAAAAGCGCGGGCTGCGCTGGGCCGTGACCAATGCGGAGCGCGAGCAGTTCCGCGAGCAGCTCAGCACCCTCGGCCTTGGCCTTGAGGACAGAATGACTGCGAAGGTCGGCCTGCTCTCCGGCGGCCAGCGTCAGGCGCTGACGCTGCTGATGTCCTCGCTCAAGAAGCCGAAGCTCCTGCTGCTCGATGAGCACACAGCGGCGCTCGACCCTGCGACGGCGGCAAAGGTGCTGGAAATCTCCGACAAGATAGTCGAGGAAAACAACCTGACCACCATGATGATAACCCACAACATGAAGGACGCGATACGCCACGGCAACCGCCTTATCATGATGAACCAGGGCAAGATCATTCTCGATATCCGCGGCGAGGAAAAGCAGCACCTCTCAAAGCACGAGCTTATAGAGATGTTCGCGCAGATCGCAAGCAGCCCGCTTGAAAGCGACGAGGTTCTGCTGAGCAGATAAATAAACGATTTCTGATTTTTCTCCATAAAAATCACCCCTTATGAGTTTTCCGCTCATAAGGGGTGATCTGTTTTTATTATTTATCTTTCTTGAAATACTCTATCGCCATTATGACAAGGCCGAGGACGATAAGAACGATCGCCATGACGAACAGCGGGACAAAGCCCATTTGCGACACGGTGCTGAGGAATCGTCCCGGCGGGGCGGACCAGCCGGAGACGAGGTTATTCGACGCCGCTACTGCTATGGCGAGCCCCCAGATGGTGCCGAGCAGCGAGATAAAGCCGCCGATCAATGCTCTTTTCATGCTGTACCCTCCGGACTTAACGGACGACCGCCTTTATAAAGGCGGGGCGCTCGACGGGAGCGTCGGAGAACTGATAGCAGTCACGCAGCAGCTTTGCCGCCTCCTGCGCTTTCTCCTCGGAGGAAGCGTGGATGGTGGCAAGGCTCTTGCCCTTTTCGACTTTATCGCCGACCTTCTTATGCAGGATAACGCCGACGGAGAGATCGATCTCACTGTCCTTCGTGGCTCTGCCGCCGCCGAGGTGCATCGACACAAGGCCGACATGCTCGGCAAGGATGCGGCTGACATAACCGGAGACCTCGGACGGGACTTCGAGCTTCACCTTTGCGTCCGGCAGACGCGAGGTGTCATAGACATCATTGCCGTCGCCGTCCTGCGCGGAGACCATTTCGGCAAGCTTTTTGAGCGCCGCGCCGCTCTCAACAGCGTGCGTGAGCCGGGCACGTGCGTCTTCGATGCTTTCGGCGATGCCGGCTTCGGTGAGGATGCAGCTGCCGAGCGTCAGGCACAGCTCGAGCAGGTCGCCCTTAGTCTCGCCCTTGAGGACGGAGATGGCTTCCTTGACCTCGACGGAGTTGCCGACGGCGCAGCCGAGGGGCTGATCCATATCGGTGATAACAGCGGCACACTTGCGCCCGGCGAGCCTGCCGATGCGTGTCAGTCCGCGGGCGAGCTCCTTGGCTTCGTCGACGGTCTTCATAAAAGCGCCGTCGCCGCATTTGACGTCGAGGACGATGACGTCTGCCCCGGAGGCCAGCTTCTTTGACATGATGGAGCTGACGATCAGCGGGATGCTCGGCACGGTGCCGGTTACGTCACGCAGGGCGTAGAGCTTTTTGTCCGCAGGGTCAAGGTCGGCGGTCTGGCCGATGATGGCGATACCATGCTTGTTGACGTTATCGAAGAAGCGCTGCTCGCCGATGCTGATGTTGAAGCCGGGGAAGCTCTCGAGCTTGTCCAGTGTGCCGCCGGTGTGGCCGAGGCCGCGGCCGGACATCTTCGCGATCTTCACACCGCAGGCAGAGACCATCGGGCAGAGGATAAGACTCGTCTTATCGCCGACGCCGCCGGTGGAGTGCTTATCGGCCTTGATGCCGCTTATGGGGCTGAGGTCGAGAGTCTCGCCCGAGTTCATCATGGACATGGTGAGGTCGAGCGTTTCTCTATCGCTCATGCCGCGGAAAACGATGGCCATGCACATCGCGGACATCTGGTAATCCGGAATTTCCCCGCGGGTGTAGCCCTGTATCATAAAATCTATTTCTTCGGTGCTCAGTTCGCCGCCGTCGCGTTTCTTTACGATGAGATCATTCATCAACATGTTATGTACCTCCATGCCGTATCTAAGTAATTTTGTATTATATAACAAAAACGCGAAATACTCAATAGCGGAATACCATGTATTTCCGACCGGCGATCTCGCGGATGACGGCACGCCGGTCGGCGCGGCGCAGCTCCGCCGGCAGCGCGACAAGGCAGCTTATCCCGTCAAAGGAGACGAGCGTCCCGTCACGCCGGGAGAACCATTGCAGGGACGGCGCGTCCTCGGGGATATCAGCCGGGAAAGGGCAGGAGGGAGCGGATGAAGGGGCACCTACATTATGTAAACTCACTGCAAGAGCGGCAGATGTAATATCAGATTTTGCAGCAGGACTCTTTACGTTATGTAAACTCTCGACGGCACGGTCAGCCGCGTATTCTATCTGCGTGGGGAAGTCTTTCAACTCGCGGCGGCTCAGGCGGCGGCGCAGATACAGTCCGCCGTTCCACGGCTGCATGACGCCGAGATATGCGCACTCTCCGCCGCCGCAGACCCAGAGCCGCACAAGTCCGGCGTGATCCCCAGCGTGCGCTTCAAAGCAGGTGTAGAGCCCCTCTTCGCTCACGGAGAGAGTACCGGCGTCATTGCCGTCTATTATAAGCGGATAATCCATAGCGTCGCCCCCAAAATAAAATCTCCCGTCCAATTATATGGGCGGGAGATATATGAGATTCATACACCATCAGTTGAGCAGGCCGAAGCTGACGGCCAGAGCGTTGTCAACGGCGGTCATGGTTCCGTCGTCAAGCTTACCCATCCGCTCACGCAGACGGGACTTGTCGATCGTGCGTATCTGCTCCAAAAGAATTACACTGTCGCGGTTCAGTCCCACGCTCTGGGCGTGAAGCTCTATGTGCGTCGGCAGCCGTGCCTTGCCTATCTGGCTGGTTATGGCTGCGGCGATCACAGTGGGACTGTGTTTGTTGCCGGTGTCGTTCTGGACGATAAGCACCGGGCGCATGCCGCCCTGCTCGCTGCCCACTACAGGGCTGAGGTCGGCGTAATAGATATCTCCTCGTCTGACCATGACTGATTCACACTCCGACTTTGCGGCGGGGCATTGCCGCCGCCTGAATAGTCGCCCAATACATAATATGTAAAATAATATACCGGGTGCTGAAATTAGTCTCACCAGATAGAACGAAAATTATACGGTTGACAAGCGCCGCGCTGAAAATTATAATCATAATCAATATATACCCCTTGCGGTATAGGAGGATGCACTTATGAAACAATGTATGGACGCGGAAAACCTGCACCGCCGCCTGAAAAAGATCATCGGGCAGGTTCAGGCCATCGACCGGATGATAGACGAGGACGTGCCATGTGAGGATGTCCTTTCGCAGATAAATGCAGCAAAATCCGCCCTTAACGGCTGCGGCAAGGTAGTGCTTGAGGGGCACATCAGGCACTGTGTCCGCGACGGGATAGAGCACGGCGACGCCGACAAGACGATAGAGAGCTTCACAAAAGCCGTGGAGCGCTTCGCGAATATGCAATAAAGCTTTAAGTCGGAGCAAGACACAAAAATGCCTTCTCCTTGAGGAGAAGGTGGTTCGCAAAGCGAACCGGATGAGGTGTCTGGTGTGCACAAAACACTTGTGTTGCAGGCAAAAACGACGCTTTTCCACCTCATCAGTCGCCTGCGGCGACAGCTTCCCCTCGAGGGGAAGCCTTTTGAACTATGCATTTTGTTTGAAACTATTGATCCTTTGATACACACTTATGAACACCAGTCCGCAGGGCTGGTTTTTCTTTATCTTCTCTTGACAACATATACCCCTATATGTATAATGCACCCATACCCCATGAGGTATAGAAAGGAGCTTCACACATGAAGCAAGCTATGGAAAAGCTGGAGGAGCTGCTGGAGATAGGCGGGACAAAGAAGGACATTACACTGCTGGTGATATCGGCGGCAGCGGTCATTTGCAGTCTGCTGAAGCTTCAGCCGTTCCCGTTCGACATCGCGTGGATCGCGATAATTCTGTGCGGTGTGCCGATCATTCTTGAAGCGGTCATAGGGCTGGTGACGGCGTTTGATATAAAGGCAGATGTGCTCGTTTCGCTCGCGCTCATCGCGTCGATCTGCATAGGGGAGACCTTTGCAGCGGGCGAGGTGGCCGTCATCATGCAGCTCGGCGCACTGCTCGAGGAGCTGACCGTCGCAAAAGCCAGAGCCGGTATCGAGAAGCTCGTACACCTGACGCCGCAGACGGCGCGCGTGCTGCGCGGCGGCGCGGAGGAGATCATCCCCGCCGAGCAGGTGAAGGTCGGTGACCGCATCCGCGTCCTGCCCGGGGAGGGAGTACCCGTGGACGGCGTTATTATCTCGGGGCAGACGTCCATCAACCAGGCGGTAATGACCGGAGAATCTCTGCCGGTCGACAAGACCGTGGGCGACACAGTATCGAGCGGTACGGTCAATCAGTTCGGCGCTTTCGAGATGGAGGCGACGAAGGTCGGCGAGGACAGCTCCATCCAGCGCATGATACGGCTGGTGCAGTCGGCCGACGCGGGCAAGGCAAAGATCGTCGGCATTGCGGACCGCTGGGCGACATGGATAGTCGTTATCGCGCTGACTGCCGCGGCGCTGACGTGGATCGTCACCGGGCAGATCATAAGAGCTGTGACGATACTCGTCGTGTTCTGTCCATGCGCGCTCGTGCTGGCGACGCCGACGGCAATAATGGCCGCGATCGGCAATGCGACGAAGCACGGCTTTCTGGTCCGCGAGGGCGACGCGCTGGAGAGACTTGCAAAGGCGAGGGTCATTGCTTTTGATAAGACAGGCACCCTGACTTACGGCACGCCCGAGGTCGTCGCGGTGAAGAGCGTGTCGGGCAGCTTTTCCGAGGATGAGATATACAGGCTCGCTGCATCCGCTGAACAGCTCTCGGAGCACCCGCTGGGGAAAGCGATAGTGAGCTGCGGCAGGAAAAGCGGAGCCGTGCTGGCGACGGCGGAGGAATTTGAAATGCTGCCCGGGCGCGGCGTGTGCGCCCGGATAGACGGCAAGCGCATTCTTGCAGGGAATATGGAGCTGCTGCTTGAGCACGGCGTTGAAATGACCATGCCGGGCGAGGCGGGGGACTACATCGGCCGGGGATGCACGGTCACATATGTGGCGGCGGACGGCGAGTTTATAGGCTTCCTTGCCCTGTCGGACACCCTGCGCGAGGAGAGCGCGGCGACGATATCCGCCCTGACGGAGCTGGGAGTGCAGCCCGTGCTGCTCACGGGCGACCATGAAAACGCCGCCGCAAGCATAGCGGGGCTGCTCGGTATCGGAGAGGTGCGGGCAAACTGCCTGCCGGAGGATAAGCTCAGGTACATTGGGGAGTATCAGGAAAAAGGTCTGCCCGTCTGCATGATAGGCGACGGCGTGAACGACGCTCCGGCGCTGAAAAAGGCGGATATCGGCATCGCCATGGGCGGCGTGGGCAGCGACATCGCGGTCGACGCGGCGGATATCGCACTCGTGGACGACGAAGTCAAGGAGCTGCCGCATCTGGTTGCCCTTTCCAAGCGGA
>CAVFGM010000147.1:0-13882 GCA_963621955.1 Bacteroidaceae bacterium
GTCGGCAAGGAACTCAAGGCACTGCTCAAGGCTGAGCTGTCTCGGCGGGACAAGGCGCAGCGCCTCATCGGAACCGGAAGCACGGGTGTTCGTCAGGTGCTTCGTGCGGCAGACGTTGACGGGGACATCGTCGCTCTTCTGCGTGACGCCTATGACCATACCGGCGTAGACCTTTGTGCCCGGGGTGATAAACATCGCGCCGCGCTCCTGCGCGTTCCAGATGCCGTATGCCACGGCTTCGCCAGTCTCCCACGCGATGAGTGAGCCGGTGCTGCGGCGGGCGATGTCGCCCTTGTAGGGCGCGTACTTCTCGAATACGGAGGCAAGGATGCCCTCGCCCTTGGTGTCGGTAAGGAACTCGTTGCGGTAGCCGAACAGTCCGCGGGACGGAACGAGGAATTCCATCTTCATTCGGTTGCCGGCGGGGGTCATTTCAAGGAATTCACCCTTGCGCGCGCCGAGCTTTTCCATGACGGAACCCATGCAGTCCTGCGGCACGTCGACGACGACGCGCTCGATAGGCTCGCACTTCTGCCCGTCGATCTCCTGATACAGAACACGCGGGGGGGACACCTGAAACTCATAGCCCTCGCGGCGCATCGTCTCGATGAGGATAGACAGGCTCATCTCGCCGCGGCCTGCAACGTTGAAGCTGTCGGTGCTGCTGCCGATCTCGGAGACGCGGAGGGAAACGTCCTTGAGCGTCTCGCGGAAGAGACGGTCGCGGATCTGGCGGGAGGTGACGAACTTGCCCTCGGTACCGGCAAAGGGACTGTCGTTTACGGAGAAGGTCATTTCCAGCGTCGGTGCGCCGATCTTCACGAATTCTATCGGCTCGGCAAAGCCTCTGGCGCAGATAGTGTCACCGATGGTGACATCGCCGATGCCGCTCATGGCGATGATGTTGCCTGCGCCCGCCTCGGTCACGGGGACTCTGTTGAGCCCGTCGAACTGGTAGAGCGAAACGGCCTTGGCCTTCATGGGCGGCTCGTCCTGATTGTGGTAGTTGCAGACCTCGATCTCCTGGTTCTGCTTTATCACGCCGCGCTCGATGCGCCCGATGGCGATACGGCCGACGTACTCGTTATAGTCGATGCTGCTGACGAGCATCTGGAAGGGCTTGTCAAGATCCATGCTCGGCTCAGGAATGTAGTCAAGGATCGTGTCGAACAGCGGCTTGAGGTCGGTGCCGGGAACGTCGGGGGAATAGCTCGCCGTGCCCTGTCTGCCGGAGCAGAAGAGCATCGGGGAATCCAGCTGCTCGTCGGTCGCGTTGAGGTCAATGAGCAGTTCGAGCACCTCGTCTATGACTTCGTGGATGCGCTGGTCGGGGCGGTCGATCTTGTTGACGACGACGATGACGCGGTGGCCGAGCTCCAGCGCGCGGCTGAGCACGAAGCGCGTCTGCGGCATCGGGCCTTCTGCAGCGTCGACCAGCAGGATAACGCCGTTGACCATCTTGAGTATACGCTCCACCTCGCCGCCGAAGTCAGCGTGGCCCGGAGTGTCAACTATGTTTATCTTCGTGTCGCCGTACCACACGGCGGTGTTCTTTGCCATGATGGTGATGCCGCGCTCACGCTCGAGATCGTTCGAGTCCATGACGCGCTCCACGACCTCCTGGTTCTCGCGGTAAACGCCGGACTGCTTGAGCATTTCATCGACAAGAGTGGTCTTGCCATGGTCAACGTGTGCAATAATGGCGACGTTTCTAAGCTTATCCATATCTATCAGTGCTCCCTTGCTGCGTCCGCATAGCTGCGGTCAAAATTTCTATGTACTATTTTCAACACAAAATGAAATTTTAACACTGCTCTCCGCCTTTTGCAATACTTATATAAATGAAATTTGCAAAAAATCCTGCTTATTGAAATAATTCTCCCGCCGTGATAGAATCAAGGCAGCTCGAAAACAGAAATACGGAGAAGAGAAGAATATATGAGCCACAATTTTTTTGCCTACATTTCGCGTATGCGCTACATCGGACGCTGGAGCCTGATGAGAAATGCGCTGCCCGAGAACATACAGGAGCACAGCCACATGGTCGCCGTGATCGCGCATGCGCTTGCGGTCATCCGCCGCGATATTTACGGCGTCCCCTGCGATCCGGACAGATGCGCGTCCGTCGCGCTGTTCCATGACAGCTCCGAGATCCTCACCGGCGACCTACCTACGCCGATAAAGTACCACAGTGCGCAGATCCAGTCCGCCTATAAGCAGGTGGAAAAGCTCGCCTGCGATAAGCTTCTCGCGACGCTGCCCGAGGAGCTGCGCGGTACCTATGAATCCCTGCTCTACGGCAAGGATGCCGAGGAGCTGCACGACATCGTCAAGGCTGCCGACAAGCTCTCGGCCTACATCAAGTGCATCGAGGAGCGTAAGACCGGCAATAACGAGTTCATCTCCGCCGAGAAGCAGACCCGCGCCATACTCGACGCGAGCCCGCTGCCGGAGGTAAAATATTTCTTGGATAAATTCATCCCGGCCTTTGAGCTGACGCTTGACGAACTGGGAACTATAGACGAGGAGGGCAAAGCATGACACAGGTAAAGCTTGACCGCATAAACGAGCTTGCGCATCTTGCAAAGGAGCGGGAGCTGACCGCTGCCGAGCAGGAGGAGCGCGCTGCGCTGCGCAGGGAGTACATCGAGGACTGGCGCCGCGGCACGATAGAGCTGCTGGAGAACACCTATATTGTCACGCCTGACGGCAAGAAGCACAAGCTGCCGAAAAAAGGCGAGACGCCCAAGGCGTAAAAAGACAGAAACCGGACCCGGCGCAGCAATACATGTCACGCCGGGTCCGGTAATGTCCGCATTCATATCGGTTTTCCTATCACAGTTGTTCACATGAAGAATATGCTCCACGCGATGAGCAGCTGCGCGGCGTAATAGGTCGCATGGATGCCGATGTTCGCGCCGAAGCGCCGCTCACTGCCGAAGCTGTAGGCGCAGAGGATATTATCGCTGATGATGAAAAGCACCCCGCCGACGGCGAACAGCACTGTCGATGCCCCCGGCGCGTGTATCGCGACGGAGACGGCAAGCGCTCCCATGAAGGCGACGACCGCCATGTATATCATGCCCGGTACCTGCATGTTCCCGGCGTTCGTGTCCTTGCGGTAGTTATATACGCCCGAGAGCGCGAGCGCGACAAAGCCGATGGCAAGACTTCCAAGCAGTATGCCAGGCACGCGGTGCGACAGCGCGATGATATACAGCACATGGCCGACGGCAAAGCTTGCAGCCCCCGCGGCGAAGAACTGCGTCTTCTTATTCACGCATATAAAGCGCAGCGCAAGCAGCTGATCGCCGAGCAGACCGAAGATGAGTCCTGCCGCAACAAGCCACGCCCCCGCTGGGGCGGCACCGCCGGTGCCGAGCATGCTCCTTATGTTCGCGTCGGTGCCCAGCAGCCCGAGCACGACGAAGCACAGCCCTGCCGTACCCTTATAGGCAAAGGCTCTGCGGTAGTCCTTCCGCTTGCAGAATACAAGATAGATACCTCCGGACACTGCGCACAGCGCTGTCAGCACGATCGCGACGAGCCGGACATTTGACGCGTTAAGCTGCATATTTGCCCCTCCGTTATACATAAAATTCCCGTTAAGAACTTACCCAAATTATATCAAAAAAGAATTTGACTGTAAACATACAGAACGGAGAACTTTATTCGGAAATCCGCGTCTGAATGGTTGAGGACAAACCTGTAAATAAAAGGATGAAAGGAAAATGGTAAAATGAAAAAACGGATAGCCCTGCTGCTTGCACTACTCATGACCCTGTCCCTCTGCGCCTGCGGCAGCTCCAGCAAAAGCCAGACGGCCAGCTCCGTCGAGTCAGTATATGATTCCGCACCCATGGAGCCGGAATCGAACTCAGCGCGCGCCTCCGGCTTTGCCACGATGGACGCTCCCGGAGCCGCCGCCGGTGACTACGGTGAATATGACTCCGGTGCTGAGAGCGGCGATGTGCCAAGCGAGAACCCGGAGAAGATCATCTACTCCGCCGACGCGACCGTTGAGACCACGGAGTTTGACAAGACCCTCGAAGAGCTCGCCGCGCTCATCAAGGAATACGGCGGCTGGGTGCAGTCGAGCAGCATATACGGCGCAAACTATTACAGCATCTCCCGCGGGAACAGCTATAACCGCAGCGCGGACTACACCATCCGCATCCCGAGCGACAAGTTCCAGACCGCTATGGGCAGCCTCTCCACGCTCGGCAACGTCCCTTACAGCTATACATACACCGAGAACGTCAGTGCGCAGTATTATGACGTGCAGTCACGGCTCACCGCGTACAAGACTCAGGAAGCCCGCCTGCTCGAAATGATGGAAAAGGCGCAGACCGTCGAGGACACGATAACCATAGAGGAAAAGTTGACGGAGCTTCAGTATAAGATAGACTCTCTCCAGTCGAGCCTCAACAATTGGGACCGTCAGGTGAATTACAGCACCATCTCCCTGAGCGTTCAGGAGGTTGGCGAGTATACCGAGCAGCAGGCTGTCACCGTAAGCTACGGTCAGCGGCTGCTGAACGCATTCACGGATTCTCTGAAAGGCGCGGGGCGCTTCTTCAAGAACCTGCTGGTGTTCCTCGTCTCCGCTCTGCCGACGCTTGTGATCCTCGCGGTGCTGTTCTTCGCGCTGCGCCCGCTTTTCAGGAAGCTGAGTGCCAAGGCAAAGGCACGCAGGGAAGAGAAAAAGAACACTGCGGCAAATAAAAATAAGGCTGAATAAGAACAAATACACGATAAAACCAACAGTTCCGCCCGCGGGTCACGATCCGCGGGCGGAACTGTTTATTAACTTTCTATTAAAATTATTTAAGCGTTTGAATTGACATAACACCGATTCGGTGGTAGAATAACACGAATGATATTTTAGGGGGCCATGGGGAGGTCTCCGATAAATATTTCTGTTCGATTCGACGGGTGCGTTTTATGCCCCGTCTTGCATATGTGTGCGGGCGCTGCTCCGTGCGCGATACCATTGACAGGGTCACATAGAGTCCTGTCAGCCTATGGTAATAACAAAATATCCAGCAGCTAAACCCACCGCAAAATTCTTAAAGAATGGAGGTGTGTTTACTTACTATGCCGGTAATTCTATGGATCTTGATAGCCGCTGCGGCTTTGATAGCGGGATTCTTTATAGGCTTTGGCTACCGCAAGAAGGTTGCCGAACGCGAAATATCCAGTGCTGAAGAAGAAGCCAAGCGCATAATTAACGAATCTATAAAAAGTGCGGAGAGCAAGAAGAGAGAAGCTCTCCTTGAGGCAAAGGAAGAAATACACAAAAGCCGCTCGGAGTACGAGCGGGAGGTAAAGGAGCGCCGCGCCGAGCTGACCAAGCAGGAGCGCCGCTACCAGCAGAAGGAAGAAAATCTTGACAGAAAGCTGGACGCCGTCGAGAAAAAGAACGACGTTCTCAGCAGCAAGATCGCCGCTGTGGAAGCACAGCAGCAGGAAGTCGCTCTGGTGAAGAAGAGCCAGCTCGAAATGCTCGAGAAGATCTCCGGCTTCACCATCGAAGAGGCCAAGAATTATCTGATCGCCAGCATCCGCGACGAGGTCACCCATGAGATGGCCGTCAAGGTCAAGGAGGTCGAGGCGCAGTATAAGGACGAGGCCGACGAGCGCGCAAGAGAGATCATTGCCACGGCCATCCAGCGCTGCGCCGCAGATCATGCAAGCGAGATCACCGTCTCTGTCGTACCCCTCCCCAACGACGAGATGAAAGGCCGCATAATCGGCCGCGAGGGCCGCAACATCCGCAGCATCGAAACGCTGACCGGCTGTGACCTCATCATTGACGATACCCCCGAGGCGATCACTGTTTCGAGCTTTGACCCCGTCCGCCGTGAGATCGCACGTCTGGCGCTCGAAAAGCTCATTCAGGACGGCCGCATCCACCCGGCCCGTATCGAGGAAATGGTCGCCAAGGCTCAGAAAGAAGTCAACGCGACTATCAAGGCCGAGGGCGAGCGCGCCGCGTTCGAGACGAACATCCACGGCCTGCACCCCGAGATCATCAAGCTTCTCGGCCGCATGAAGTACCGCACCAGTTACGGCCAGAACGTGCTCAACCACTCCATCGAGGTCTCCCACCTCGCCGGTCTTATGGCCGCGGAGCTGGGCGTCGATGTGAACGTCGCAAAGCGCGCAGGTCTGCTGCACGATATCGGCAAGTCCATCGACCATGAGGTCGAGGGCAGCCATGTCACCATCGGCGTCGACATCGCAAGAAAGTACAAGGAATCCGAAGCCGTTATCCACGCCATCGAAGCCCACCACGGCGACGTTGAGGCGCACAGCGTCGAGGCCTGCCTCGTTCAGGCGGCGGACGCTATATCCGCTTCCCGCCCCGGTGCGCGCCGCGAGAATATCGAGAACTACGTCAAGCGTCTTGAAAAGCTCGAGGAAGTTTCCAAGAGCTTCCCCGGCATCGCAAGCTCCTATGCCATTCAGGCTGGCCGCGAGATACGCATCATGGTCAAGCCCGAAGAGGTCAGCGAGGATCAGATGGTCCTGCTTGCAAGGGACATCGCCAAGAAGATCGAGGATGAGCTCACTTATCCCGGTCAGATCAAGGTTCACGTCCTCCGCGAGACAAAGGCTGTCGATTACGCAAAGTAAAAAAGAAGATCATATAAAAAGGCTGTGTCCTCAAAAGAGGACGCAGCCTTTTTTAATATTGTCGATGCGGGGACATGAAGTTATTCCTTGTCTTCGTCCTTATCGTCGTCACCGAGGTCGAACTCCAGCTTTTCGCCGCAGTTGGGGCATTCGATGGAGCCTTCGGCGAGAGTGTCCTCATCGAAGCTGATCTCCTCGCCGCAGACCGGGCAGGTGGCGTCGTATATCACGCCGTCATACTCCGGCTCGCCGCCGTCCTCTTCGTCCTCGTCATCGCTGTAGCAGCGGCCGCAGCCGCAGCAGCTGACGTCTTCGTCCTCGTCATCATAATCATCGTCGTCCTCGGGAAAGTCGAGATCGCAGGTGAGCTCTTCGAGATAGTTCAGCTCGTCGCAGACCTCGTCGAGAGCCTCGTCATGCTCGTCATAGCATGCATGAAGGTCTTCTATTTCATGCGCCATGTCGGAGAGAAGCTCGTTGAGAGCGTTCCACAGCTTGCCTTCCTTGGAATCCGGAGCGATGCCCAGCCCCTCGGTCAGACCCTTCAGATATGCCGCCTTTTCCACTACTGTCATTTTGAAAACCTCCTTAGAAAAAATACGGGGAAAGACCGCTGATCTTCCCCCGCTTATAGACTTGAATTACGCTCTGGACAGATACTCGCCCGTGCGGGTGTCGATCTTGATCTTCTCGCCCGGCTCGATGAACAGAGGAACCTTGATCTCTGCGCCGGTCTCGACGGTAGCGGGCTTGGTCGCGTTGGTCGCGGTGTTGCCTGCAAAGCCCGGATCGGTCTCGGTGACCTCAAGCTCCACGAAGAAGGGAGGCTCAACATTGAAGACCTTGCCCTTGTAGGAGTAGATGGTGCACTCCATGTTCTCTTTGACGAACTTGAAGTTGTCGCTCAGGACGCTTGAGTCAACAGGCTCGAGCTCATAGGTCTCGGGGTTCATGAAGTAGTACAGGTTGCCGTCATTGTAGCTGTACTCCATGGTCATGCGGTCGACAGTTGCGGCCTCGAACTTTGCGGTGGGGTTGAAGGATTCTTCACGGATAGCGCCGGTCATGATCTTCTTGTACTTGGTGCGGACAAAGGCAGCGCCTTTGCCGGGCTTGACGTGCTGGAACTCAATGACCTGGCATACATCGTTATCATACTCAAAGGTAACGCCGTTTCTGAAATCGCCTGCGGTAATAGTTGCCATATATGGGAACCTCCCAAAATAAAATTTATTATTTATCTTTGATATTTTACAGTATCTCCGCGAATTTTGCAAGCATTATTTGATGCTGGGCAAATTTTCTGCGCATCTCACAGCACTACCAGCTCCTTGGGAGCCCTGGTGATGATCTCGGCACCGGTATCGCGGATGACCATGACGTCCTCTATGCGCACGCCGAAGCGTCCCGGGATATATATCCCCGGCTCTGCCGAGCACACCGCGCCCGCGGGCATCGGAGTTTCACCGGAGGGGTTCGCGTTCGGCCATTCGTGGATATCGAGACCGAGGCTGTGCCCGAAGCCGTGGCCGAAATATTTCCCATAGCCTGCGTCCGAGATGACGCGGCGCGCCGCGGCGTCTATCTCCTTACCGGGCACGCCCGCTCTCGCCGCCGCGATACCCGCAAGCTGCGCGCGCAGGACGGTGTCATAGACATTCCGCATCTCCTCACTCACGTCCCCGACGGCGACAGTGCGCGTCATGTCGGAGCAGTAGCCGTGCTTTATGCTGCCGAAGTCCATAGTGACAAAGTCCCCGGACTGTATCACCTTGTCCCCGGGCACGCCGTGCGGCAGGCTCGTCTTGCTGCCGGTGACGACGATGGGATCAAAGGAATTGCCCTCGGAGCCGTTTTTGAGCATATTATAGACAAGCTCCGCGGCGACCTGTCTTTCGGTCATGCCGGGCTTGATTATGTGCAGCACCGTCTCCAGCGCCTTTTCGCTTATGCGCTGCGCCTCGATCATGCAGGCGATCTCTTCCTCGGCTTTTGACGCGCGCAGCGTCTCGAACAAGTCTCCCGCCGGGAGCAGCTCGCGCCCGAGAGCCTTTTCATAGCCAAGATAGCCGGCGTGGCTGAGCTTTTTATCCTCGGCGGCAAGGCGCGCCATACCGGCGCATAGGCTGCGGATGATACCGGTGAGCGAGTGTTCCCGGTCATAGAGGATGACCTCGGTGAGACTGCTGTCAACAGCGGCTTCGGCGGCCTCGATATAGCGCGAGTCCGTTATGAGCCACGACTTCTCCAGCCCCACAACGACCGCACCGTCTGTTATCGGGAAGCCCGAAGCATAGCGCTGGTTCTTCTCATCAGTGACGAGCACGCCGTCAAGCCCGCGGCGGCGCAGCTCCTGCTGGATCCTTTTTACGTTATTCATATACCTGTCTCCTCCGATGTTGGCCGCGGGAAAGTCACGATGAAGCGTGAGCCCTGCGGCTTATTCTGCCCGACGGCGATGGAGCCGCCGTGCAGCTTGACCGCGTCATGCACGATGCTCAGGCCAAGCCCGCTGCCGCCGGCTTCTCGTGAGCGCGCCTTATCGACCCGGTAGAAGCGGGAGAAGATATTATACGTCTCCTCCTCTGGGATGCCGATGCCGGTATCCGCAACGGTGAACTGGACGCTGTCGTCCGTGCCCTTGAGGGTCAGCGTGACGCTGCCGTTCGGGACGTTATATTTTATCGCGTTTTCCACGAGATTAAAGATGATGTGGAACATATCGTCCACCGTCGCCATGACGACGCAGCCGTCCTCAAGCTCGCAGCGCAGCTTCACGTCATGCTCTTTCGCCAGCGGGCGCAGCAGCACCATCGCGTCGACGGCCACCTGCTTTACATCGACCGGCTCCGGGACGACCTGGATATCGTCGTCGAGCCGCGAGAGGTCAAGCAGTTTCTCGGTCGTGCGCTGGAGGCGCTCGGCCTCGTTGCCGATGTCGGTTACGAACTCGCGCACGGTCTCGGCGTCCATGTTATCGTTCTGCACGATGCTGTCGGACAGCAGGCGTATCGACGCGAGCGGTGTCTTGAGCTCGTGCGAAGCGTCGGAGACAAAGCGGCGGCGCTGGTGCTCGGTGTCGTAAAGGCGTTCGGTAAGCGTGTTGAACTCGCGCCCGAGCTCGCTGAGCTCGTCCGTGCCGGATATCGCGAGCCGGTGCTTATAGTCCCCGCCGGCGACGATGCGCATGGAATTGGCAAGGTCGTTCAATCTCTGGAGGACGACCGAGGAGTAGACCACGGCCATCACGAGCGCCGCGAGGGCGATGATGAGTGAGACGGTGCGTATCTGCACTTGAAGGTCATTTATGATGCGGCCGCGCTCAGCATCCGTCTCGTGCAGGTACACCGCTCCCGTGATGGTGCTCTGGCTGCTGATGGGGATGGCGTAGCTGCTGGAAAAGGCCTCATCCGCCTGCGAAGAGCGGAACACCGTCTTGCTGCCGAGGGCGGAGAGCAGATCGCCCGCGGCGGTCTGCGGCCTTGCGTGCGTCTGCGTGTCGTATATTATATCTCCGGTCTTCCCGGCGACTATTATCCTGTCATAGCCCTGAATGTCGAGAAAGCGCAGCACCTCGGCAATACTCTCCTGATCGGGATGGTCAAGGCTTGCAAGCGCGGAGGCAAGCGTCGCGGCCTGACTCTCCATCGCTTTTTCTTTCTCCTGAAACACGGCGTCGCGCGCGGAGATGAGCGGATAGACATTCAGCAGCAGGAGCAGGATCAGCAGCAGCATCGCCAGGAATGAGAAGAACTGAAAGCGGATGCTGCCGGATCTGAATGTCCAGCGTTTAATCTGCAAAGTAATACCCCACTCCCCACTTGGTGATGATGTATTCCGGCTGGGCGGGATTGAGCTCGAGCTTCTCGCGCAGGCGGCGGATGTGCACGTCCACCGTGCGCGTATCGCCCTGATAGTCATAGCCCCATACGAGGTCGAGCAGCGCCTCGCGGCTGTACACCTTGCCGGGGTTCTTCATCAGAAACAGGATCAGGTCAAACTCCTTCATTGTGAGCTCGACCTCCTCGCCGTTCTTCATTGCGCAGCGCTTGGCCTCGTCTACGGTGATGTGCCCGCGGCTTATCGTGCCGCTTTTTTCCTCGGCAGCGGCGGGTGCGGCGGCTATAGATGCCCTCCTCAGAAGCGCCCGGATGCGCGCCTTGAGGGCAAGGATGTTGAAGGGCTTTGTGACATAATCATCCGCGCCGGACTCAAAGCCCATGAGCAGGTCTGCGTCCTCGCTGCGTGCGGTGAGCATGATTATCGGCACGGTGGAGAAGCTGCGGATCTCCTGACAGGCTTCGAGCCCGTCCTTCTTCGGCATCATCAGGTCGAGGATTATAAGGTCATAGTTCCCCTCACGCGCCATGGTGACGGCGGTCTCGCCGTCATAGCAGGAATCGACCGTGTAGCCCTCGTTCTCAAGATTGAACTTGATGCCCTTGACAAGCAGCTTTTCATCATCAACTACAAGAATTTTCATTAAGCTCTCCGTTTTTTGCCATCCGCCCATTCGCTTGACGGGGCAGGAATAATTAGATATAATACACTTTACGGGCTTTGCCTATCGGCGTAATATACTGCAGCGCAGCAAACACCCTATTATCTATATTACTATAACATATTCCTGAAAAAACGGGAGAACAAAATGAAAAAAATAAAAATTTTTCCGCTCCTCCTTCTCATGTGCCTGATGATGACGGCTTTAGCGCCGTCGGCATGGGCCATGGAGGCACCGCAGCTCAACGGCAAGGCCGCCGTCGTGATCGACCTTGACAGCGGCAAAATGCTCTACGGCTACAATGAGAACGACCAGCGCGCCCCCGCCAGCCTTACGAAGGTCATGACGGCGCTGCTCGCGCTCGAAGCGCTCGATTCCGGCCGCTGCGACCTGACGACCATGGTCACTGCGCAGAACGACTGCCGTGACGGCATGAGCGACGACAGCAGCACCTCCGGTCTGCTGCCGGGCATGGAGCTTTCCATGCGCGACCTGCTCTACTGCGCGCTGCTTCAGTCGGCAAATGAGGCCTGCAACATCATCGGCCGCTATCTCGGCGGCAGCATCAGCGGCTTTGTTGAGCAGATGAACCAGAAAGCGGCGGATCTCGGCTGCACGAACACGCACTTTGTGAACACCAATGGTCTCCCCGCTGAGGGGCATTACAGCTCCGCCTACGACCAGTCGCTCATTTTCCGCGCAGCGCTCGATCACCCGCTCTTCAGCGAGATCATCGACAGCACGAGCTATCAGCCGGAGAACAGCGCGATAAACGAGGGTAAGCCCATCGGCAACTCCAACGCCCTTATAAACATAACCTCGGTATACTCCTATAACGGCCGCTATCTCTATGACGGCGCCAAGGGCGGCAAGACCGGCTACACCCGTGCCGCGGGCTACTGCCTCGTCTCCAGCGCCGAGCGCAACGGCGTCCGCATCCTCGCCGTGACGATGGGCTGCGACGGCCCGCTCAACGCGGACATAGAGGAATGCTACAACTTTGTCGACAGCCGCACGCTGTATGACTGGGCTTTCGATAACTTTTCCTACCGCAGCATCCTCAGCTCCACCGAGCCTATCACAAAGGTGAATGTCGAAATGGCCGAGGGCGACGGAACGGTAATGCTCTATCCCGCAGGGAACCTGAGCGTGCTTATGCCGAATGAAATTTCCGACGATGCGATAGAGCGCGAGGTCACGATATACGACCAGCGCCTTGTCGCCCCGCTGCCAGCGGGCACGGTGCTCGGCGAGATACGCCTGTCCGCCGATGGCGAGAACTACGGCACGGTCAAGCTGATAACCGGCGCGGATGTCGAGCTTTCGAGAAGCGCCTATATCAGCCAGCGCTTGGGCGAGATATTCAGCAAGGGCTGGGTCATCGCGCTGCTGATAATCGTCATTGCCTTTGCGGTCATATACACGGTGCTCGTTGCGCGCTACAGGAAGCTGCGCAGAAAGCACCTTGAGGAGCGCCGCCGCGCCGAGCAGCGCAGGCGAGCGCGTCAGGAGCGTGAGGAAAACAGCGCCCGCGGCTACACGACCATCGATCCCGATGAACGCTTCGATGCGAACATCGACACGAGCGATTTCTTCGACGACGATACCAACTATAGATAAGCAAATTTGCAGTTCGAAATTAACGAGAAGGATTTCCCCCTCTCGTTAATTTCTTTGCACCGTCTTAACGGGCGAACATGTTATAATGGAGACAAAGAAATAATATGGAAAGTGAAGCGATGAAAAAAGCCGGCACATTCTTTTCAAAAGTCAACTCTCTGTGCAGAGAATACATAAAAACCAGTCTCAAGGGCTGGCTGATATTCTTCTCGACGCTGGGCGTCGCATCCGCGATATGCGCCATGCTCATGCGCACGACGACCTCGGACGTGCATGTCCCGCTGATATTCGTGTTGGCCGTACTTATCATCTCCCTGTCGACCGACGGTTATTTTTACGGCTTTCTCGCGGCTTTCGTCAGCGTCGTGTTCGTTAACTTCGCCTTTACCTTCCCTTACCTGAAGCTGGACTTTACTATCTACGGCTACCCGCTCACGTTTATGACGATGCTCGCCGTCGGCTTTGCAACCTCGACGCTCACCGCCCGCCTCAAGGTGCAGGAAAAGCTGCGCATGGAGTCGGAGCGTGAGAAGATGCGCGCAAACCTCCTGCGGGCAATATCGCACGACCTGCGCACACCGCTGACGGCTATAAGCGGCTCGATATCGACAGTGCTTGAGGGCGACGATGTGCTGACCAAGCAGCAGAAGGACGAGCTTCTGCTTGACGCCAAGCAGGACGCCGAGTGGCTCTGCCGCATGGTGGAGAATCTCCTGTCTATAACGCGCATGAACGGTGCCGACATGGGCGGCATCACGAAGAACGATGAGATACTCGAAGAAGTCCTGAGCGAAGCGGTCATGGCTTTCAAGAAGCGCCATGACGATGTCCCCGTCTCCGTTTCCGTTCCGGATACGATGATCTTTCTGCCGATGGACGCGATGCTCATCGAGCAGGTGCTTATAAACCTCATGGATAACGCTGTAGTTCACGGCGGGAATGTCAGCCAGATAAAGATCAACGCGCGCGAGGAGGACGGCAAGGCGATAGTCAGCGTTGCCGACAACGGGCGCGGCATAGACGCGGACATTCTGCCCCATCTCTTTGACGGCAGCCTCCAGCTCTCCGGCAACAAATCTGCCGATACCACGCGCAGCATGGGCATCGGCCTGAGCGTATGCA
>CAVFGM010000148.1:0-3907 GCA_963621955.1 Bacteroidaceae bacterium
CTACACGCACCTTTTTTGAGTCGATTTCTCCCTTGGAAAGAAGGACAACCGTCTCGACATGCCGCGTCCTTGGAAACATATCGACAGCGGTGACTTTTACAAGTGTATAGCCGCAGGTGTTGAAGCGAAGAATATCTCTCGCAAGCGTCGCAGGATCGCACGAGACATAGACAATGCGCTGCGGCTGCATCGCGGAGACAGCTTCTATCGCGTTCTCCAGCAGACCCTTTCGCGGCGGGTCGACAACGACAACGTCGGGGCGCTCTCCGCGCTCGTACAAGGCATGGGCCGCCTGACCCGCATCGGCCAGAATAAACTCCACATTGACCACATTGTTGGCCAGCGCATTTTTGTTCGCATTGTCCACAGCCTCTGGTACGATCTCTGCACCGATAACTTTTTTCGCGCGCGCGGAAAGACAGAGACTTATCGTCCCCGCTCCGCAATAGAGATCGAGCGCAAGCATGTCCGGTGTCAGTGCGGCATACTCAAGGGCACGGGCATAAAGTAGCTCCGCCTGAGGCGGGTTCACCTGAAAGAATGCCTGAGGCGCAATATCGAACTTGAAACCGCAGAGCGTGTCATTGATGCTGCCGTGCCCCCACAGAGTATAAAAATCCCCGGAGAGAACAGTATTGCCGGTAATGCGGTTGATGTTCAGGACGATCCCGGTAAGCTCAGGGCAGGCTTTTCTGATGCAGTCTATAAAAGCCTGCGTCTTTTTGCCGAAGCCCTCTCTGGAAACGATGCACAGAAGCACATCATTGCCGTGGACAGAACGGCGGCAGAACACGTGACGGACAGCGCCGGTCCCGGCGGCTTCGTTATACGGCGCGATGCCGTTCGTGTTCATAAAGTCTGTTACTGCAGCAGCGGCACGGCAGCTTATCTCATCCTGAATAAGGCAGTCGTCAACCGCAATTAGCTGATGGGTGCGCTCACGGAAGAAGCCGCAGCGAGCCTTGCCGTCAACTGCGCCGACGGCAAAGATGCCCTTATTGCGGTAATGCGAAACATTTTCGCTGCCGATGATCTCGGTGGCCTGTATGCTCTGCTTGCCTATGCGCCGCAAAGCACTGTTGACAAGGCCGAGCTTGAAGCGCAGTTCCTCCTCATAGCTGATGTGCTGCGTGTCGCAGCCGCCGCACAGGCCAAAATAAGGGCAGGCGGATACGATGCGTGCAGGCGATGCCTTGAGGAGCCTTTCGCCGCGGGCATAGGCGCAGTCATGCCTGACCTTGACGATTTTGATCTCCCACTCCTCGCCGGGGATCGCCTTTGGAACAAACACGACGCGCCCGTTAATGCGGCAGATACCGCTGGCATCGGAGCTGTAATCTTCGATCGTTACGGTGTATATATCGTTTTTCTTCAAATCTTCCATGAGTGAATCATAGCACAGCAGCAGACTTATGGCAAACAAAAATTCGGCAATTCGCGTACATAATAATAAAACAGCGGCAAATAATATCAGCGTTACAAACTAAGGAGGATAGATATGAAGAAGTCTTTTGTATATCTGATGTGCATGCTGCTCACGGCGGCAATGCTCTGCGGCTGCGGCGCGAGCAATACTGACAGCGGAATGGTGTCTTCGTCTCCGGCGCAGACTCTTCCTACGGCGTCGGCGACAGTGATGCCGACAACGAGCCCGACGGCGTCGGCAGACGCCGGAACCGGCAGCCAGACCAGTTCACCCAGCGCGAGCGGATCTGCCGGGAGCGGCTCGAGCACGACTGCGGAATCGGCCATGCCGAGCAGCAGTGCAGACGCATAATTGCCTAAATATGAAGAGACTGCAAAATTTTTGCGGTCTCTTCATATTTTATGCTTGATTATACCTTGCTGAGGGATTATCATATTTTACCGTACAAACATCCAGATACAGTGGGAGGTATAAACATGAGCTATATTCCTACAGTCGAGCAGGCGCATGAGCTGCTTGAGCGCTATAACAAAGAGCCGTTCCATATCCAGCACGGCGAGACAGTTTCCAAGGTCATGGGCGAATTTGCCAAGGAATACGACCCGGAAAACGTGGAGTTCTGGAAAGCCGTCGGCATGCTTCACGATATAGATTTTGAGCTGTACCCCGAGCAGCACTGCGTCAAGGCAAATGAGATACTGCACGAGCTGGACATCGACGAGGACATGATCCACGCGATAATCAGCCACGGCTACGGCATCTGCATCGACGTTGAGCCGACGAAGTACATGGAAAAGGTACTGTTTGCGACCGACGAGCTTACCGGGCTTATCGGGGCTGTCGCCCTTATGAGGCCGACGGGCATATCCGACATGGAGACAAAGTCCGTAATGAAGAAGTTCAAGGACAAGAAGTTTGCCGCGGGCTGCTCGCGCGACGTTATCCGTCAGGGCGCGGAGATGCTCGGAATGGAGCTCAATGAGCTTATCGGCAAGACGATAGACGCAATGCGCGCCTGATGCTGAAAGTGTTTTATGCCGGCGTCAACGGACTTACCGCTGACGCCGTTTTACATATGCTGTCGGATTACAGGCTGGAACGGCTTGAGAAAACGGCGCGCCCTGGGGCGAGGGCACAGAGCTTAGCTGCGGAGCTGCTGCTCATCCATGCGGTGCGCTCAGTTTATCCGGAGGCTTCGCTCCCGCTCAAAATCACAGCGGGCGAATTCGGAAAGCCAGAGCTGTGCGGCATCGAGCTTGAATTCAGCCTGTCGCACTCGGCAGATATGGTATTGTGCGCGATAAGCGATAAGTGTGTCGGCGCGGATATCCAGCTGCGCACGGCATATAAAGCCGCGCTTGCGGAGAGGTTCTTTACCAAAAAAGAAGCCGCCGCCATAGCGCAGGCGGCGGATAAAGACCTTGTGTTCACACGGACCTGGGCGGTCAAGGAAAGCTATCTGAAGCTGCTTGGGACGGGTATGCACAAGCCGCTCGGTTCCTTTGACGTGAAATGCGACAATGGGTGCTTTTCAATAGACGGAGCACCGGAGTGCCGCGTTTTTGTCACGGAGCTGGGAGATTACACACTCGCCGTTTCCGCGCTCACGGAAGAAGTGCCGGAGTTTATCGAAGTCAGGCTGTAAGTGATCACACGTTTATGCCGGCGTCCCGCATTGCTTTGAGGAGCGTTTCAAAGCTTTCCTGGCTTATCTCGGTGAGCGGGAGACGGAGAATGCCGCTGTCCATACCCATCATCTTCATCGCGGCCTTGACGGGTATCGGATTCGTCTCGATGAACAGCGCAGAGAAGAGAGAGGCATACTTTGCATACAGCTCGGTTGCCTCGGCATAGCCGCCCTCAAGGCAGAGCGCGCAGAGCTTCGCGACAGCGCCGGGAACGATGTTGCCTGCAACGGAGATAACACCGAGCGCGCCGAGGGACATCAGCGGTATGGTGCAGTCGTCGTTACCGCTCCAGATATAAAGATCGTCCCCGCACAGGCTGCGTATTCTGGCGGCCAAGGCAATGTCCCCGGAGGCTTCCTTTATGCCGTTGATGTTCGGGTGCTGCGAGAGCGCTTTGCAGGTATCGGCGGTGATGCCAATGCCGGTGCGGCTGGGGACGTTATAGAGAATCATAGGGATATCCACACGGTCGGCGACATAGCTGAAGTGCTCGACAAGCCCTTTTTGGGTGGTCTTATTATAATAGGGCGTGACCATGAGGACGGCATCGGCACCGGAATATTTTGCATTTTCGGCTGCGCGCAGGGCATTTTCGGTATTATTGCTGCCGATCCCGGCGATCACTTTCATGCGTCCGTTGACGGTGCGCACCGTCACACGGACAAGCTCGTCATGCTCGTTAGGAGTATGCGTCGCGTTTTCGCCGGTCGTGCCGCAGACCACGACAGCCGAGGTGCCGTTCTCATACTGGAACTCAAGGTTCTTCTTAAGTCTCTCATAGTCTACGCCATGC
>CAVFGM010000149.1:0-13765 GCA_963621955.1 Bacteroidaceae bacterium
ACTTAGTATAATGTGCATAGCTGAAAAGAGGCAACATGTTTAAAAATCTTTTTATTATCAAGGAGGTCAGCAAATGCTGAACAACGAGTATCTCAAACGGGTATATGCGGAAGTGGAGAGGCGCGACTCTCATGAGCCGGAGTTCCTCCAGGCCGTCAGAGAGGTTTTCGAGTCTCTTGAGCTTGTTATCGACAAGCACCCCGAATGGGAAAAGGCCGGGCTTATCGAGCGCTTTGTCGAGCCTGAGCGCGTTGTTGAGTTCCGCGTCCCTTGGGTGGACGATCAGGGCGTGACCCGCGTCAACCGCGGCTTCAGAGTGCAGTACAATTCCGCCATAGGCCCCTACAAGGGCGGCCTGCGCTTCCATCCCTCCGTCAATCTTTCCGTTATAAAATTCCTCGGCTTTGAGCAGGTTCTGAAAAACTCCCTGACCACGCTCCCCATGGGCGGCGGCAAGGGAGGCTCCGACTTTGACCCCAAGGGCAAGTCCGATGCTGAGGTCATGCGTTTCTGCCAGAGCTTTATGACCGAGCTTTACCGCCACATCGGCCAGTTTACCGACACTCCCGCCGGCGACATCGGCGTCGGTGCGCGCGAGATCGGCTACCTCTTCGGCCAGTACAAGCGCATTGTCGACCGCTTTGACGGCGGCGTGCTCACCGGCAAAGGTCTCAGCTACGGCGGCTCCCTTGCCCGCACTCAGGCCACCGGCTACGGTCTGTGCTACTTCTCCGCCGAAGCTCTCAAGCACCTGAGAAATGACAGCTACGCCGGCAAGACCGTCATCGTCTCCGGCTCCGGCAACGTCGCGCAGTACGCGGCCGAAAAGTGCACACAGCTCGGCGGCAAGGTCGTCGCGATGAGTGACTCTCAGGGCTATATCTATGACCCCAAGGGCATCGATCTTGAGAAGCTCTTTGACATCAAGCAGAAGCGCCGCGCCCGTATCAGTGTTTACGCTCAGGAGGTCCCCGGCTCCGAGTACCACGAGGGCTGCAAAAACATCTGGAGCGTCAAGTGCGACATCGCACACCCCTGCGCATCCCAGAATGAAATGGACGCCGATGGCGCGCAGAAGCTCGTCGATAACGGCTGCATCGCCGTCTTCGAGGGCGCGAACATGCCGCTGACTCCCGAGGCGATAGAGATAGTCAAGGCAAACGGCCTGCTCTACTCCCCCGGCAAGGCCTCGAACGCAGGCGGTGTCGCCACCTCCGGGCTTGAAATGAGCCAGAACTCCATCCGTATGTCATGGAGCTTTGACGAGGTCGATGAGAAGCTGCACGGCATCATGCAGGAGATTTATAAGGCCTGCTATGACGCTTCCGTCGAGTGCGGCAAGCCCGGCGATCTCATGGTCGGCGCAAATGTCGCAGGCTTCCTGAAAGTCGCGGACGCGATGATGGCTCAGGGCATCGTCTGATATAAAGCGTTTATTCATAACCGGCAGGGCAAAGCTCTGCCGGTTTTTCACTTGCCGTAATGCGTGAATAATGTTATAATCGATCAAACGAGGGGAGGTTCTCCAATGACCAACATCACCGCAAAAATGGCACACAGCAAAGAATCCGTGGAGCTTATGTGCATCACGCAGTACAATACCTTTGAGTTCCGCAAAAAGGTCATCCTGTACGTTATCGCCGCAGCTCTTATCGTTTTCGGCATTATAGGAAAAGTTGCCACGAGCATTTCGCTCGTCTGCATTATGATCGGCTGTTTCATGCTGACCGGCAGCAACGCCGTTGCAAAGTCCCGTGCCGACGCCGTGATAAAGCAGCTCGGCGGGCAGCTGCCTGTCTTTAATTACAGCTTCGGGCCGACGAAGTTCAGCTTCAATCCCGATACCGAGCCTGTCAGCTACACTTCCTTTTCCCGCCTCGCGGAGGACAGCAATTATCTGTATATGTTTCTCCAGAACCACGCGGCTTTCATGGTGCAGAAAAATACCGTCTCCGGCGGCAGCGTGAACGACCTCAAGGAGCTTATCGCGCGCAAATCCAATCTTACATGGAAACAGCCTGTGACGCTTCTGAACTTTGGTCTCAAGAACCTTTCGAACCGCGATGACAGTTTTCAGGGGCCCCGGCTCTGATCCAGCTCCAATTCAGCGTTGACTTGCGCCCCTTTTTCATATTATAATGATGCTATCAGTACCGTTATATTTTTTGAAAGGAGCGTGTTAAATGAAGCTGATATGGTACGGGCACTCATGCTTTAAGGTCATCTGCGAGAACGGGACTGTGGTCTTCGACCCCTATGCCCCCGGCTCCGTCCCGGGACTTGAGCTGCCGGAGCTGACGGCCGATGCGGTAATATGCAGCCATGGTCACAGCGACCACTGCGCACCGGAGCGGATCATTCTTTCCGGGCACAAGCCTGAGATGAAGCTGCGCCAGATCGAGACATTCCACGACGGCAGGCACGGCGAGCTGCGCGGCAGGAACCTCATCTCCGTCATCTCCTCCGAGGGCATAAACCTCGCGCACCTCGGTGATTTAGGCCACGAACTTTCAGGCGCTCAGCTTGAAGAGCTTGGCAGCATCGATGTGCTGCTCATCCCCGTCGGCGGGTATTACACCATTGATGCCGCGCAGGCCAGGCGCATTACTGACGCCGTGAAGCCCAGGATAATCGTCCCCATGCACTACCGCCGCGGGGCGCAGGGGCTCCAGCAGGTCTGTGGAGTCGACCGTTTTCTGGAGCTGTTCCGCTCTGCCGATATCCATATGCTCTCCCGGCACAGCCTTGAGATCACCGCCGATACGGAACCGGGTGTGTACGTTTTCCCCTGGCCGGAGCTTCTTTACAGCAAAGAGGCACAAACAGAATAACATGAAAATCGGCGCTGCAAATGCAGCGCCGATATATTTATATATGTACACGCTCACACACCGCTTGCGCCGTAGTTTGACAGCACGCGCGCGGAGGGATCGTCGACATCGCAGCCTTTCCAGCTCTTGTTCGGCATCCAGAAGTCGGCTACCATATCACTCTGGCCGGGATAGTATTTCTCGAATATCTCTCGGTAGAGAAGCGATTCCTTAGTGAACGGGCGCGCATGGTCATACTTCATGCGCTTTTCCTCGTACTCCTCGTCGGTGTAATATGACGCGGCATACTCCTTGAGGTCGTCAACGAGGGAGTGGCCGACAGCGTCGGAGAACGCGGCTTTCTCGCGGTAGAGGATATCGTGCGGCAGCCAATCACCCTCAAAGGCGTGGCGCAGCAGGTACTTGCCCTTGCCGTAGGTGTTCATCTTCATCGCCGGGTCAAGGCTCATGACGTACTTCACAAAGTCAAGGTCGCCGAACGGCACGCGCGCCTCAAGGGAGTTCACGGAGATGCAGCGGTCGGCGCGGAGCACATCGTACATATGCAGCTCGCGTATGCGCTTCTCGGCTTCTTTCTGGAATTCCTCGGGCGATGGGGCAAAGTCGGTGTACTTATAGCCGAAGAGTTCATCGGAAATTTCGCCCGTCAGCAGAACGCGGATATCGGTCTGCTCATGTATCGCCTTGCACAGCAGATACATGCCCATGCTCGCGCGGATGGTCGTGATGTCATAGGTGCCGAGGATGTAGATAAGCTTCTCCAGCGAGGCGATAACATCGTCGCGCGTGATGATGACCTCAGTGTGCTCGCTGCCGATGTAGTCTGCGACTTCCTTAGCGTACTTGAGGTCTATCGCGTCCGTCGCCATGCCGATGGCAAAGGTGCGTATGGGCTTGTCGCTCTTGCGCGCAGCAACGGCGCAGACGAGCGAGGAGTCAAGCCCGCCGGAGAGCAGGAAGCCCACCTTCGCGTCGGCGACAAGGCGCTTCTCAATACCGGCGACGAGCTTTTCATGTATCTTCGCGCAGGCCGTTTCAAGGTCGTCATGGCATACGCTCTCGACCTTGGACATATCGGCGTAGCAGACGAACTTTCCGTCAATGTAATAATGTCCGGGAGGGAACGGCATGATCTTCCCGACAAGGCCGACGAGGTTTTTCGGCTCGCTGGCAAAGACTATCTCGTCGGAATCGGTATAGCCGTAATAGAGCGGGCGGATACCGATGGGGTCGCGCGCGGCAACGAAGCCGCGGGTCTTGGCATCATAGATAATGAGCGCAAACTCTGCGTCGAGCATCCTGAACATATCCGTGCCGTACTGCTCGTACAGGGGCAGGAGTATCTCGCAGTCGGATTCGCTCTGGAACTTATAGCCCTTGGCGATCAGCCCCTCGCGCAGCTTCTCAAAGCCGTATATCTCGCCGTTGCAGACGGCGTAGCTGCCGTGCAGCTCGAACGGCTGCATCCCCTCCGGGTGCAGACCCATGATGGCAAGCCTGTGGAAGCCGAGCAGGCCGCGCCCGGTATCTACGTAACGGGTATCGTCCGGCCCTCTGGATACCGTTCTGTCAAAACATTCCTTAAAACGCGCAAAGGTGACACCGCTGCCGCAAAAGCCCATTATCGAACACATAAACATTTCCTCCCATTGATGTCGGATCCAAAATGTTCAGCATGTACGATAGGGCAAGTGCTGTACCTCGCGGTGCCACCTATCTTTTTTCTCATTCCCGGGGTTCAATCAAACCCTTGTCCACTGACGCGGGACGCGGACGGCTCGGATACTCGGTTTCCCTTTCCCCTCGCGGCTCACCCGGTGTTATTCGTGCAGGCTCGGCTGTGCGCTTTTCAGCTCCCGCGCACTCTCTGTAAGTGAGTTCCCCGCATTACTTGTCCGGATTCAAACGCCTGTAAATTTTGTGAAAGACACAGCGCCCGGAACCGGTTCCGAAGCATCACTGTCTTTGGATGCGTGTAATATACACCTCTCATTCGACATTGTCAACAGTTTTCTGCAGAAAATTTTGTGCAAGTTTCTGAGGTGGTCTATCGCTCTTTCCTCCTCAGCGCCAATATCGGCACAAAGGTCAGCAGCAGCACGGCAGCCGCGGCGAGATATACCCCCGGTGTCGGGACGGTCTTTACCTGCCCTAACTCCACATAAGTGCTCGCGCCGTTCTTTATGACCGCCGCGCCTATCGCGGGGCCTGTCACCATCGGCAGCAGCACCGCAAATATCATGCGTATGCCCTGGAAATGCCCGGCCTTGTCAGCGGGCGTCCAGTCGCGTATATTCGCGCCGAGCGCCGAGGTCATCATCATGTACCCGCTCATCATCACCGTTCCCGCGATCATCACGCCGATGCTCCCGCGCACGAAGAACATGCCGATAAGCCCTGCGAGCATGACCGCCGCCGCGGGGAACACGAAGCGCAGCTTGCCGAGCCTGTCGATAAACCGACCGGACACGACGCTCACAACAGACGCAAGGATCAGCACCACGCCGAGGACTACCGCATAGTCCGTGATGCCGAGATAGTTCTGTATGTAGATGATGAGGTACGGGAAGAAGACCTGCACCGCGACGGAGAACAGGCAGAACGCCGCAAAGGAAAGATAAAGCTCCGGGTTCTTCTTTACGACCGACGGCCTGAAGCCGTAGAGCAGGTTCTTGAAATAGCTGTCCGTACCGCGCGTGAGCCCCGGCTCGTCCTTCACGAGGAATATGGCCAGCACGCCGACGGACGTCACTGCAAGGCCGAAGATATTGAAGAACTCCTGCCATCTCCCCTGCTGCGTCAGCCCGTCGAAAGCCCCGAAGATGATGAGCATCGAGATAAGCGGCAGGATGGCGAGCACGCTCTCCGCGCGGCCTCGGTTCGAGTTATCCGTAATATCAGTCACGTATGCGTTGAAGGCCGCGTCGTTTGCCGTGCTGCCGAAAAATGTCATCACGCAGTCCATTATGACGACGAGCATCGCCGCTGACGCGACGGCATTCGCTCCCGGGAAGAGCCGCGCTGCATTCTCGGGAGTGATGTACCCAAAGGCTGCGGTCGAAAGCCCCCAGAGAACATAGCCCACGGCGATGAACGGCTTTCTCCTGCCGAGCTTATCCGACAGCGCGCCCATCAGAAGTGTCGTCAGCGTCGCGGCGGCAGCCGACCAACCGACCATTTCCGCGATGTACCACGGGTCGGTGGAGATGGTGTTGTACAGGAAGACGTTGAAGTACATGTTCTCGATCGTCCAGGCGAACTGCCCGAACAGACCGATGAGGATAAGCGTGATCCACTTGCGCGCCGAGAGCTTCGTCGTTGTGTTCATATGAACTGCCACCCTTTATTTGATTATATTCAATATTATGTCAACCGCTTCATCCATATGCTCCGCGGTGATATGCTCATATGGGCCGTGAAAAGCGCTGCCGCCGGTGCCGAGGTTCGGGCATGGCAGACCGCGGAACGAGAGCTGTGCGCCGTCCGTCCCGCCGCGCACCGGGCGGATAACCGGCGCAATGCCGCGCTTTTCCATCGCGCGCTTTGCCCGCTCGATGATGTCCATGCGCTCCTTAAGCACCTCCGCCATGTTGCGGTACTGCTCCTTCAAGGTGAGCTTTGCCGTGCCCGCGCCGTATTTTTCGTTTATGTGCCGCTCGATATCGCGCATGGCTTCGCAGCGATGGGCGAACTTCTCCGCGTCATGGTCTCGGATTATATATTTCATCTCCGCCAGCTCGACCGAGGCGTTCATCTCCAGCAGGTGGTAAAAGCCCTCGTAGCCCTCGGTCGCCGCCGGTATCTCCTCTGTCGGGAGCATGGAATTTATCTCGAACGCAACGAGCGCCGCATTTATCATTATCCCCTTTGCGCTGCCGGGGTGGACGTTCACGCCGCGTATCTCCCAGCTCGCCGCGGCGGCGTTGAAGGTCTCATAGTTTATCTCGCCGACCTCGTCGCCGTCGACGGTATAGGCAAAGTCCGCGCCGAAGCGCTCAAGCTCGAGCAGCTCCGCCCCGCTGCCTATCTCCTCGTCGGGAGTAAAGGCCACAGCGACGGCGCAGTGCGGCAGATTTTCTTTCACAATGCGCTCGCAGGCCGTCATTATCTCGGCCACGCCCGCCTTGTCGTCCGCGCCGAGGAGCGTTGTACCGTCGGTGCTTATGAGCGTCTGGCCTATGCAGTCTTTCAGATCAGGGAACTTCTCGGATGAGAGCACCAGCCCGCTCGTCCCGAGGGCGATGTCCCCGCCGTCGTAGTTTTCATGCAGCACGGGTTTCACGCCTGTCCCGGAAAAATCCGGTGCGGTGTCGACATGGGCGATGAAGCCGATAGTCGGCTCATTTTCCATGCCCGTGCTTGCCGGGAGGCAGCCGTAGACATAGCCGCGCCCGTCCTCATAGACCTTCTGCAGCCCGATAGCGCGCAGCTCCTCCGCAAGGAGCGCGCATAGCCTGAGCTGCCCGGGCGTACTGGGCGTACCCTGTGCATCCTCGCTGCTCTGCGTATCGATCGCCGCGTATTTCAGAAGCCGTTCATAAGCTTTCATATTCTTCTCCGTTCATTTGAAAATTTCAGCCGTCACAAACAGGCGGCCTTTCTTGGAGCTGCCGCCCAGCTCCTTGAGCCTGCCCTTGCCCGCGCCGCGCAGTGAGACGATGTCCCCCTCCTTGACGCTTCTGTCGCCTTTCAGGCACTCGGTGTAATTAAGGCTCACATTCCCCGCGGCGATCTGCCGCGCGGCCTCGGTGCGCGAGATGCGGAACATGCCGGAGCACAGCGCATCGAGCCGCAGGCTCATCAGCGTGAAGCTGCGCTCCTCGCTCTGCCGTGCCTTATGCGGCAGCTCCGATAGCGCGATCTCCTCCGCGCGCACGCCGCAGCGCCCCACCTTGTCTATACTCAGCAGGTGGCGCAGCACGCTCGGCTGGCACAGCACGTAGGCCGTACACCCGTCAACGATGATGTCCCCGACCCATTCGCGGTTCACGCCCATGCCGAGCACCGCGCCCATATAGTCACGGTGGGCAGGCTCACCGAATGCGGCGGTGAGCTTTATTGCGCAGATATGCTCGCTCTCTTCAAGCTCCGCCTCCTCCATGTAGTCCGGCAGGAAAAAGGCCATGCCGCGCTCGAAGTCCTCATGCCCGCCGCGGAATACCATCCTGCTGAAGCGAAGCTTCGCATCGTGCGCCAGCGCATACTGCTCCGCCGGGGTGAGAAAGCCCGTTGAGGTCAGGCAGCCCTTATTTTCGCAGCGGCTGGCAAGATCCTCGCCGCGCTTGAGAAGTTCATTGTTTTCCATTTATTTTGTCCGCTATCCTCGTTTTATGCGCGCTCTCGTTGCTTTTTTTCAGAACCGCGTCTATCTGGCCGAGCACCCACTCGACCTCGTTCTTGAACTCCCCCGACGAGCAGCGCAGCACGCCCGAGCGCAGCGCCGAGAGCCGTATCAGGTTATCGCTCGTCACGACGCGCACGGAGTAATTCTTCCCTATCTCGTCGGCAAGGCGCTCGATATACGCATCTCCCGTCTCGCCGTCCTTCGTGAAGGCGACGTTTATGTTGTGATAATCCTCGCGCGAGCCGGGGTTTCCCGGCGTACGGAAGCCGTCGAACACCAGCACGAGCTTCGCTTTCGTAAAGCCGCAGTAGTTTGACAGCATATCCATGAGCCGTCCGCGCGCTAAATCGAGCCTGTCGGCGGCGAGCTTTTTAAGCTCGTCCCACGCGAAGATGAGGTTATAGCCGTCGACGATGATAAACTCCGGCTTCTTCTCAAACGCCGGTTCGCTCGCCGCGGCGTTGACCTGCCGCGCGGAATACTGCGGGCGCTTTATCTTCCCGAACTCGCGCTCCATTATCGCCTCAAGCTCGCGGTCGTCGATGCTGAGATTCCTGTACCGCGGCGCGGCGGCGGGCGCTGCCTCCTCGACCGGCGGCTTCAGGCAGCTTTCAAGGTGCATGTAGTCCTTCACCTGATCCCACGGGATGTTCACGCCCGCGCCGTGTGAGCAGAACACGGAGTCGGCGGGGTTATCGGTATCCCGCTCGGGTTCGTAGCCTATGGCGTCGACTATCTTCTGCTGTTCACGGCACGGGCGGTAGCCGCCCGGCGTCAGGCTGAGCCTGCCCCGGCCGTGGGTATAGGCCAGCAGCTCCTGCATGTATTCGTTCATCCCCGCGACGGGCGCCGCGCCCTCAAGGCGCATCATGCCGCCCGCGTCCTCTGGGGAGTCGATCTCGCCGTTCATCGCGCGCACGTCGCTTATCGCCCGGCCTATCTGCTCTGCCGGTACTTCGAGCACGAAGCTGTACCACGGTTCGAGCAGGACGCTCTCGGCCTGCATCAGCCCCTGACGCACGGCGCGGTAGGTCGCCTGACGGAAGTCCCCGCCCTCGGTGTGCTTTATGTGTGCGCGCCCCGCGGCAAGCGTGAAGCGTATATCCGTCACAGGCGAGCCGGTCAGCACGCCGATGTGCTGCTTCTCGGCAAGATGCGTGAGAATGAGCCGCTGCCAGTTGCGGTCAAGCTCGTCCTCCGGGCAGCTGCTTGAAAGCTCTATCCCGCTACCGCGCGGCAGCGGCTCGAGCAGCAGATGCACCTCGGCATAGTGGCGCAGCGGCTCGAAATGCCCGACGCCCTCGACCGTGTCCTTTATCGTCTCGCGGTACATGATGCGCCCGGTGTCGAGCGTGATGTCCGTGTCGAAGCGCTCTTTTACAAGGCTGCGGAAAATCTCCGCCTGCACCCTGCCCATGAGCTGCACGCTTACCTCGCGCGTGCGCTCATTCCAAACGATGTGCAGCTGCGGGTCCTCCTGGTCGAGCTGCATGAGCTTCGGCAGCAGCACCGCAGGGTCGCTCTGCGGCGGGAGGATGACGCGGTAGCTCATCACGGGCTCGAGCAGCGGCTCAGAAAAATCTCCCGCCGCGCCGAGTCCCTGCCCCGGATACGTACCCGTAAGACCGAGCACCGCGCATATCCGGCCTGGGAGAACCGTCTCCGCCGTGTCGTACTTTGCGCCGGAGTATATGCGCAGCTGGCTTATCTTCTCCTCAAAGGCATTGCCGTCCCGGTCAGTGTATTTCATCAGGCTGCGCACGCGCAGCGCGCCGCCCGTGACCTTCATAAAGGTCATGCGGTTTCCCTGCGCGTCGCGGGCGATCTTATATACCCGCGCTGAGAAATCCTCGCCATAGTCCCCCGGACGGGCGTAGAGCTCCAGCATATTCAGGAATTCCCCCACGCCCTCTGTCCGGAGTCCCGAGCCGAAGCAGCAGGGGAAAATCTCACGGCGGCGCAGCATATCGCGCATGCGCTCCGTGCCGATGCTGCCCGTCTCGATATATTCGTCCATCGCCGCTTCCGAGCACATCGCGGCGCTTTCAAAAAGCGCGTCCCCATCGGCGGAGAAATCCACGCAGCGCTCGGACAGACGTGTGCGCAGCCCGTCCATGATTTCCTGCCGGTCACAGCCGGGCAGATCCATCTTCGTCACGAATATGAACACCGGCACATTATAGCGCTCCAGCAGCTTCCAGAGCGTCTCGGTATGTGCCTGCACGCCGTCCGTCCCGCTTATGACGAGCACCGCATAGTCGAGCACCTGAAGCGAGCGCTCGGCCTCGGCTGAAAAGTCCACATGCCCCGGCGTGTCCAGCAGCGTCACGGTCATCTCCCCCAGCGGCATGACCGCCTGCTTGGAAAAGATCGTGATACCCCGCGCACGCTCGAGGCTGTTGTTGTCAAGAAAGCTGTCCCGATGATCCACCCGACCCAGCTTTTTCAGTTTTCCGGAAAGGTACAGCATGGCCTCGGACAGGGTGGTCTTGCCCGCGTCCACATGGGCGAGTATGCCCAGTACAATATTGTTATCATTCATACCGTTATTTTATCATCTGCTGTCAGAATAATCAACGGCAATCGCCTTGCATGCCGGTGCGTCCTTAACATTTTCCTAAATTTGATTTACATAACATGTAATCGCTATGCAAAATATTTTTATTTCTTTGAAACTTTGACTATCATTTCTGTTAAAGACATGTTATAATTAGGTGTCATATTGAAACCCAAATCCGTCCGCGGGGTACGCTTCGCGGGCAAGAAGGAGCTAACGCCATGAAGAAAATTCTCGTTCTGGAAGACGAAGCCAACATCCGCAGCTTTGTGGTCATCAACCTGCGCCGCAGCGGGTACGAGCCCATCGAGGCGGAGAATGGAGAAATGGCGCTGGAAAAGCTCAAGGTCAACCCCGATATCTGCATGGCACTGCTTGATGTGATGCTCCCGGATATCGACGGTTTCGAGGTCTGCCGCCGCATCCGCGCTACCGGCTCGAAGATGGGCATCATCATGCTCACCGCGAAGAGCCAGGAGATAGATAAAGTCACCGGCCTTATGACCGGTGCGGACGATTATGTGACAAAGCCTTTCTCCCCGGCGGAGCTTACCGCGCGCGTCGATGCGCTGGTCCGCCGCCTCGGAGTTGACGATGACGAAAAATCCTCGACCGAAATCTCCAGCGGCCCGTTCCTGCTCAACACCCGCAACCGCACCCTTGAGAAGAACGGCCAGCGCCTGAAGCTCACGCAGATAGAATACCTGTTGATGAAGCTGTTTATGGAGAACCCCGGCAAGGCCATGTCGAGGGAGGATATCCTCGCCGCCGTCTGGGGCAATGACTTTACGGGCGAGCTCAAGACGGTCGACGTCAACATCCGCCGCCTGCGCATAAAGATCGAGACCGACCCGACCGAGCCCGAATACCTCACCACCGTCTGGGGCTACGGCTACAAGTGGGGCTACTGAGCCGCGCGGAGCTTTTCTATCCCATAATAAACACAGAAGGTAAGAAATAACACCAATGCTGAAAGAGCTTAAAAACCAGCTTTTAGTTTCCTGCATCGCGGCTGTCGCGCTGCTGCTCATAGGCGTGTGGGTCGGGCTGCACGGCGTCGCGTGGCTCTCCGCCGCGCTGTCGATCATCGTCTGTCTCTATCTCATCGGCGTGAACCTCTGGTTCTCAAGCCGCGTGTCCGAGCCTATCGCAAAGCTCAGCGACCATGCCCGCCGCATCGCCGAGGGCACCTACGGGATAAAGCTCGAAAAGGAACGTGACGACGAGCTCGGCGTGCTGACCGAGGAGATAAACGACATGTCCGAAAAGGTCGCCATCGCGGAAAAATCCCGCACGGAGTTCATCTCTCAGGTGTCGCACGAGCTGCGCACCCCGCTCACCGCCATCACCGGCTGGGCGGAGACCATCGCCTACGACCCCGCTGTGCAGGGCGACTCCCTGCGCGGCATCCATATCATCTCCAAGGAGGCCGAGCGTCTCACCGGCATGGTCAAGGAGCTGCTTGAATTCACAAGGATCCAGGACGGGCGCTTCAACCTCCGCGTCGAGCTTATCGACATCGCCGCCGAGCTTGAGGACGCGCTCTTCACCTATGGCGAGCTTATGCGTCAGGCCGGCATTGAGGTCAATTATACCGAGCCCCCCGTTGAGATACCGCTCATCCCCGGCGACCCGGAGCGGCTAAAGCAGGTGTTTCTCAATCTGCTTGACAACGCCATGAAGCACGGCGGTGAGGGCGGCAAGGTGGATATAAAGCTCGATGACGACGGCAGCTTTGTTCACATCACCGTGCGCGATTACGGCCACGGCATCCCCGAGGGTGAGCTTCCGCACGTCAAGGAGAAGTTCTACAAGGGCAGCTCCAAGAACCGCGGCACCGGCATCGGCCTTTCCGTGTGTGATGAGATCGTCACCCGCCACGGCGGCAGGCTCGATATCGATAACGCCCCGGGCGGCGGCTGCGTCGTCTCCGTCAGCCTGCCGATGAACACCTGATATTATTTTCTATCGCACTTACAAAGGAGAACCCCGAATTGAAAAACAGCAGATCCTGCGGTTTCCGCACTTCCATAGGCGGGCAGGCGCTCATTGAGGGCATCCTCATGCGCGGCCCGAAAAAGCAGGCCATCGTCTGCCGCACGAAGGACGGTCTTGTTGAAAAGACCGAAGAGCTCAAATTCATAAAGGACAAGTACCCCGTCCTCGGCTGGCCGCTCATCCGCGGCTGCGCCATATTCCTTGACTCCATGGTAAAGGGTATGCAGGCGCTGACCTATTCGGCAAGCCTCATCCCCATTGAGGAGCAGGGCGAGCCTGATAAGCTCGATAAATGGATAGAGGATCACTTCCCTGAGGACAAGGCGCAGAAGCTCATCATCGGCACGGCTGTCGTGCTCGGCATCGCGCTGTCCCTGTTTCTGTTCATCTTCCTGCCGGCGGCCATCGTCGGCCTGATAAAGCCCTTGACAGCGAGCTATTTTGTGCGTAATCTGTCAGAGGGTCTTGTGCGCGTCATTATCCTGCTCGCGTACATGAAGCTGTGTACCTGCGTTAGCGACGTGAAGCGTCTGTTCTCCTACCACGGCGCGGAGCATAAGACCATCTTCTGCTACGAGCACGGCAAGGAGCTTACGGTCGATAACGTCCGCGAGGAGTCACGCTTCCATCCCCGCTGCGGGACGAGCTTTCTGCTCGTCGTGGTCGTGGTCAGCATTCTTGTCAACTCCGTCGTCCGGCTTGACAACAGCTTTGCCCGCATGGGCTGTCACCTGCTGCTGCTGCCCATCGTCGTCGGGATAAGCTATGAGATAAACCGCTGGTGCGGCCTGCATGACAACTGGCTGTCCGCTGCGCTGTCGGCACCCGGCAAGTGGCTCCAGCACCTGACCACGAACGAGCCTGACGACTCGATGATAGAGTGCGCGATCCGCGCGCTGGAGCTTGTCATACCCGACGAAAAGGGCAGCGACGAGTGGGGGAAATAACATCGTCGAAAAGCAAGCTTTCCGACGAGTCAGTTTGCGCTCAGACCCGCGCCTCGCTGCGCTCGACACTCTCTGAGCGAGAAGTATT
>CAVFGM010000150.1:0-17666 GCA_963621955.1 Bacteroidaceae bacterium
TCCTTGAACGGGTGCAGGTCGGAAAGGTCAAGATAGACGATCTCCTCTTTTTCGGCACGGGTAGCGTCACGGGGCGCAGGCGGCACTTCCGGGGCCGGGGGCGCTGCCTTTTCCTCGGGGGCTGCATGGGCCTTGCCAGCCTTGGGCGGCTTGGCCTGCTCCGGGGCCGCTTTTTCCGCCTTGGGCGGGCGGCCACGGCGGGGCTTTTCCGCCTTTTCCTCTTTCTTGGCCCCCGGCTCGGCAGGCGTGGCTTTTTCAGCTTTTGCAGGGCGGCCCCGCTTGGCCTTGGGCTTCTCCGGCTCCGGCATGGGCTTTTCCCATTCCTGCTTACTGTACTCGGTGACGGAAACAGGCGGGGCCTCCGGCTCCTTGGGGATGTCCGGCGGAGCGTCCTTTTCCGGCGTGGAACGCACAGCGGAAAGGTCAATTACCTTTGCAGACGGAGCAGGGCCGCCGCCCACATCAGGGATCTCGGCCTGCTCCATTTCCGGGGCCTTTCCCGGCATTTCAGGCGGGGCATGTTCCTCCGTGGTAGGGGGATGCTTGTTTTCTTCTGCCATGACACGAATAACCTCCTTGACAAGTATTTAGGCCACGCCGCACGGCTGGCCCATATCGGCACACAGAGAACAAAAACACCGCCTATGTCCTGTTAGGCGGTGCATTGTGTAAGGCTTGGCAGCTCATTTTCAGTTGTTTTTCTCTGTGTGCCCTTGTCAAGCGATGTTTTTGAATGGAGAGACATATGAAAAAGGCTGTTATATTCGACCTTGACGGACTGCTTATCGACACCGAGTCTACCTGCTTCAAGATATACGGCGATCTTATCCGCAAGTACGGGCATGAGCTGACTCTTTCCGCGTACACCGAGAAATACAGCGGCAAGGCGCTTGTCGACAACGTGAACCAATTTATAGCGGATTTCGACCTGCCAATCACACTCGAGGAGGGCGCAGAGTTCTACACCTCCAACGAGAAAGTGTATTTCGACCGCGGCATACCGCTCAAACCCGGAGCCAAGGAGCTGCTGAAGAAGCTAAAAGCGCGCGGAGTGCGTATCATCCTTGCCACCTCCAGCGTCCGTGACCGCGCCGTGGGTGTGCTGCGCGACAACGGCGTGGATGGGTACTTTGACGATATGGTCTTCGGCCCTGAGGTCGAGCACGGCAAGCCCGCGCCGGATGTGTTCCTCAAGGCGCGCGAGAAAGCGGGGGAGCGCGCGGAGGACTGCATCGTGCTTGAGGACAGCGAGGCTGGGGTTCAGGCGGCGTATGCCGCGGGGATAGACGTGATATGTGTGCCGGATATAAAGGCCCCGTCGGAGACCGTGCGGCGCATGGCAAAGGCTGTGCTGCCATCGCTGTATGAGGTCAGCAGCATCCTGCAATTATAAATAACGAAAGGGACCGGACGGATATGGACGCTGAGTTTATTGACCTTACTCCGGAGAATATAGAGGACGAGCACCTGTGCTGCATCATCCGCGCGAAGAAAGGTCACCCCGGCATTGAGGCCAAGCGCGCCTGACTCAAGGAACGGCTCGGCGAGGGGCACGTGTTCCGCAAGCTGAACGTCAAGGGCTGCGTGTTTATCGAGTATGCCCCGCTGGAGACGGCCTGAGTGCCTGTCGACGGAGATAATTTCTATTATATCTATTGCCTCTGGGTTCAGGGCGAGCCCAAGGGGCACGGCTATGGCCGCGCGCTGTTGGAGAGCTGCATTGCCGATACCCGTGCACATGGCAGGTCCGGCGTGTGTATGCTCGGTGCGGAGAAGCAGAAAGCGTGGCTGTCCGACCAGAGCTTTGCAAAGAAATTCGGCTTCGCGGCGGTGGACAGAACGGACAACGGCTATGAGCTGCTGGCGTTGTCCTTTGATGGCAGAGTCCCGCGCTTTGCTGCAGGGGCAAAGCAAATGACTGTTGACGCCAAGGGGCTGACGGTCTATTATGATCTCCAGTGCCCGTATATTCCGCAGCGGGTTGAAAAGCTGCGGGAGCACTGCGCTTCAAACGGCATACCGGCGCAGTTTATCCTTGTCGACTCGATTGAGAAAGCCAAGGCGCTGCCATGTGTTTTCAATAACTGGGCGGTGTTCTATGACGGAAAGTTCGTGACCGTAAACCAGATAGACGCGGCGATGCTGGAGAAGCTTATCAAGCGCTGAACCGTGTCCGGACAGGGGAGGAGAGCGTATGGACGGAAATAAAAACGCGCCCAAGCATGAGCGCAAGACCCTGTGGCAGTTTATAAAGTTCCTGCTTGTGAGCGGGATCGCCGGCATACTCCAGATCGTTATGGTGAACCTGCTGTGCTGGGCGCTGGCCGATTGGAAAGCGCCGCTGCCGGGCTTCCTGACCGGGATATTCAGCGCGTCTGTCGTCGGCGCGGGGAACGACAACTGGGGCTATGTGTTTCCATTCTTCGCCTCGAACCTGCTTGCAAATATCTACGGGTATATCCAGAATAAGAAGACGACTTTCAAGTCCGACGCGCCCGCGTGGTGTTTCGCGGTGTATCTGGCGCTGATGGTCTGCCTGATCCTGTTCTCGATCTGGTTCCAGGGCGTCATCGCAAACGCCCTGCGCTCGACCGGTGCGGAGCTGTGGACCGCACTTGCACCGACGATAGCCGCGGCCGTCGCGGGGACATTCCAGATGGCTGTGCTCTTCCCGGTGGAGAAGTTTGTGCTGCTCAAGGAGAAGAAAGAATGATAAACCGAAAGGCCGCCTGACACAAGAAGACATACGGTTTTGCCTTTGCCTGTCCGGCCGAAATAGTCCGAAAAAGCTTCCACATACACAAAGTATGCGGAAGCTTTTTCAAACGATTTCTGCTCGAACAATCTTTGGCAAAACTGCTTTGCACCTGAAAAGTGTTCAGAATGTGCGAGGGCGAGGCGCAGCGTTGAAGGCATACTTTGTGTATGGCAAAACGCTGCAACAAAGCCGCTCGTGCATTTTGTGCCTTTTCAGGCGTATGTTTTCTTATGTCAGGCGGCCTAAAGGGCGTGCTGCATTTTTTGCAGCACGCCCAATGTGTTCGGCAGTTAAAATTCCCGCAGGACAAGATCCGTCTCGCCGGGGTTCAGCCCAAGCTCTATCCTGAGCACCTTCGGGTGCTTCGCGTACTCTTTGCGTATCCCGTCGCGCAGGGAGGTGCCGCCGTGATAGCCATGGATGACGCGGATGCGGTACGCACCGGCGCTGCGGCGAAGCTTAGCGTCTATCACGACCTTTGCCTGGTACAGCGTCATGCCGTGTACGTCAAGTTCAATTATGCTTTCGGTCATAGGCGGCTCCTTATCTGACGTGAGCCGTGCCGCCGCACGGCTCACAACATATCTATTATATTTGAAACGAGCTGCGCTTGTCAATATTAAACATAATATTCACGGCGCAAATCATGAAAAATGTATATATGCACAAAAAACGGTGCTTAAAATCATGGAGTATTGCTCTTGAAAGCGGCGCGGGGATTTGGTATATTATCATCAGAAAGGGTGATACCGATGTACAGGTAAAAGAGCCCTGAGTGCTGAGACAGCAGGGCAGGCACTGCAGATCGAAATACGCTGGCGGACAGTAAGCACAGAGCTTATCTCGCTTCAGAGATCCCAGAGTGGAATTTATGAGTGCTTAGCAACAGTGTCCCGTGACAGGCGGTGCCGGAAAAACTGAAGAAAGAGAGGTAACCAGGATGTTAGATACTAAGAATTCGCAGAAGTAACCCCTGATCGCAGAAAAGAGACGAGCGGTCAGGGGTTACTTCTTTTTTACGCTCCACTGACAAGAACATACACGGCTTTATATTTGCCATGCTGATGCAGCCGAACGGCTCCCGGGGGAGCCGTTCGGCTGCGCTGCGTATGAGGCACGTCATGCCGCATATGCGGGTTATACGATTTCAGCACAAGGCACAGCCGTCGACAAAATAGGTAGACCGTATCTCGTGATTGAGGTCGGTGTCATTGCGGGTTTTAAGGATGTTGAAGATTTTTTCATGCGCTGCATAGAGAGTTTCGGCCTCGCCCTTTTCGATCATTGCTTCGACGCTTTCGTAGCGCATGGCGTGGGTGAGCGTGCGGACGGTACTGCTGATCTTGTTGACCATCTGGTTGCCGCCCATTTCATTTATGGCCTTATGAAATTCATCGTCTGCATTAAAGACACTGTCAATATTGACTTTCTTGGCTTTGCAGGCTTTTTCCAGAACGGAAAGGGGCTTACGCAGACTCTCAATCTCTTCGTCGCTTGCTTTTTCGATGACGAGCCGTATCACTCCGACTTCGATCATTTCACGCAGCTGCATGAGACCTTCAAAGCTGTCATCCTGATTGAGGATTATCCCATAGATCATCGGATCGATAAGAGACTCGGTAAAGCCTGAGCGTACGAATGTACCCTCCGGACGGCGGATCTCCAGCACGCCCATGAACACGAGCGTTTTTACGGCCTCGCGCACCGTGTTGCGGGATACGCCGAGCTTATCGGCCAGCTCAAATTCGGTAGGGATCTTGTCACCGGGTCTCAGCTCTCTGCGCATAATGGCGTCAGTCAAAAAACTTATAGTCTGCTCGACTACGGAAGTGCTTTTTATTTTACTGTACTGCAAATTGCCCATTTTCAACATACCTTTTGTGATTCATTTTCAATTTATAATTTTAACAAGTAGCATATCCAAAGTCAAGATGATATTTGCTTGACAATCCTGATTGCAGATCGTCTGATATTTGCCAAACTTTTTGTGGATTGTGCAAAAAAAGTGAGCCCTATTTTGAGATGTAACTCCGAAAAATTATGCACTCCGCAAAAAGATATTGACTTTTATCATGGACAGAGTTATTTTGTAATCAGAAAGCGCCCAACGTAGAACGTTGAACGACTATCGAGAATTTATATGAGAACAGAAAGGGAAAACGTATGAAGAAGACAATATCGCTCGTGCTTGCCGTGATCATGGCTCTCGCGCTGTGCGCATGCGGCAGCTCAGCCCCGGCAGCATCCACCACCGGCGCAGCTGACGCTGCATCGTCCGACGGCCCCAAGTATGACAACATCACGCTCACCATGGCAGTTAACGGTACCGACACCCAGATAGATACCAAGGTGGCCAATTACTTCAAGGAGCTTGTTGAAGCAGAGTCCAACGGCAGCATCACCATTGAGGTCTACCCCAATGACCAGCTTGCTGGCGGCAATGCGACCAAGGGCATAGAGATGATCGCTGACGGCTCCACCGACTTGGCGGCTTACGCTACCAGCGTTTTGAGCGTTCTCGATGAGCGCCTGTCCATCGGCACTGTTCCCTGGACCTTCAACAACTATACCGAAGCCCGCGAGACCATCGATGCGACCGGCCTTGCTTACTATGACAGCGTTCTCCAGCCGCAGGGCATCACCGTTATCGGCTCTTTCCACAACGGCTTCAGACAGCTGACCAACAGCAAACACGCCGTTACCACGCCTGAGGATCTCAAGGGACTCAAGATCCGCGTCCCCGGCAGCGAAGTTTACATGAACTTCTTCAAGGCTTTCGGCGCTGATCCTGTGGCAATGAGCTGGAGCGAAGTCTTCACCGCACTGCAGCAGGGCACGATCGACGGTCAGGAGAACGGCGTCAGCATCACCTCCACCTCCGGCGTCGTCGAAGTCCAGAAGTACATGACTATATGGAACTACACCTATGAAAACGACCTGTTCCTCGCGAACAACAATATCTGGGAATCCCTGACCGAGGATACACGCGCAATGCTCACCGAGAAGGCTCTTGAGGCCTGCAACTGGGGCCGCGACCAGGTCGAGGCAGAGCAGGACGAACTGATCGCCCAGTTCAAGGAACAGGGGATGCAGGTCGACGTGCTCACCGCAGAACAGCTCGAGCCGTTCCAGGCTGTTGTTGCCGACCTTCGCCAGAGCTTCTTTGAGAAGTACGGCGCTGAGGCCTGCGCTGCATTCGGCGTCGAGCTCGGCTGAGAATATATCTCAGAGTGAATTTAATTGGATCAACAGTAAACTTAATCGAAATTAGTGCTTTCGACTGAGGGCAGGTTCGCCCTGCCCTCAGTTTTGCTTTATCCGTTATTAGATCACTGCCATCAGTGAACAAGGGCACATGCCGGCTTTGCATGTCCCCTTGCACACTGATGGCAAAGACAGGAGTTAATTTGATGAATAAAATACTTGACAACATTGAAGAGTGGCTCGTTTGTGTATGCCTCGTCGTGATGACGCTCCTCACCTTTGTGAATGTCGTTGCCAGATACATATTCAGCGCGTCTCTGTCCTTCTCTGAAGAGATCACGACCTACCTCTTCGTCCTGCTGAGCCTTCTGGGCGCTGCGATCGCTGCCAAGCGCGGCGCGCACCTCGGCCTCACACTCATCACCGACCATGTCGGCCCCAAAGCGGCTCATATCCTGGCAATCATTTCGATGTTCTTTGCAACCGCATTCTCCGGTATCATATGCTACTTCGGCGTATTCATGGCTCTCAACCAGTTCAATAAGGGCCAGCTCACCGCGGGCACCCAGCTGCCGGAGTGGATATTCGGATCCTTTGTTCCTATCGGCGCTCTTTTTGTCACCATCAGATTCGGGCAGAACCTCGTCAGGCTCCTCAGAGGCAAGGACATTGCGCATGAGGATGTGGTTGCCGACGCGATAGAAGCGGCAACGGTTGAAGAAAATGCGAAGGAGGACAACTGAAAATGGAAGCTCTCGTATTGTTTGCAGTCTTTGTGCTTCTCCTTCTTATCGGCGCGCCTATCGCTGTATGCCTCGGTATTTCCAGCATCTGCGCTATGCTTGTCCTCGGAGCGGGCCGCTCCGTCTCGGTCGTCCTGGGTACTGTCCCGCAGCTGGTTTCCGCCGCTACGAGCAAATCCGTTCTGCTTGCCATCCCGTTCTTCATACTCGGCGGCAACATTATGGAAAAAGCCGGTATCTCCGGTAAGCTCATCGCCCTCGCGGAATCCTGCGTCGGCCACCTCAAGGGCGGCGTCGCAATGGTGTGCGTTATAGTCGCCTGCTTCTTTGCCGCTATCTCCGGCTCCGGCCCGGCAACAGTCGCGGCGCTCGGTCTTATCCTTATCCCCGCAATGGTCAAGGTCGGCTATGATGTTTCCTTTGCTGCGGGTCTTATGGCAACGGCAGGCGCGATCGGCGTCATCATCCCGCCGTCCATCACCTTCGTCGTTTACGGGTCGATCTCCGATACCTCTATCGGCGACCTGTTCATATCCGGCGTCCTCCCCGGCCTTCTTATGGGCGCGGCTCTCATCGTCGTGACGCTTTGGCTCGGCCGGAAGAGCAACCTCAAGCGCCTGCCCAAGGCAAACGGCAGACAGCGTCTCGTCGCGTTCAAGGATGCGTTCTGGGGGCTGCTGATGCCCGTCATCATCCTCGGCGGCATATACGGCGGCATCTTCACCCCGACTGAGGCGGCAGCCGTTTCTGCAGTCTACGGCCTGTTCATCGGCATCGTCGTCTACAAGACCCTCAAGCTCAAGGATCTGAAGAAAATTCTTATTGATACTGCGTCCACTACCGCAACCGTTATGTTCATCACCGCTGCAGCGACGCTCTTTGCCTATGTTCTCACCCGCGCAAGGATCGATGTCGCCATCAGCTCTCTGCTCACCGATGTTGCCGGAGGCAATCAGATCATCTTCCTGCTCATCGTCAATATCGTTCTCCTGATCGCAGGCTGCTTCCTCGATTCAACCTCGGCTCTCTATATCTTTACTCCGCTCTTTGTTCCCGTTGCAAAGGCCCTCGGAATGAGCATGATCCACTTTGGAACCATTATGATCGTCAACCTTGCTATCGGCCTTGTCACACCGCCTGTCGGCGTCAACCTTTATGTCGCCTGCGGCATAGCGAAGATAGACCTCAAGAAGATATCCGTTGCGGTCGTTCCGCTGCTGGTCGCGTCGCTGGTAGTTCTGGCAATCGTCACCTACGTGCCCTCACTCTCATTGGCGCTCCTCGGCGGCTGATCCCGGTACGGCAGCGATAAGCATGAAACACTCCCAATGTATATAGAAAGGCAGAATCTTATGAGAGACGATTTGAACATTACTCAGCTGCAGAATAAGTGCATTGATCTGAAAAAGAACGTCATATCCATGATCTACAAGGCGCAGTCCGGCCACCCCGGCGGCTCGCTGTCCATTGCGGAGTTCGTCACCGCCTGCTACTGGCACGCCATGGATGTGGATCCCCAAAACCCGCGCTGGGAGGATCGCGACCGCTTCGTACTATCGAAAGGGCACACATGCCCGGCCCAGTACGCCGCGCTTGCAATGAAGGGCTTCTTCGACATGAGCGTTCTGGATACGCTGCGCAAGGAGGGCTCGATACTTCAGGGACACCCGGATATGAAAAAGTGCCCGGGGATCGATATATCCACGGGTTCGCTCGGACAGGGCTTTGCCTGCGCGGCAGGCATGGCGATCGCAGCGAAGCTCGACGGGAAAAAGTACCGCGTGTTCTGCGCCATCGGCGACGGCGAGTGCAACGAGGGCGAGATATGGGAAGCTGCCGGCACCGCGCATAAGTACAAGCTTGATAACCTCATCGCTTTCGTTGACTGGAACAATCTCCAGCTTGACGGCACCTGCGAAGAGATAATGCCGCCGGTAGATCTTGCGAAGAAGTTTGAAGCTTTCGGGTTCGAGGTCTGGCAGATAGACGGCAATGACATGGCGGCGGTCGTCAAGGCTCTTGATGAGGCAATGGCAGCGGAGAACGGACTTCCGAAGTGCATCGTCGGCAAGACGGTAAAGGGCAAAGGCGTGTCCTACATGGAAAATCAGTGCTCATGGCATGGCACTGCCCCCAACGAGGAGCAGTATAAGCAGGCCATGGCGGAGCTTGACAAAGAGTATGTCAGGTGCTGAGGAGGACTGAATATGAACTTTGGTAAAAATATACCCACAAGAGACGGCTTCGGCGACGAGATCGTTGAGCTCGGCAAAGAGAACAGAAACATACTTGTCGTGGATGCCGACATAGGCAAATCCTGCAAGACGGGCGCATTCCGCAAGGCGCTGCCGGAGCAGTACCTTAACGTGGGCATTGCCGAGCAAAACTGCGCAGGCGCTGCGGCGGGGCTTGCAACCTGCGGGAAGATACCGTTTGTCGTGACTTATGCGGCCTTTGGCTCCATGCGTATGCTGGAGATGATCCGCCAGGAGATATGCTACCCGCACCTGAACGTCAAGATAGCCTGCTCCCACGGCGGGGTCACTCCCGCAAACGACGGCGCCAGCCATCAGGCCATTGAGGATATGGGCATCCTGCGCACCATACCGAATATGACGGTCATCATGCCTGCGGACTACTGGTCGGCAAGGAAGCTCGTCCGCGCCGCGGCGGAGTTTGACGGTCCGGTATACCTGCGCTTCACAAGAGACGCGATCCCGAGCATCTACAGCGAGAGCGATGGGTTTGAGATCGGCAAAGCAAAGCTGCTGCGCAGCGGCAGCGACGTCGCGATAATCGCCAACGGCGACACCGTGCGCCTTGCGATAGAGGCGGCGGAGGCACTCGCGGCACGCGGGATCGAAGCGCGTGTGCTCGATATGCATACGATAAAGCCGCTCGACAAGGAAGCAGTGGCCGACTGCATCGATTCCATAGGAAAGATAATAACGGTCGAAGACCACAACATCCTCAACGGTCTCGGCAGCGCGGTCTGCGAGATCGCGGCGGAAGCCGGCAAGGGCAAGGTAAAGCGTATAGGCATTCAGGATCAGTTCGGCATGTCCGCGCCGTATGAACGCCTGCTTGCAATGAACGGCATCACTGTGGAGAACATCGTGGACTCCGCATTGAGTCTGGTTAAATAAGTGGAGGGGACTATGAAAGTATTTCTGATAGGCGCGGGCGATATTGCCCGGCACCATGGCAGAGCTGTCGTCCGCTTGGGCGGAGAGGTTATAGGCGGCTTCGATATAAGCAAAAAGAATGCCGACATTCTGGCCGCCGAGTTCGGCTGCCCGATCTGCGGATACGATGAGATAGAGGACTATGTTGTCAAGGCCGACTATGTTGTTATAAGCACACCGCCCACGAAGCGCCTTGACTATGTCGAGATGGTGCTCAGGCACCATGTGCCGCTCTATATGGAAAAGCCTGTGAGCGCCACATGGGAAGACGCGATGAAGATAAAGCACATGGCGGATGAATACGATGCGAAGATAATGGTCGGCTTTGCCCACTATTACCGCCCTGCGTACAGAAAGATGCTCGAGCTCGTGCGCACCGGCATGTTCGGCCGCCCTGTGAATATCGCGTTCTCGCGCCTCAGCCCCGGCTTCGGCTTCCATGCGAAGAACATGGCAGCCTCATGGCGCACGGATCCCAATCTTGCCTGCGGCATGACCATCGAGTCCGTTTCACATGACTGGAAGCTTATTACCGCAATGGCCGGATCGTTTGAGACAATAAGCTGCAACTACACCGGAACGCTTGAATCCGTTCCGCGCTTTGATAACCACACCTCCATCAGCGCACGCCTCAAAAACGGCGCCATAGCGACGATAGCCGCCTCATGGGCCTGCGATATTCCGCGCTGCTCGCGCGCATATATCGGCGACAAGGGGTCCATCTTCCTTACCGGCGAGGGGATGTTCGAGTTTACCGACCTCACATGGAAGACCGAGGATATGCCCTATGCAGAGACCCTCCGCTTTAACGACTCATATGACCACGCAACCGGCGACGTCATATACTATGCGCACGAGGCATTTCAGGACTGCCTCAAGAACGGCAAGCCTATTGAGACTCCGCTGAGCGACGGCATCTCCGCGCTGGCCTATTCCCTTGCGGCAAAGAAGTCCTCTGAAGAGCAGATAACGGTCCATGTCCCGGAGTGGGGAGTAATAGAAGAATAAAAAACAAGTATAAACGGGAGGAACATTCCTCCTGTTTATACTTATTTAATTATGCTCTCAGGCGCTCAGTCAGGAGCCGCCGCGATGTTGGCGTCTGTCACCCGTTCACAGCGGACGGTCACACGTGTCCGGCCTCCGATGGTGCGGGTAAAGAGCGTCAGGTCCCAATCACCGCTGGTCATTTCATTTACGGATCATTTACGGAATAGGGCTGCAGCGTTTCTATCTCCGTCACCCGATAGCGGAAAATGTTGCCGTCAATATCGGTGAACGTGACCGCATCCCCTTGGGAAAGCTCTTTGAGTCGGCCGAAGTGGCTCGTGTAATTATGCGCAGCAATTACCATGTTGTCCATGTACACTGAACCGGCATATCTGCACGGAGCGATCTGCAGTCTGGAGTAGCTCCACTCGCTGATCACAGGCAGAGAAAGCTCCAGAGCTTCTATCTGCAATGTGCCGATATAATTCTGCCCGTCGATCTCCTGCGTGGGCATATCCATCCTGGGATTCAGGATATAGTCCGGAATCTCTTCCGCAGCATGCGTATCCTGCGCACTGTCTCCCTCGAGCCGGTTCAACTGCTGCAGGACGCGATCCGCGGTTTTCCCAGCACGCGCATCACTCCATAAATTATATGCCGTCAGGCAGAGGGCTGCGAGCAGGCAGAGAAGACCGATCCCGATAAATCGCTTTGACCACTTATTCATTATGCTTTGGTGCCCCTCGGTTCAGTTTTTTTAGTTACTATACCATAAAAACCCAATATTGCATAGCATAAGACCGCAGATATTCGAGTCTGCGGCATTTTATTGTGCTTCGTTCTCCGCGCTGCGCACGCCCAAAGCACGCCCGTCCGCCGTGGACGTGCAGCTGCCCCCCGTGCGCACAGATCCTCCGCGCTGGGCTCCATCATGACCCTTTCTGGTACAATTTTTTGAAATTTGCCTGCTTTTTCGCCAAAATTCAAACTTTTGTTACTTTTGGGGATTGATTTCCGCGGCAGATATGAGTGTAATTTTCATATAAAGCTTCAAGACAAATTTATGTAAAAGAGTTTCCGGACATATCATGATTTATGTCCGACGCTTTATACGGAGGATGTTTGCACTATATGGTATAGATGCTTTAAAGAGCGGCAGTACATGTAACTACCGTTCTTCGCTTTTTGCGGCACAGGGTACGGAAACGGGGGATCACTATGACAGAGAAAGAATTGCGAAGACTGCGGCGCGGCGACCTGCTGGAACTCCTTCTGGAGCAGAGCCGGGAAAACCAGAGCCTGCGTGAGCAGCTTCAGACGGCGCAGAGCGCCTTGGAGGACAGAACGATCTGCATCGACAAGGCCGGCTCCATCGCGGAGGCGTCCCTGCTGCTGAACGATGTATTCAAAGCGGCCGAGCAGGCCTGCAGACAGTATACCGAAAACATCGTGCGGATAAATCAGAGTCAGGAAGCGGTTTGCGCGCAGCGGGAAAAAGAAAGCCAGGAAAAAGCCGCGCAGATCATTGCGGAAGCCCGGAAGCAGGCTGAGGAAACCACAGCCGCGGCGCAGAAGCAGTGCGCCGAAATGCTGGAAAAGGCAAAAGCAGAGTCTCAGCAGTACTGGGATGCCGTATCGGCAAAGCTCACTTCGCTCTCAAACGAGCATGATGCGCTGCGCAGGCTGCTCGAACAGCTGCCGGCTGATGGCAGAAACGGAAAATGAAAATGAAGAAGCGCGATAAACAAATCGAGATGCCGGACCCGGAGCTGCTGGAGGCCGAACTGAAGCGTGTGCGGTACCGCGAGCGCTGCGGAAGCGTTCTGCGCAGCACTGTATATACGCTGATCGTTGTGGCGGCGATAGCCGTACTCGCTGCGACGATATGGTTCCCGGTCCTTCAGATATATGGCTCTTCCATGACGCCGACTCTCAATGAGGGCGACATCGTGGTGTCTGTGAAAGGCTCGAGCTTTAAGCAGAGAGATCTTGCTGCCTTTTATATAGGAAACAAGATATTGGTTAAGCGCGTCATCGCAGGTCCCGGGCAGACGGTGGATATAGACGAGGCCGGGAATGTTTACGTGGACGGGGAGTATCTGGACGAACCGTACCTGACGGAGAAAGCTTTTGGTGACGCCAATATAGACCTGCCGTATCAAGTGCCGGATAACCGGTATTTCTGCATGGGGGATCACCGTTCCACCTCGGTGGATTCCCGCCACTCAGAGATCGGCTGTATTGCCGAAGAACAGATCGTTGGCAAAATCGTGTTCCGTGTATGGCCCTTTGCCTGCTTCGGAACGATAGGATAGGAGGTAGTGGCAGATGAGTTCGAGCGATCTGCCGCAAGGCGAAAAATATATAACGAGCCATCGTTTCCATAGGTACTGGCGCAGGGTGCTGATGCTGCTTGGGGTTGCTGTGGTGCTCTGCACTGCCTATGTGCTTACCCGCCCCGCCGTTGCAATGGAAATGACGTGCCCGCTCCCGGAACATACGCACAGCGACTCATGCTATACGCAGATAACGTCTGTGCGTAAAACTATGCCTGCCTGCACACCGGAAACGCTGGATATCCACCGGCACACCGCCGATTGTTACGGTGCTGATGGGGAGCTTGTCTGCGGGTATGCAGACTTCGTTATCCACACGCACGATGACAGCTGCTATGACGAAAACGGTGAGCTGTGGTGCACGCTGCCCGAGATCAGAACGCATGAGCATACGGACGCCTGCTATGCCAGGGGAGGCGGAGAACTCATCTGCGGTTTGGAAGAATCCGACGGGCACACGCACGGCGAGGGCTGCTATGATGAAAACGGCGAGCTGCAGTGTGAGCTGCCGGAAACCGAGGGGCATCATCATACGGAGCTCTGTTACTCCGAGGAGTACAGCGAGCTGATCTGCGGCAGAGAAGAGATCGTCCCCCATACTCATGACGGCACCTGTTACGATGAAAACGGTGCCTTGGTCTGCGGCAGACTGCAGACTGCCGCACATCAGCACGGGGATGGCTGCTTTACCGAGGCAGATGTCACGGTCGGCTCCGAAGACCTGACCTGCACCGACACGGACGAGAGCCATGTCCACAGTGAGCGCTGCTACGGCGCATGGATCCTGACCTGCGGTCTGGAAGAGCATACGCATACGGACGCCTGCTATGCTTCCGCCGATGCAGCTGTGCCTGAGGATGCGTTTGCTGACGCAGCCGGCACGCTGAATGTTTCGCTTCTGTATGGCGATCAGGCGCTGCAGTCACAGCATCCGGACGGCGTTTTCTACTATACGCACACCAATATGTCAGGCTATCTGAAGCTTGAACCCAGCGGGCTCGAAAACGACCTGACAGATGTGACTGTCACGCTTACGATCCCTAAGCAGTATGTTGAAAAGGATTCTGTAAAAATCCCTGACTTCAATACAAATTCCTCTTCCACACAGTATGAGATACTTCCGGTAGAAGAGGATGGCGAAAATTACTATGCCCGCATCCACTTTACGACCTATGACAAGACGCAGACGCTGGTGCTGCCGTTCGTGCTCAGTTTTCTGGATGATGTAGTTCCGGATAATTACAGGCTGCCTGTTACCGCGTCCGTCTCTAACGGGGAAACGACCGATCCCAATATCTATAAGCCGCAGTACAAACTCTGGGAGATCACAAAGTTTGTCAACTCCAACCGCCACAGGGAGTTTGCGCAGGATGGCGCAGAAGTCGTCGTCACGCCGAAAGAGGAGGGCGGAAATCCATATCTGGATGATCTTACATATGTGGATTTTGCGTTTACTGTCAACGGCTGCACGTATGCAGGCTCTAACCTGAGCGACTGGCGCGATGCCTCCGAAGTTACGCTGACGGACACGCTGCCGAAATATAAAGATACGGACGGCGTGGAACATATCGCGGTGTTCGATGCGGATAAAAACCCCGGCTGGACGCTCAGCGCCGACGGAACATCGGTTTCCAAGACCTACACCGGCACAAAGTCCGGTGACGTGCTGACCAAGATATACAATGACAAGCTGAGTCTCCGCTTCCCCGGCCTCAAATTTGAGAAAATCAGGGATGACCTGATCGCGGATCTTGACAACAGCGTGCAGCTCACCGCTGTCCCCAGCAATGCAGCCGACGGTGAGACACATCCCAAAGCGGACGATTCGCTCCGCTTCCGCCTGACGGGCGACCCCAGCACGTCGGGACGTTTCTCCAAATGGGCGACCAAGGGCGACGTTTATGACGAGGATTCCTACAAGACCAATCCCTATCCGTGGCGTGTCACCCTGCACAATGATCAGAAGAAAACGACCCCGCTGAGGCACATCGTGATCCAAGACCGCAAGATCACAGATAACGGTGAAACAGTGCTGAGGGGACTGGACGAAGCGCTGAAGTTCGTCCGCCTTGAATCTGACGGACATTCCACGTTAGCCAGCGGGCAGACGTTTGCGGATATCATCGATAAGATCGTGGCCTACTACACTGACGGTACAACGCAGGAGTACACGGTCACGAAGAGCGATCTTAATGCCTATGGCCATTTTTCGATCACGTTCGATGAGAGCAAGGTCTGCAATGGCTATGAGATCATCTTCCGCGACGATTATGAGATGCAGCATGGCGAGGGCGTCGAGTTCCAGGTCTACACGGTCTACCGTGACCCTAAAAACACGCATGTCCCGGACGGCGCAGCAAAGGTCACCTATGTCAATGAGGCGCGCAGCATCAACAGCTACCAGAACGGCAATGACACAGTATTCATCTATCTGAAGCAGGCGGGCAGCTACGACATGCTGCCCAGCACGGAAGAGCTGTGGGTGAGCAAGTCAACGATCGTCAATGATGGTTCGAGCACTTGGGACGGCATCGGCGGCAACACCGTCGGGAGCACCTACGCCTATGTGATAGGGCTGCACGGTTTGCTGCTTGAGCCGGAGGTGAAAGAGTATAAGGACATCCGGGTCGTTGATCTTCTGCCTGAGGGTGTGCATTACAGAAGATCCATCTGGTTCAGCAGGACTTTTCCGTAGGTTCGATATTGGACGGCGGAAAAAACTATCAGCCGGATGTCATAGAAAACTATCACAATTCGGGACGGACAGCTGTTATTTTCCACCTGAATGTGGAAAATCTGCGAAAGACGATAAGAACTCAGGCAGATATCTATTTCGGCGTGACGATCGATCAGGACGCACACCCGGGCACGGTTCGGAACTATGTCTATGTGGTCGGAGACAATCTCAACGAATATGATGGGAAGACCAACGGCACGGAGGACATCTATGATCTGAACAACAACGGCAGGACAGACGACCGGATCGCCTGCGGCTTCTCCGACGCTACCATCATCGCGGCTCAATCGATTTATGCAGAGAAGTTCATCGCCCCGGCCGGTTCCGATAACTGGAGCAAGCATGGCCTGCTCATAAAGACCGGCGCCGATTTTGACTATCTGCTGAAGATCACGAACGAAACGAAGGCAGAGTACACCGGCCTTGTTGTGTATGACACCCTGCCACGTATCGGAGACAGCAACATCTTCAGCACGCAGAGCAGAAATTCGGAGTTCGACGTCCATCTGCGCGGAGCTATCACCCCGCCGGAGGGCTACAGCGTTTACTACACCACGAGTTCAGCGGTTTATGGAAGCACCATGGACAATATGGTGAACGCCGATATCTGGACTGATTCCGTTTCCGACTGGTCGGCGGTCACGGCATTCAAGATCGTCGCCAACGGCGGTACGGTCTTGAACGGGGAAAGCACCTTTGAGGTCCGTATCCCGGTGCAGGCACCGGCTCAGCTGGCCGATGCGTCCATGGCCAAGCTGCATGAAAAGACTGCGCAGGATCAGACTACCGGCACTGCGGTCTGGCTGGAAGCCATCAACTCTTTCGGCTTCGATACAGTCGAGCAGCCCTCAGTGAAAGAATCCAACTCCGTCTGGGTAAGGATCCCGTTTGCGGGCTTCAGCGCAAAGAAAGTCGACGGCACCGACGGCCACGCGATTACAGGCGCGGAATTCACGCTGACCGACTCCTCGGGTCAAGTGATCGCGACAGCGACCAGCGATGAGAACGGCCTGTTCAGCTTCCGCGAGCTGCCCGAGGGCACATATACTCTTACGGAGACCAAAGTCCCGGATGGATATATGGACAAACAGCTTTCCATAACCGTGACGATCACGCAGAACCCCGTCACGATGGAATACACCGTCTCATTCGGCGGCGCATACAGCGACTCGTTTACCGGCGCGGGGAGCATTTCCGACCCGCTTTGCATTAAAAATTACAGCAGCCCCATGCTCCCTGAGACCGGCGGCTGCGGTACTGCGGTCTTCTATATGATTGGCGGCATTCTGATTCTGTCCGCCGCTGTCCTATGGATCTCCGCAAAACGCAGGAAGGAGGCGCAGGCCTCCGACTGAGAAAGCTCTGTCCCTGCAGCGCAGTAAAATAAATTACAGATAAAAAAGAGGTATTTCAACAATGAAGCAAATGAAGAAACTTGCCAGCCTTCTGCTGGCGCTGATTCTGGTTCTTTCCGTCAGCGTTTCTGCTCTGGCAGCGAATGGCTACAATGACAACAGCGGTGCTATCACCATTGAAAACGCTGTTGTCGGCCAGACCTATACGATTTATCAGCTCCTCAAGCTGGAAAGCTACAATGCTGAGTCGAAAGCTTATTCCTATAAGGCTGCCGCCGATTGGGAAGCCTTCATCAATGGCGCTGACATCAAGGGAATCTTCGTGGACGTTGACGACCAGGGCTATGTGACCTGGAAG
>CAVFGM010000151.1:0-14204 GCA_963621955.1 Bacteroidaceae bacterium
GCGAGGACAAGCCGCCGAAGGAAAAGAAGCCGAAAAAAGAGAAAAAGCCAAAGCCCGAGAATGAATCGGAACCCAAGCCCGGGAAAAAGCTGAACTTCACAAAGGAGGAGCTTTTTGAGCTTGCAAAGCGCGTGCTCAAGGGTGTCGGCAAGTTCGGCAAAGTCACTGTGAACAAGTTCATGCTGCACTATGCCGCCGCGGGGGACGATCCGTATGACACCGTTGTGACATATAACTATGTCAACGCGGCGCTCTCCACGCTTATCCCGATCTGTGAGGAGAAGTTCATCGTAAAGGACTCGGACATCCGGACGGATATCGACTTCACGATCGATAAGACGAAGGTCGATGTGGAGCTGTGCGCGACGATAAGGCTTGCGCAGGTCATGCACATGCTCTTCGCAATAGCGTTCGGCGCGCTCGGAGTACTCATCCGGAATAAGCGCCGGCTCCGCCGCGAAAAAAAGCAGGGCATCGTGTCAGACGGCATCGAGGTCGATGTGGCGCTTGACAAGGACACGGACGAAACAGAAACCAGTCAGATAAATAAAGACAACAATACAGAACAAAATACACAGGCAGAGGAAAGGACGGACTCAAATGGACAATAACCCTATCGGAGCTCTTATGCAGAACACTATGGAGAGTGTCAAGAACATTCTCAAGGTCGACACCGTTGTCGGCGATCCTATCTATACTCCCGACGGAATCACACTCGTTCCCATCTCCAAGATAAGCGTGGGCTTCGGCGGCGGCGGAGTTGAGTTCACTGCCAAGAAGTCCGGCGAGGATCGTCCCTACGGCGGCGGCAACGCCACCGCTGTCAAGATCGACCCGATCGGCTTCCTTGTCATCAAGGAAGGCACCGTCAGGATGGTCAACGTCACTCCTCCCGCGAGCAACACCGTCGATCGTATCATTGATCTGGTGCCGCAGGTTATGGACAGAGTAGACGCTTTCATCGAGAAGCAGAAAAAGTAATAATATCTATCACGTCTGTCAATAATAAGCACTGCCCATTTTCAGAAGGGTGGTGCTTATTATTAAGTCGAAAATCGCGGCGCTTGCCCTCGCGGCGGCGCTCCTTACCGGGCTATGCCCCGCGGACGCTTATGCCGAGGCGGGCGCACCGAATGTAAGTGCAGCTTCGTGCGTGCTGATGTATGCCGACGGCAGCTGCGTATATGAAAAGAACGCCGATGACCGCCGCCTTATCGCGAGCACAACAAAGCTGATGACGGCGCTCATATGTATCGAAAACTGTGAGCTTGACGAGAAAGTCGACGTCAAGGCTCGGCACTGTCTTGTTGAAGGCTCGTCGATGTACCTCAAGGCCGGGTATGACTATACCGTGCGCGAGCTGCTGCTTGGGCTGCTCCTCGCCTCGGGGAACGACGCGGCGCTTGCCCTTGCCGAACACGCGGCTGGGAGCGAGCGCGCCTTTGTGCGCCTGATGAACCGGAAAGCAGCAGAGCTCGGTATGGATGATACGAGCTTTGCAAACCCTCACGGGCTTGACGATAAGCAGCATTATTCCACCGCGCGCGACATGGCCGTGCTCATGCTGCACTGCATGGAGAACCCTGTGTTCCGTGATCTTTGCGGCACGCGCAGCGCCGCGATAAACGGCGAAACATACGTGAATCACAACAGGCTACTTGATCGCTGCGACGGCTGTGTCGGCGGTAAGACCGGCTATACGATGGCGGCGGGGCGCTGCTTGGTTACCTGCTGTGAGAGAAACGGGATGCGCTTCGTGTGCGTGACGCTCTCCGACCCTGATGACTGGAACGACCATGTCCGCCTTTACGATTGGGTATATTCCGTGTATACTCTCCGTGAGCTTTCGGATAACCTGACGTTTCAGGTCCCGGTCATCTCCGGCAATGTAAGCACTGTTGCTGCCATCCCGCAAGGAGTGCTTCAGATGCTCATCCCGGCAGGGTGGGAGGTCGAGCTGCGCGCGGAGCTTCCGCGATTTGTGTTCGCGCCGGTAAATTCGGGGGAGACAGCGGGCACATTAAGCGTTATAATAAACGGAGAAGAAGCAGCCTCCTGCCCGTTAGTCTATGCCGGGGATGCGGTGCTGTCTTTCCCGTGTTTTCATACTGTCAGTTTTTCGGAGGAAAAACTTTAAATGCAAGAGAGAATCCAAAAGCTTATATCCGCGGCGGGGCTCATGTCCCGCCGCGCCGCCGAGACGCTTATCGCCGATGGGCGTGTCAAAATAAATGGCCACACGGCCGCGATAGGCGAGAAGGCCGACCCGGATACGGACATCATTCTCGTGGACGGCAAGCCGCTGCCCGAGTCCGGAGATAAGGTTTACATAATGCTAAATAAGCCGCGCGGCTATGTCACGACTATGAGCGATGAAAAGGGCCGCCATGATGTGACTGAGCTTGTGAGGGACGTACCATGCCGCGTCTACCCCATCGGGAGACTCGATATGTATTCCGAGGGCTTGCTGCTCATGACGAATGACGGGGACTTTGCAAACTATATGATGCACCCGTCGCACAATGTGGATAAGAACTACCTGACGCGCGTCGAGGGCGAGGATATCGGCGTTGCGATGGAGTACCTGCGTGAGCCGATGGAGCTTGACGGCTATGTTGTTGACGGCGCGGAGGTCGGCCTGCGCAGCCTGTTTCCGGGCGGCGCGGAGCTTGAGATCACGATCCACGAGGGGCGCAACCGCCAGGTCAGAAAAATGTGCGAGGCAGTCGGCCTCAAGGTACTGCGCCTTAAAAGAATAAGCGAGGGCGCGCTGGAGCTTGGAGAGCTCAAGTCCGGCGCGTGGAGATATCTCACGCCCGAGGAGCTTGAGCGTGTCAGACCGAAAGGGGAGCGGTGATACATATGCGTCTTGAATATACCGATCTTGTCGTAATCGGCGGCGGCCCCGCCGGGATGATGTGCGCATATACCGCGGCGGAGCGCGGCCTTTCTGTCACGCTTCTGGACCCTAACCGGCAGCTTGGGCGCAAGCTCAGGATCACCGGTAAGGGGCGCTGCAACGTCACGAATAACTGTGACATCAAAACCTTTATGTCTAATATCCCCGGGGACGGACGCTTTCTTTACAGCGCGCTGAACCGCCTTTCACCGGAAGATACGATAGCCTTTTTTGAATCGCATGGCCTGCCGCTCAAGACCGAGCGAGGAAATCGCGTGTTCCCGCAGTCGGATAACGCAAACGACGTCGCCGCGCTTATGACGAAGCTTTGCCGCAATGCATGCGTGAAGCTCATGCAGGCGCACGCGACCGGCATTGCGGCGGAGGACGGCGGTGTGTCCGGCGTCTCGACGGATCAGGGCTTCATCCCGTGCCGTGCGGCGGCGGTGTGTACCGGCGGCCTGTCCTATCCGCTGACCGGCTCGACCGGCGACGGCCTCGGCTTTGCCCGCCGCTTCGGGCATACTGTGACGCCCACGAGAGCATCGCTCGTTCCGCTTGAAAGCGGCGATGATTACTGCGCCGAGATGCAGGGCTTCTCGCTCAAGAATGTTACACTCTCGGCATACGAAAACGATAAGCTCATATACCGGGGGCTTGGTGAAATGCTCTTCACGCACTTTGGCGTTTCCGGCCCGCTCGTGCTCTCTGCAAGCGCGCATATGCGCAATATGGGCAAGGCCGCGTACAGGCTGGAAATCGACCTCAAGCCGGGGCTTGATGAAAAGAAACTCGACGCGCGCATCCTGCGTGATTTTGAAAAGTATTCCAATAAGGAGTTCAAGAACGCCCTGACCGATCTTGCCGGGCGCACCATGATCCCCGTGCTTGTCCGGCTGTCCGGCATACCGGAGGACACCAAAGTGAACGCCATCACGCATGAGCAGCGCATGAAGCTGCTGCACCTGTTCAAGGCTTTCCCCGTGTCTGTGACCGGAACAAGGCCGATAGACGAGGCGATAGTTACGGCGGGCGGCGTAAGCACTAAGGAAATTAACCCCCGCACGATGGAGTCAAAGCTTATGCCGGGGCTGTATTTTGCCGGTGAGGTGCTTGACCTTGACGGCTACACCGGCGGCTTCAATCTTCAGATAGCATGGTCGACAGGCTATGTTGCCGGCAATTCGATATGAACGGAGACAGTGTAATGAAGGATTTTTATTCTATTGCCATAGACGGCCCCAGCGGCGCGGGCAAGAGTACGATGGCGAGAAAGCTCGCTGCGGACTTTGGCTTTATATATGTCGATACCGGTGCGATCTACCGCACCGTAGGTTTGGCGGCCTACCGCGCGGGCATAGACCGGCATGATGAGCCCGCCGTCAAAGCACTGCTGCCCAGACTCAGTATCGAGATGCACTATAACGAAGCGGGGGAGCAGCGTATGTTCCTCGACGGGGAGGACGTGTCAGAAGCGATCCGCATGCCGGAGATATCCATCTGCGCGTCGGATGTGTCGTCCCTGCCCGCGGTCAGGAGTTTTCTGCTTGAGATGCAGCGCAAGCTTGCACGTGAGCACAATGTTGTCATGGACGGGCGCGATATCGGCACTGTCGTTCTTCCTGATGCCGACCTCAAGATATTCCTCACCGCCAGTGCCGAGCAGCGCGCGAAGCGCCGCATGCTCGAGCTTGAGGCCAAGGGCGTGGATGCGAGCTTTGACGAGGTTTTAAAGGATATCGAGTACCGCGATGAGCAGGACACCAAGCGCGCTGCGGCTCCGCTGCGCGCGGCGGAGGATGCCGTGCACGTCGATACCAGCAGCCTGAGCTTTGAGGAGAGCGCCGCGGTGCTCGCGGGGCTTGTTATCGACCGCCTCAGCCCAAAGCAGGAGTAAGCGCTATGAAAGAACTCAGAGTGGCGCAGAGCGCCGGATTCTGCTTCGGGGTCAACCGCTCAGTCGGCATGGCGGAGAAGCTGCTGGAGGATAAGGGGACGTGCGCAAGCCTAGGCCAGCTCATCCATAATGAGGATGTCGTGCAGGAGCTTGCCTCAAAGGGACTGCGCGTAATAGAACGTGCAGATGAGGCGCGCCCCGGCGAGGATGTGCTCATCCGTGCGCACGGCGCGGCGCCGGAGGTGTATGAAGAACTTCAAAAGGCCGGAGCCGTGATACATGACGCGACCTGCCCCAAGGTGAAGGCCATACATAAGATCGTTGCCGCCGCAAAGGAGAAAAAACGCTTCACTGTTGTCATCGGTATGCGAAACCATCCTGAGGTCGAGGCCATCTGCGGCTGGTGCGGGGAGCACAAAGTGGTTGAAAACGCGGCAGAACTCGAGCAGTGGCTGGATAAAAATCCATGCTATTGGGAAAAACCCCTAACACTTGTTGTTCAAACGACACAGACCAACAGTAATTTTACCGAATGTTGCAATGTTATAAAAAAAAGATGTACAAATCCGGAAATATCTGATACAATATGCCTTGCTACGTCCACGCGTCAGGAGGAGGCGGCCAGGCTTGCCTCGGATTGTGACGCCATGGTTGTCATCGGCGGCAGGCACAGCGCGAACAGTGTGCATCTTGCGGAGATATGCAGGGAGCATTGTCCGTGCGTAGAGTTTATAGAGAGGGCGGATGCCCTTGATATGGACAGGCTGAAAACGGCTGACACAGTGGGACTCACGGCCGGTGCATCCACCCCGGCGTGGATAATTAAGGAGGTAAGAAACAAAATGAGCGACGAAATCAAAGTTGAAGAATCCGCAGTTGAGAAGGAAAAGTCCTTCGATGAAATGCTGGAGGAGACTCTCAAAACTATATATAATGGAGATAAGGTAACCGGCGTTGTTGTTGCTATTACCGGCACTGAGATCAGTGTTGATTTGGGCGCCAAGTATTCCGGCTTCATTCCGACTTCCGAGTTCACCGATGACGGCATCAAGGTCGAAGACGCTGTCAAGGTCGGCGACACTATCGAAGCCGTTGTTGTCAGAGTCAACGATGTCGAAGGCACCGCAATGCTCTCCAAGAAGCGTCTTGACGCTGCCAAGATGTGGAACGCAGTTGAAGAAGCTGTCGATAACGAGACCGTTCTCGAAGGTGTTGTCACCGAAGAGAACAAGGGCGGCGTTGTCGTCAATGTCAAGGGCGTGCGCGTGTTCGTTCCTGCATCCCAGACCGATCTGCCCCGCGAGGCTGATCTTGCACAGCTGCTTAAGAAGACTGTCCGCCTCAAGATCACCGAGGTCAACAAGGCACGCAAGCGCGTTGTCGGCTCCATCCGCCGCGTTGCACAGGCTGAGCGCCGCGAGCGCATCGAGAGCATCTGGAACGAGATCGAGGTCGGCAAGAAGTATCACGGCACTGTCAAGTCCCTGACCAGCTACGGCGCATTTGTCGATATCGGCGGCATTGACGGTATGGTCCACGTCTCCGAGCTGAGCTGGGGCCGCATCCACCAGCCCTCCGAGGTCGTCTCCGTCGGCGATGAGATAGATGTTTACGTCATCTCCTTCGATAAGGAAAAGCGCAAGATCTCCCTTGGCTACAAGGATCCCAACGGCAATCCCTGGGAGCAGTTCGTCAACAAGTACGGCGTGGGCGATGTCGCACCCGTTACCGTTGTCAAGCTCATGCCTTTCGGCGCATTCGCAGAAGTTCTCCCCGGTGTTGACGGTCTGATCCACATTTCCCAGATCGCCAACCGCCGCATCGGCAAGCCCGAGGATGTCCTGACTGTCGGCGATGTTGTTGATGCAAAGATCACCGCTATCGACGATGACAAGCACAAGATCTCCCTCTCCATCCGTGCCCTGTCCGAGCCCGCACCCGCTGCGGTCGAGGAGGTCGAGGAAGAGGAGTACGCCGATGATAACGGCGAGGACGCTCTTGTTTACGAAGTCGGCGCAGACGGCACTGCCACCGGCATTGCCCCTGAGACCGAGGAAGAGTAATTCCGATAACTGAATCAACAAAAACCCCTGACCGTAAGGTCAGGGGTTTTAACGTATAAAAGTCAGATCTTCTCGTTCAGCCAGTTGAGGATGTCCTGATATACCTGCTCTTTGTTCGTCTCGTTGAGCATTTCATGGCGTCCGCCGGGGTAGAGCCGCATGAATACATCGTGCAGGCCTGCGTCGCAGAAGGCCTTGTACGCGCGCTCAACGCCCTTGCCGTAGTCACCGACGGGGTCGCCGTCGCCGGACATGAAGTATACGGGCTTTTCCTTGTTCATCTGCGCGATGTTATTCTTATCCGTGATGAACTTTATCCCCTGCATCATGTCGCGGTAGAGCCCTATCTTCCCGACAAAGCCGCAGAGCGGATCGGCAATGTACTTGTCCACCTGCTCCGCATCGCGGGAGAGCCAGTCGAACTTCGTGCGCGGGTTCTCTATCTTGCTGAGGTAGCTGCCGAAAGCAAGCGAATCGAGCTTCGTACCGTCGCCAGTTGCACCGTTGAGCTTTGCCATGACCGAGGCTGCGGTGTTCCCGCCGAGGACGAGCGCCGGACTCTGGTGACCCGTGCCGCTGAGAATTACGCCGTCGTATTTATCCGGGTGCTTTATGAGATAGGTGCGCGTGAGGAAGCTACCCATGCTGTGCCCGAAGAGCACGTAGGGAAGCTCCGGGTACTCTTTCGACATGATGTCGTGCAGCTTGTCCATATCGTCCACGACACGCCACCAGCCGTCTTTCTCGGCAAAGAAGCCCTGCTCCTCAGGCACGCGTATGCTCTTGCCGTGGCCAAGGTGGTCGTTGCCCACGACGACATAGCCGTTATCCGCCAGAAACTCCATGAATGGCCTGTAGCGGTCAATGTGCTCGGCGATGCCGTGGGCTATCTGCACTACAGCGCGCGGCTTGCTGTCAGGCACGCACTTGAGCGCGTGGATACTTGTTCTGCCGGTGCTTGACTGAAAATAAAAATCCTGAAAACTTGGCATGGAAAAGTCCTCCCGTGTGTGATATTATATCGGCATTGATATCTATATTTTACCCATAGCTGGCATAGATGTCAATAAATACAAAAGTCGGAGTGTTTAGCAATGCAGCTGTTTATAAAATATTTTGACGACGAGATCACGAAAATCGAAAAACTCGCCAAGGGTGACTGGATCGATCTTCGCGCGGCAGAGGATGTAGAAATGAAAGCAGGGGAATTCCGCTATCTCCGCCTCGGCGTCGGCATGATCCTGCCGGAGGGCTATGAAGCGCATATCGCCCCGCGCAGCAGCACTTTCAAAAACTTCGGGATCATCCTGACCAACAGCGTCGGTGTTGTCGATAACTCCTATTGCGGGGACGCGGACGAGTGGAAGGCTCCCGTCTACGCCCTGCGCGATACGCATATAAAGAAGAACGAGCGCATCTGCCAGTTCCGCATCATGGAGCGGCAGCCGGAGCTTGAGTTCGTCACCGTAGATAAGCTCAGAGACGACAGCCGCGGCGGCTTTGGCTCGACCGGGACAAAATAAAACGGCGGGGGTGTGTACTATGACAGAACGTGAAAAGGCCGCGGCCGGTTTCCTGTATGACGCCAATTACGATGAGGAGCTTGCGCAGCAGCGCGCCGAGTGCAAGGACAAGTGCCACCGTTACAATCTCTGCCTGCCCTCGGATATAGCACAGCAGGATGAGATAATGCGCGGCATCCTCGGCAAGGCCGGGAGTGGTCTGCGCATCACCGCGCCTTTCTGGTGCGATTACGGGTATAATATTTTCGTCGGCGATGATTTCTATTCCAATCACAATCTTGTGATACTTGACTGCGCGCCCATAACATTCGGCAATCATGTGTTCATCGCGCCGAACTGCTGCTTTTCCGCCGCGGGGCATCCGCTGGACGTCGAGCAGCGCAACGCCGGTCTTGAGATAGCCCTGCCGATAACCGTCGGCAATAACGTCTGGATCGGCGCGGGCGTGACGATGCTGCCCGGCGTGACGATAGGGGACAATACCGTTATCGGCGCGGGGAGCGTCGTGACGCGCGATATCCCCTCGGGCGTCGTCGCTGTCGGCAACCCCTGCCGCGTCCTGCGCGAGATAACCGAAGAGGACAAATACAAGTATAAACTCGCTCCGTGAAAATCGCCCTCGGTGTATATCCGCTCCGGGGGCAAAATTTTTTTCGCAAAACTGCAACCTTTTTGCCTTCCCATCTGTATATAGGACAGAACGGTAAATGTGCCGTTCCAGTACAGATGCAAAAATGAAAGGGAAAAACAATGAAAAGATTATTTGCGGTAATTATGATGCTCCTGACCATTCTTCCTCTTGCGGCCTGCGGCAATAAAACCGATGACAGCGCCGAGCCTGACATTATCGGTATGCCGAATCCGTTCACGGATTTTGACACGCTCGCCGAAGCGGAGAAGCAGACCGGTTTTTATATCACCCTGCCCGATGCCATCGGCAGCTCTGACAATAAAATCTACCGCGCGATGAACGATGAGATGCTCGAAGCCATCTACGTGAACGGCGAGGATGAGACCGGTCGTGTCCGCAAGGCGCGCGGCAGCGAGGATATCAGCGGCGATTATAACGAATATGCCGAGACTGAGACCGTGAGCGTCGGCGGCGTTGACGTGCTCTACAAGGGCGATGCAGGGCTTGTGAAGCTTGCCGTATGGACAAACGACGGCTATACTTATTCCGTGTCTTCAGAAGCTGGGCTGACCGCCGATGAAATGACGGCGCTTGTGTCCGCTGTTGGCTGAGCAAACTCGGAAGCTAACTTTGTAAGAAAGAACGGGGGAACCTGACTTGGAAGCAATATGCAGTATGTACTCTGAAGTGCTCAGCCAGTGCCTGAGCCGGTTCTGGCGTGAAGTGCGCAATGCGCTTGCCGGTATATTCCGGCTGGCCGCAAAGCTGTACAGCGCGCCTGTTACCGCTGCGGCGGAGCGCGCGGCCATAAACGAGCGCGCCGGGTATATTCTCGATACCTACGGTGACAGCATCCTGCGCTATGCGTATTCATACCTGCACAACATGAGCGATGCCGAGGACATACTTCAGGACACGCTTATCCAGTACCTCAAGACCGGCCCGGTTTTTGAAAACGCCGCGCATGAAAAGGCATGGCTGCTGCGCGTCGCTGCAAACCTCAGCAAGAACCGGCTCGACTACAATTCCATAAGGAAAACAGACGAGCTGAATGAGGAGCTTGCCGCCGATGAGCGCGGAGACCTCTCCTTTGTCTGGGAGGCCGTGAAATCCCTGCCGATCAAGTACCGCGAGGTAATCCACCTGTTCTATCACGAGGGCTGCTCCGTAAGGGAAATATCCAATATCCTCAAGCGCCCGGAAGCGACAGTCCGCTCTGACCTGCACCGCGGGCGCGAGCGGCTCAGAGAAATTCTCAGGGAGGAGTACGACTTCGATGAAGCGCTATGATGAAATAATGGATCATATCAGAGTTACCGATGATATGCGCAGCCGCATCCTTGAGAATATAGAAGCCGGGGACATAGCGGCGGAGCGGCGCAGAAAGCAGACCGGCAGGACGGTGACGAAGCTCCTGTCCATGGCAGCCTGCCTTGCCGTCATTATCATTGCCGTGTCCGCGCTCAGAAGCCCCGCGCAGGTGAGCCCGAACGATGATTTACAGCCCGATGAGGGGGACGCTCCCGGCTTTGTTCAGGGCGGCGCGGATATTGTTGAGCTTGACTCCGCGGCTGCGCTGTCCGCTGTTGTCGGCTTTGAGGTGAACGACATCGACCTGCCGTTCACGCCCGAGCAGACGGAATATATATCCTACTGGCATGAGCTTGCCGAGATAGATTATACCGGCGAGGGCAAGACCGCGTGTTACAGAAAGACCGCCGGTACTGAGGACTGCTCCGGAGATTATAACGTTTATACGGACGTGACCGAGCTTGAAGAAAGCGGCATGACCGTAACGCTCAAGGGGGACGCCGGGCAGTATACTCTCGCTGTCTGGACGGACGGCAGCTATTCCTATTCCCTCAGCCTGTCCGACGGCCTGAGCCTCAGCGATTGGCAGGCTCTGATGAACTCCATACAGAGTTAGATTTCCGGTTTATATAAATAAAAGAAACACAGGCGGACCCGTGACCGCCTGTGTTTCTTTTCATAGATATTCGGATGTGTTGTTCAGAGCATCTTATCAAAAAAGCTGATGAGACGCGGGCTTTCGGGGTGGTCGAACAGCTCATGCGAGGGCTTGTCCTCAACGATGCGCCCGTCGTCAAGGAAGATAGTCCTGCTGCTCACCTCGCGGGCAAAACGCATCTCGTGCGTGACCACGATCATCGTCATTCCGCTTTCGGCTAGCTGCTTCATAACGTCGAGCACCTCGCCGATCATTTCTGGGTCAAGCGCGCTGGTCGGCTCGTCGAAGAGCATGACCTCGGGATCCATCATCAGCGAGCGCACAATGGCGATGCGCTGCTTCTGTCCGCCGGAGAGCTGGTCAGGATAAGCGTCTGCGCGGTCAGCGAGGCCGACACGCCCGAGCAGCTCAAGAGCCTTGTCCTCGGCCTGCTTTTTATCCATACCCTTGATGCGGACAGGCGCTGCGGTGAGGTTCTTCATCACGTTCATGTTGTTGAAGAGGTTGAACTGCTGGAACACCATGCCCATTTTCTGCCGGTGCTGGTCTATGTATCTGCTCTGCTCCTTTGCGCAGATATCCACGCCGTTAAACAGTATCTGACCGGAACTCGGCTTTTCGAGCAGATTCATGCAGCGCAGAAATGTGCTCTTGCCGCCGCCGGAGGGGCCGATGATCGATACGACCTCGTTCTTGCTGAACTCAACGCTTACGTGCTTTATAACATCAAGCTTGTGATAGCTCTTGCACAGGTCGACTACCTGAATTATCTTTTCATTTTCCATGGCTCATCTTCCTTTCAGCCAGCGATATCAGGCGGCCGCCGGTAAAGGTCATCGCAAAATAGCACAGCGCGGCTATCGCGAGGCAGGGGAGACTCTTGTATGTAACGGCAATGACGTCGTTCGTGCGGAACATGAGGTCGGCAAGGCCGATGACGGAGACGATGGAGGATTCTTTGATGACCGTTACGAACTCATTGCCGAGCGCGGGGAGGATATTCTTTATCGCCTGCGGCAGGACGACGAGCCTCATGGCCTGAGAGTGACTGAAGCCGACGCTGCGCGCGGCCTCCATCTGGCCGTTGTCAACAGCCTGAACGCCCGAGCGGATGATCTCCGCGGTGTACGCGCAGCTGTTGAGGCTCATCGCGATGATGCCTGCGGAAAAGCGCGAGAAGTTCGGAATCCATGAAATGTCCGGCAGCGTGATCCCGGCCATGGGCAGGCCGTAGAAGATGAACATCAGCTGCACCATCAGGGGAGTCCCGCGGATAAACTCAATGTAGGCTGTGGCGAGCCAGCGCAGCGGAAGGATCCTGCTCATGCGCATGCCTGCCATGAGCGTGCCGAGGATCGTGCCGAAAAGCACTGCGAAGGCTGCTATGATAAGGGTGTTTACTATGCCCTCTTCAAAAAAGCTGTGGTAGCGGACGATGAGTTTTCCGATCGTTTCGAAAAAAGCAAATTTCACGGGAACCCCTCCTCAAAGTTTAATCGGGCTTCGCCGCCGGAGCGGCGAAGCCCGCAGTTAGTTTTTGTATATTTATTACATACCGAGCGTGGCCGCGAGTGCGACTGCCTCGTCGTACGCTGCCTGGTAGCTGCCGTCGGCGACGACCTTGTTGATGACCTCGTTTACCGCCGCGACAAGATCCTCATTTCCCTTTGCGATGACGACGGACTTACCGAAAGAGGCTTCCTCTGCGGAGAATTCGAAGTTGGAGACCTCAAGCTCACCGTTGCTGTTGGCTACGAGGGACTCGCCGACTGCCTGGTCGACTACCAGACCTGCGATGTTGCCGTTCTGTACCTCAAGCGCGAGTGCGGGGTACTTCTCAAGCTCGAAGAGCTCACTGTCAGGAAGTGCAGACTGGATGAGCTGGGACTGAATGGTGCCTTTCTGTGCGCCGACTTTCTGGCCTGCGAGAGCTTCCTTGGTGGAGTAAGTATCAGCGTTGCCGGTCTTGACGATCAGCAGCTGTGCGCTGGTCTCGTAAAGATCGCTGAAGTCTATCTCCTCAGCGCGCTCGGGGGTATTGGTGAAAGCAGCTATGCCGAGGTCGACCTGACCGGACTGCACCGCAGGGATAATGCCTGCAAAGGACATGTCGACGATCTCGAGCTCAACGCCGAGGCTGTCGGCTATCTGCTGAGCCAGCCACATATCGCAGCCGACAAAGTTGGCATCGAGATCCTTGAACTCGTAGGGGGCATACTGTGCTTCGGTTCCGACGACGAGCTTGCCCTTGGCCTTGATCTGCTCAAGCAGGGTAGAGGGCTCAGCGGCGGGCTGTTCTGCTGCCGGAGCTTCGGTTGCCTGCGGCGCCTGTGTTGCTGCGGTTTCACTGCTGCCGCATCCGGTAAGGACAGTCAGCAGCATTGCGGCGCTGAGAGCCAGCACCATTATTTTTTTGAGTATGCTAAGGTTTTTCATTTTATCCTCCCTCTCATGCATTTATATGCACGAATGTGTAAGTGATGTGCATAATTATACTTGTTAATTCGGATTTGTAAATACCAAATTCCTACGACAATGATGAATAATTACTCATCACAATTGTGCAATTTATGCAAAAACAGGGAGAATAACTCAGAACGAAAGCTTTTCCATGCGGTCAAATGCAATTTTCAGCTTATCAACGCCGACCGTGCATGCAATTCTGAAGTGCCCGACGCCTGCCGTGCCGAAGGCCTTGCCGTGGCTTACGAGGATGTGCGCCTTATCCAGCAGCACATTGCAGAACTCATCGTCCGCAAGTCCGGTTTTTTCTATGCCGGGGAACAGATAGAACGTGCCTTTCGGCCGCACAAGGCTGAGATATGGAATTTTTTCTATCCGGTCGGCTGTATAAAATATACGGTCGCGGTACGCGGTGACATATTTCTCGCGTATCTCGCGGCGCATCGCGAGCGCATGGATCGCGGCGCGCTGCGATATCGAGGGCGCGGTGTAGATGAGGGAGCCGTTGATGTCGTTCATGACCTCCAGCAGCTCAGGCTCCGCGATGATAACACCGACGCGCCAGCCGGTCATCAGGAAGTTCTTGGAAAAGCTGTTGAGCGTGATGACGCGCTCGGCCATCCCCGGCAGGGTGCGGAGGGGACGGAAGTCGCCCTCATAGAGATAGGTTGTGTAAATTTCGTCCGCCGCAATGAGCAGGTCATATTCCTTCGCGACGCGTGCGAGCATTTCAAGCGTGTCATTGCCGTAGGCCATGCC
>CAVFGM010000152.1:0-10063 GCA_963621955.1 Bacteroidaceae bacterium
CGCCTCTACTGCTATTTTTCGTTTCGCTCTACCCCAACTATTGACACAGAACCAGTTATATCACAGTCAAGTCTCTCTGTCAATGCGGATAGAAAGAAAAACGGATGGTCGAAACCATCCGTTTTTTCATGTCGAACTTAGAAAATTTCAGGGAGTAGGCTCGGAGAGCTTCTTATAGCCAACGTAGCCGCCGGCAGCAAGGCCGCAGAGGATAAACAGGGTCTTGACGAACTTCCAGAGCTTGCAGCACTTTTTCTTTTCAGTCTTTTTTCTGGCCATTTTATTTTCCTCCTTATTCTGAGCTGATATTCAATCCAGCTTTTCTTGTGTGTTTAATTTATAACCTGTCAATATAAAACTCAGGTCAACTGAGGTTCAACAATTGTTGATGTTACATAAGCGGTATCAGGAGCTTCTGCCCGGCCTGAAGCTTTGTCATGTCAGCGCCGCCGTTATACTTTACCAGCGTGTCCTCCATGTCACAGTAATCATAGCCGTAGCCCTGGCAGACGTCATAGGCTGTCTCGCCGGACTTCATCACGTGCGCCATGACCGTTGTATAATTGCTGTTCTGGAGATTTTCCTTGGTGGTCGGCAGGTAAAGGAGCTTGCCTACATATATCGTATCGAGGTCGGGAATATCATTGAGACTGTTGATAGCATCGAGATAATCCTCATAGTCCAGGCCCCAGCAATAATAGACATTCGCGAGCCAGTTGCCCTTTTCCATGACATACGGAATGACATAGAATGCGACCTCATCATCCCCGCTCTTGCCGCCGCTCTTGGCGCAGTCCTTTGAGGAGGCAGGGAAGATCAGCGTTGAGCCGACCTTGATGGAGCTGAGCTCGGATTCCTTTTCCATACCGTTCAGGCGCATGATCGTATTCTTGCAGACACTATAATCAAGGCCGAGGCTCTGGCAGATGCCGTAAACCGTGTCACCCTTCTTGACGGTCACCTTAGTCTGCGAAGCGTCCGCATACGCGGGGGCAGTTGCCGAGACGCATATTATCAGCGATATGAAAAAGGCACATATCCTTCTTGCTTTCATTTCTGTTTCACCTGCTCTTATTTTCTGAGTTGAGTTTATCACAGAAGTATAGTTATGTAAAGCTAATTATTGTTGAGTAAATTATTTCCAACTATCTTTACACGACACGATTTTCTCTTATTCGACACAAAATATCCGGATTTTGCGCTTAAATGCTTTCTATATTTAGGGCAGCATATATAATATGACAAATATTTCAGGAAATTTTTGTCGATATTGCCAAGTTGCAAAATCAGCCGCCTGTAATTATTATGCAAATATCTGTAACCGCTTCTTGTGTTTATGTTAACTCTTTTTTGTAAACTTGACAGGGTTCGCCGCTCAACCTATAATCATGGTCATACAAGCTGTGATCACGGAGGGCAGAAAAATGATAAAGCAGAATCTGCATTGCCACACCACCTTTGACGACGGAGCGGATACGCCCGAGGCAATGGTGAATGCGGCGATATCCGCAGGACTTACGTCGATCGGCATCAGCGCGCACAGTCCCATACTGAGCGAGACATGGTGCATCAGCGAGGATGGCGAACCGGCGTTCAAGGCGGAGCTGCGGCGGCTCATGGAAAAGTACCGCGGGCAGATAGAGGTCTACTGCGGCCTTGAATACGACTCGCGCTCCGCGCAGCGCTTCGAGGGCTATGACTACGTTATCGCTTCCGTCCATGCTCTCTTGGGAACGACGATCGACAACACCCTTGAGGAGGCGCGGCAGGTCATCGAGCATTATGTGAGCGCGGACGCTGCAGCCTGCGCATATTATGAGCAGTGCGCACAGTTTGCCGGTATCGCGCAGGCTGACATCATCGGGCACTTCGATCTGCTGACGAAGTTTGACGAGCAGCACAGGCTCTATGACAGCGGCAGCAGAGCATACAGAGACGCCGCATTCGCCGCAATGGAGCGGCTGAACGCGGCGGGAAAGATATTCGAGATAAACACCGGGGCGATAAGCCGGGGCTACAGGAGCACCCCCTACCCCGCGCCGGAGCTGCTGCGGCACCTGAGAACTATCGGCGGGCGGATAACCGTAAGCTCCGATGCGCACTCCGCCGCGGCAATATGCTGCGCATTCGGCAAGGCCGAAGCCCTTGCACAGAGCTGCGGCTTCACTGAACTGTGGCAGTTTAACGGCAGCGGGTTTGACGCGGCGGCGATCTGAATAAAGATACAGCAAAACAGGGCGGATGCATGTGCATCCGCCCTGCTTTTGTTAGATTTTTTATTCCGTCCGCAGTGCTTCGACGGGGTCCTTCTTTGCAGCGAGGCCGGAGGGGATCAGGCCTGCGATGAAGGTCAGGCCGACGCTTATCAGCACCAGCGCGATACCGCCGACGGCGGGGAGCGTGGAATTGATGGCGTAGATGCCGGTCAGGTCGTGGACGATTATATTGATCGGTATATTCAGCATCAGCGTCGCGCCGATACCGATAAGGCCGGCAATAAGGCCGATAATAAAGGTCTCAGCATTGAACACGCGCGACACATCGCGCTTCGACGCACCTATCGCGCGAAGAATGCCTATCTCCTTTGTGCGTTCAAGGACACTGATATAGGTGATGATGCCGATCATTATCGACGAGACGACGAGCGAGATCGCGACAAAGGCGATGAGCACGTAGCTGATGACATTTATAATAGTAGAAATGGAGCTCATCAGCAGTGCGACGATATCGGTGTACTCTATCTTATCGTCCTCGGAGACGCTGTCGTTATAGCGCTCTATCGCGTCGGCTATCGCGTCCTTGTCCTCGAAGGTAGAGGCGTAGATATTTATCTTGCTGGGGCTGTCGAGGTCGACATAGCCAAGCTTCTTGAGGTTATCCTTGAGGGTGCTCGCAGAATATATGGGCGGCATGGCGTTTTCGTACAGCCAGAGGTCGGACAGGTAGCTGTACATTTTCTCCATCTGGATGCCGTACTGCTCCTTGATCTGCTCGCCGATCATCTTCTCGATATACTCGAAGAGCGTGTCATCGTCCATCTTCTTGAGCATGGACTCGTAGCCGGGGTAATAATCGGTCACCATCTTTTCGATGTCAGCGCGGGTCATGTCTTTCATCTGCTCGTCAATGAGCTCCTGGACATAGTCGTCCTCGGGCACACTCATGTACTTGACATAGAGGTCGGCAAGCTCCTCATCGGTCGCATCGGCAATATACTGCTTTGCCGCCTCGATCTTGCTGTTCTTGGTGAAGGCTTCATCGGTATCGTCAAGGAAAGGCAGGCCGTTGAAGACATCGTGCCCGGGGTCGTCAAGCTGGGCTTTCACGAGCTCCTTTTCCGCCGCCTGCTCAACGACGTGCTCGATGAGCGCGTGGGTGTAGCCTATCGCGCCGGTCATCATGCCGGACATTGCGTCCTCATCCTGACGGATGATGCCGACGATTTTCACCTCAAGGCCGTTTTTATACAGAGTCTTTAGTCCAAGCTCCTCACCGTCGACCTTTACATACTCTCCCTCGTCCTCGTCGTATTCATACTCGTCGGCGGGATAGATATAGCGGAAAGTGCGGCTGCATATATCCTCATATGTCCAGCTCTCCTTATCGGTGCGGAGATTCTCCTGCGCCATGAAAGCTTCCATATCCTCGGACAGGGTGGAGTTTGACTTGAGCCCGAGGGCGTAGAGAACAAGGTCGGAGACCTCGTTGTTCTTATCGACGACAAGCACGACCTCGTCGTACTTCTCCGGCCAGCGGCCGTAGAGGATATCATACTGCGCCTTGAGCAGCGGGCTTATGACCTCGCCGTTCTCGCCGGGCAGCATCTCCTGCCATGCATCCATCGCGGAATACGCGGAGCCGAAAGTATCAAAGTACGCGCTGTAATCGCCGCCGAAGGTCTGCCCCATCGCACTCTGCAGGAGCTCGACAACGTCGGTCTTGACAATGTTTCCGTCGACGTCCTCGGCGTAGAGGTTCATGTCGAGATCATAGGAATACTGCACGGAGCTTATATATTGTGAGATATCCTCCGCGTTCTCAAGATAGTCCTTGAATGCCTTGAGGTTATTGGTCTGCGTGTCGGCGGAGACCATGGAGTTCATCATCTCATACATGACGGTGCTGGAATACACGGCGTCACGCTCATGCTGGTTTTCCTCCGCCTCGGCCTGAACACCCATCATAGAGGTCATCATGCTTGTCATATCCACGGACTCGGCCTGTATAGTTATGGGGTAGCTTGAAAGCGTATCCTCCTGCACCTTATCGATATAGTTCTGTATGCCGTTCGAGAGCGACATGATGAGCGCGATGCCGATGATGCCGATGCTCCCGGCAAAGGCCGTGAGAATGGTGCGCGCCTTTTTGGTCATAAGGTTATTGGTGGAGAGCGCAAGCGCGGTAAAGAAGCCCATTGAGGTCTTCTCGGTCTTTGCCGGCTCATGCAGCTCCTCGCCCTCGGAGCTGTAGGGGGCGCTGTCGTCCACGATAAGGCCGTCCCTGAGCTTGATGACGCGGCTTGCGTAGCTCATGGCAAGCTCCGGATTATGCGTGACCATGATGATGAGCTTATCCTTGGATATCTCCTTGAGAATGTCCATGATCTGCACGGAGGTCTCGGAATCGAGCGCGCCGGTAGGCTCGTCGGCAAGCAGGATATCCGGGTCGTTCACGAGCGCACGGGCGATTGCGACGCGCTGCATCTGGCCGCCGGACATTTGGTTCGGCTTCTTGTTGAGCTGGTCGCCGAGGCCGACCTTTCTGAGCGCCTCGGTCGCCCTCTCCTTTCGCTCCGCCGGGGCGACGCCCGAGAGCGTCAGCGCAAGCTCGACATTCGAGAGAACGGTCTGATGCGGGATGAGGTTATAGGACTGAAAGACAAAGCCAATGGAATGGTTGCGGTAGGAATCCCAATCGGCGTCGGTAAAGTTCTTGGTGGACTTGTTGTTTATGATAAGGTCGCCGGAGGTGTACTGGTCAAGCCCGCCGATGATATTCAGCAGCGTCGTTTTGCCGCAGCCGGAGTGCCCGAGGATCGCAACAAATTCGTTTTCCCGGAACTCCAGATCCACACCCTTGAGCGCGTGAACGGTAGAGTCGCCGACGGTATAGTCCTTCTTGATGTCCTTGAGTTTGAGCATTGTTCAACCTTCTATGCTAAGAATTTATTGACATACAGACTGTTCTGCGTTACAATATACGAGCTTTAAGCATGCTTCCGTAGCTCAGCAGGATAGAGCATCCGCCTCCTAAGCGGAAGGTCGCGCGTTCGAATCGCGCCGGGAGTGCCACTTGTCAGATCCGGAGACCCGCACAGGGTTTCCGGATTTTTAATATGTATCGTATGGTATCACTTTCGGCTTTGGGATTTATTGATAATCCGTAAATTTTCGGTTTGGAAATAAGAATTGTGCGCAGTCGGCCTTGCTGGTTGACTGCGCACAATTGTTTGCGGTTATTTGATTTTATTCCCGCGTTACGTCTCGCCGGGGTGCTTCTTCTCCCAGCGCTTGCGCTCACGCACGCGGACGGCTTCGGAAATGTTATCTTTCCACTTGGGGAACACGTCCTCCTCAAGCTTTGTCTTACCGCGCACGATGCCGCGGATCAGGATGAAGAGCGCAAGCCCCGCCGGGAACAGGCCCGTGACTATCGCGCAGAGCATATAGAGAGCGCAGGTGTCCTCCGCGCCGCGCGCGGCGTTCTCCCAATAGGGATAGACAACGGCGCTGCCAAGCATGGAGCGTGCGGTCACGTCCTTGGCAAGCTTCCAGATATTATCCGTATCGAAGCGGTGGGTATTATCGATGATCTCACCGCTTCCGATGGGGAACTTTTCCTTGACGGCGTTATAGGCAAAGTTCTTGACAGGCTCGGCCAGAACGATCTCATAGCAGCTTATGCCGGGCTTTGCTGACGGCGTCGACGCTGCTCCCGCCGCATCGTCCGTCGTGACGGACGATGACTGATCGAGCAGGGCGCAGTAGCCGTCATAGCTCATGTAGATGCCCATGCCGGTGTCACCGTAGGCTTTTTTGCTGAAACGGTCATCCTCGCGCTCAACAACACCGGCGACGACATACGGCACGCCGTTGATGCTGAAGCTCATGCCCGAAAGCTCCGTGCCGCCGAAGAGCAGCCACGCGGTGTCCGGGTCGAGCAGGACGCGGTCCTTCATAAGATCATCGGCCTTGATGTAATTGCCGCTCAGGAGACGCAGCGGGTGGAAGTCAAAGTAATTCCCGCCGACGGCGGTGACGGTGACATCCGCGCTGCGCTTGTTGCCGTTCGAGACCCTAACCTTGCCGAACATGCTCCACGCGTCGGTAAAGAGGGTGCTGTCGGTATCGATATCCGCCGCGGCCTCGTGCAGCTTTTTCACCATCTCGGTGCGGAAAGAATATATGCTGTCCAGGGTGACAGTGCCGTCCGCAGGCAGGAAGCAGCTTATCTGCGCAAAGGCCGTTTCGCTCTCGCCCTGCCAGCGCTCCGCCTCGCGCTGCGTCTCAAGCCTGTGCGCGACGCTGCCATAAGCGATGATGCACACGACGCAGAGCACTGTGAGCGCGGCGGCAGCGATGAGCATTATGCGCCAGCGGCGGCTGAGCCTTATGCGTTTTGCTCTATCCATATACATCTCAGCCCTCGGAGCTGTCGGCCATTCTCACCTGATCGCCGTTCTTGATAGGGCCGGAGCCGGTGGTGATGACATAGTCACCGTTGCCGAGGTCGGCGACGACGGCGGAGTTATTGTCATCGGAGGCAAGCACCTCAATGCTGACGCGCTTTGCGATATAGCGGTTGCCGAGGGGCGAGCTCTTCTGGCTGATGGCAAGGACAAACGAGCCGTTATTGTCGCTGCGGATGGCGGAATTGGGCACGATGGTGTCATAATTTGCGCTCTTCTGGCCGACGGAGAGGGTAAGCTCGGAGCCGGTGGTTACATCGCCCTCGAGGTCAAAAGTGAGGAGCTTATTGGTCTGCGGGTTCTTGGGGTCGGTGCGGATATTGGTAAGGGTCGCGGTGATGGTGCTGCCCCAATAGTAGTTGCTGACGGTGGCGGTATCGCCGGTGCGCAGGCGCTGCGCCTGATCGTTCGTGACGGAGAAGCTCACAGTGTGACCCATGTCAGGGACTTCGATGGTGCACATGAGAGAATCCTTGGTAACGGTATCACCGGCGGTGCAGTCGATGGTATCGATCTTGCCGCTGACATTTGCGGTGATGGTGTTATCATCCTCGCCGGCGAGGGACTTTACCTTCTCCTGCTGGCGGGATATCTGGTCGGCGAGGTTTGCAAGGTCGATCTGTGCGGCGGCAAGGGTCTTTTCATTCTGCGCCTGAGTGTATTCAAGGCTGCTTATGGCGTCAGAGTACACGTTATATGCCTTGTCATACTCGTCGTATGCAGCATCTAGCGCGTCTCTGTACGGGATGAGCTTATAGTCGATATTCTCCTGCTGCCTTGCGAGGGTGTCGTACTTCGACTTTGCGGAGTCATACTGCTTCTTTGCCGCGACAAGCAGCGGGTCGGATTCCTCGGACATCCCGGAGAGGGTCTGCTGGGCTTTTTCAAGCGCGGCGGCGTTAGCCTCGCTCGGGTCGTTATCATAGGCTTTCTGCGCGTCAACCACTGCGTCGTAGGCTTTCTGGTACCTGTCGTTATACGCATCCTGTGCCTGATACATGGTATCCTCTGCGTTCTGAAGCTGCGTCAGAGCCTCCGCAAGCTGGGCGGCAAGCTCCTTGTTGCCGTATTTGGCAAACATATCATCGTAGAGCTTCTGCGCTTCAACGCATTTTTCTTCAGCGTCGTTGAGCGCTTTTTCAGCGTCGGACACAGCGCGATTCTGTGTGGTATAGTCAAAGGTCGGCAGGGAGAGCGCCGCTTTCTGATAGCTCACGCGGAGCTCACGCAGGGTCTGCTCTGCCTGCTCAAGCTCGTCGCCGTCGCCCTCACCGAGAACGAAGAGCACGTCACCGGTCTGAACCTCCTGACCCGCTTTGACCATAACTGACCTGACAGTGCGGGTACTGGTCGCCTTGACCTGGTGCTTGCCGCTGGCAGTGACGGTACCGGTGCCGCGCACCTTGGCGACGATGTTGCCGTCGGTCACTCTGGCAGTGGCAACCTCCACCAGCGAGCGGTTCATTATAGTGTTCGAGAAAAAGGTCAGCACGAGCAGCACGGCCAGAAAGATGATGGCCGCGTTCTTGACCCATTCACGGTTTGCAGTCTTGAATTCCATATTGCACCTCTTTAGAATTGTCAGCCCTTGACGCTGCCGGAGTTCGCGATGCCCTCGACGAGGTATTCCTCGCCGTGCAGGAACAGCAGCAGGCACGGGATCATGTACACCGTCGCCATGGCGAAGGCAAGGCCGATCTCGCCGGAGTTAATGCTGGAAAGGAACACAGAAAGCGGCTGCGCCTCGGAATCCTGAAGTAGGATAAGGGGCTGCTCGACCATGTTCCAATAATCGATAAAGACAAGGATTGCGATAGAATAGAGCGCTGAGCGGCACTGGGGCAGGCAGATCTTGGTGAAGATCTCCCACTCCCCCGCTCCGTCTACCTTCGCCGCCTCGATAAGAGAATACGGGATGCGGCGCATGAACTTCGTCAGCAGGAAAACCGAGAACGGCGCGAACATACCGGGCAGGATAATAGACCACGGCGTGTTCAGAATGCCGAGCCACTGGCTGACAAGATAATTCGGCACGAGCGTGACCTGATACGGCATGAGCATAAGGATAACATAAAAGAAGAATATGCCGCTGCGTATCTTCCCGCGCCAGCGGGTGAAGCTGTAGGCCGCGACCGCAGCAATACCGACCTGAAGAATGACGATCGGCACGACGAGGAGGATACTGTTCCAGAGCTTGAGCAGATACTCAGGGGACTTTATAAGCCCGGTGATATACTGCGAGAGCGTGACCTTATCGGGAATAAACTTGAGGTTCACGGTCTTGGAGACGTAGCCGCCGGAGGTCGTGGCAAAGATCATGCCGTAGTTGGACTTGATCTCCGCCTCGGACATGAAAGAATTTGTAATGGTAAGCACCGTCGGCAGAAGAAACAGCACCGCAAAGACGGCGCAGAGCACAAACATCGCGCCGCGGCCGAAATAGTGCTTCTTTCTGAGACGGGCAGGAGCCTTGTTTTTCATCCCTCCACGTCCTTTCCGAACTTGTCCTCCGCGTAGAAGAGCAGCGCGATGAGGACGACCATCACCAGAGCCATGACGACCGCCGCCGCCGAGAGCTTCTGATAGTCAAGCGACTTGAAGGTGTTGTTCATAAAATGCTGGAGCATATACAGCTTCTCATACGGATAGTCCCCGGTCAGGAGATACACCTCGCGGAAGACCTTGAAAGAGTTGATGAGCGAAAGGATGGTGACAAAAAGCACCGTGGGCGAAAGGTAGCGCAGCTTGATGGCAAAGAACTTATACCACTCGGACGCGCCCTCGACATCCGCCACCTCGAGCAGCTCCTTGGGAATATTCGCAAGCCCGGCCATGAAGAGGATCATGTTATAGCCGAGGTTCTTCCACAGGAACAGGATGATGACGACGGCCTGGCAATGGTCGGACTGGAGCCAGTCTATCTTCGCGATATCGAAGATAGCAAGGAACTCATTGATAGTGCCGTTATAGTTAAAGAGCACCTGCCAGATGAGCACGACCGACGCGACCGGAACCATCATAGGGCTTAAGAAGAAAGTGCGGAACTGCGACTTCATCGGGATGCGGCACTCGAGCATGAGCGCCAGCACAATAGCAAGTATTACCGCGAGAGGCACCGCTATTGCAGAAAACTGCAAGGTATTTTTTGCCGCCATTATAAATGCGGAGTTGTTAAAGAGCTTTATGAAATTTTCAAGGAACACGAAGTTCCGCGAGCCGACGCCATCGATCATCGAATAATACACCACGACGCCGAACGGGACGATGAAGAACACGCCCACACCGATAAGACTCGGCGACAGGAAGCACAGGCTGCGCATGAAGTCCTGCCGCTTCAGCTTTCGTTTTTCTTTTTCTCTGTCCATAGCTCTCCGT
>CAVFGM010000152.1:10073-15678 GCA_963621955.1 Bacteroidaceae bacterium
CTCTCCGTTAAATCAATAAAAACCTGAAATTGCAAATGTCATTATAGCGCATCCTCTGCGTATGCGCAAGGCGGCAAAATTTAAGACTGTCTTAAAATTCATGGCGCGGCGTTTGCCGCGCCATGGTTCAAGGTATAAGTTTATCAGCGCTGTTCGTTGACATAGATGTTGGCCTTGCTCTGGATGAGGCGGGCAACATCCTCGGCGGTCTTCTGGCCTTCAAAGAAGGCTGCCGCCTGCTCGTTCACGATATTGAAGATGCTGTCGTTATAATCGGCAGCCTTGGTCGTGGTCTCGATAAGCTCACGGATCTGGGCAAGCTGCTCAGCATCGAGAGCGTATATCTTCTGAGGCTCGCCGGTGGTGTTGTTCCACATGGTGAAGAGCACAACAGGTATCTTCTCGCCGTTTTCATCAAGCAGGTAGTTGCCGTTGGCATCCTTCTCATACTGGATAGTGGTGGCTTCCTTGGCTCTCTCATCGAAAACGTCGATGCGGCTGGAGAGCGAGTAGAGGCTCTCGCTGTATTCCTTGGTGAAGAACTGTCTGAGGAACTGCCAGATGGCATCCTTATACGGGCTCTTGGCACTCATGGCGTAGCCGCTGCCGTCAAGCGAGACCATGTTGCCGGTGCCGCTGTTGGTCGGGTATCCGATATAAGTGATCTTGCCGCCGAGAAACTCCGTGTAATTATTATAGAAGATATCCTGGATGCTGTAAGCGCTGGTGCGCACGAGCATCTGCTTGCCCTGAGCGAGACGGGTGGAGGTATCGTCCTCGTCCGACCACTCGTAGTTCTCCCAGTCAAATTCCGAGGGGAAAGAGTTTGCGAAGTTCAGCAGGTCAATGAACTGCTGGCTGTCAAAGCTGCAGTTGCCGGTGCTCCAATCGACGAAGCTGTCCATATCCAGTGCAAGGCAGGTCTGGAGAATGTCGGCCTTGGTGGTGTACTGGTCGAATGCAGTGCAGCCCTCGGGCATGGAGGCAAGCGCGGCGTTGAACTCATCATAGGTCCAGCCCGGAGTGTCGCCCACAACGGAGGCTGCGCCGATGACGGAGTTGATGTAAATGCCGGAGAGCGTGGTGCAGAGCTTGCCGTTCTCCTCAAAGGCCTGAAGCACACTGGGGAAGAAATCGTCACGGCTGAGCTCGCTGTCAGCATCGATGTAGGGATAGAGGTCTTCAAGCAGCCCCTTGGAGGCGAGCTGACGGTAGTTGAGCCCGTTCAGGCAGAAGATATCGGGGAGGTTGCCGGAAAGGATCTCGGTATTTAGCTTGGTCTGTCCGGCATCCCAGCCGTCCTGATCGTTATTGTACTCGGAGTAGTCTTTGACCTCGATGCGGTACTGGTCGTTGCTGCGGTTGAACTTGACGATCATATCCTGCACGTTATAGTCAAGATAGATAGCGGCAAGAGTGATGGACTCCTTGTGGGGCACAGAATCGTAAGGCACCTTGGAGACAGTGATAAGGTCGATGCTGCTGGTCTGATCCTTATCGTTCCACTCGTTCAGCCAGCAGGTGACAGTGCCGTTCTCGTCAACATTCAGGATGTTGACGTTGGAGCCGTTGACATCGCAGTTGAGCCAGTTGAAGATCTTCTCGGACTGCTGCTTCTCAACGGAATAGCCATAGAAGCTGGAGCCGTTGGTATAATAGAAGTCATAATCCCCGCCGCCGGAGACTGCGCTGTAGGTATCGAAGTTGATGCTGACAGGGTCTTCGAGAGTGCCGCTCTCGGTATTGAGCATATAGAGCTGCTGACCCTCGCCGCCGTAGACGGAGACGCAGAGGCTGCCGTCTGCAAGGCGGAGAACAGTGTCGATATAATCGCCGTCGTTACCGCCGCTGACGCTGTACGCATCGGTACCGTCAAGCTTCACGGCACGGATGGTGTTGGTGCTGTTATCGATAAAGACGACGTTGCCGTCCTTGTCCAGCTGCATATTATAGGTATTGAGCCACTGATCCTGCTCGGTCGGGATGAGGGCGCAGGTCAGCTCATTGCCGTCCTCATCGAAGCTGCGGACATAATACTTCTGCTCGTTCTTCTGCCCCGCCCAGTATTCGTCACTGTAAAGGACGGGGTCGCCGTCGCCGTCGTACCAAGAGGTGCTGACTACCTCAACGGTGACAAAGCCGCTGTCGGTGAAACGGATGCTGTTCATATAGCTGCTGGAAGAAAAGTTCTTGCGGTTCTGATCGTCCGTCTCAGCGGTCATGGATTCGTACTTGTCAATCTTTTTCAGATTACCGTTATTATCAATAAGGTAAAGGAACGTGCCGTAAACATCGTACTGGCCTTCATACTCGGGGGTGACGCCCTCGGGGATGTTCTCGCCGATCTTCTCATTGCTGGTGGCGTACATTCCGTCGGCAGTCATCGCGCGTATGTTCAGATAATTTTCCCGGTTCTGCGTGAGGGTCTTATACTCGGCGGTATAGACATACTCAGGCGCAGGCTCCTGATCTTTTTTGGTATTGGTCGTGCCGGGCTGGCCGCTGCTGCCGCAGGCGGCAAGGCTCAGGCACATGACGAGTGCCAGAATGAGGCACACTATGCGTCCAAAAAGCTTGGTGTTCTTCATTTCATCCTCCTGAATTACATTGTTTGCATTGTTTTTCGAGTGTATTGTACCATAAAACCCACCGCTTTGTCTCTTAAGCTTTCTTAAAACAGGGAAAAACCGTTGTAACCGCGGATTTTTATGATACAATGGTTACATAGCAACACCTGATGAACATGGAGGTGACGCCGGATGGCTGACACGTCTCATATCCTCATAGTAGATGACGATCCGGACATAAGAAAAGTTCTCTTTTTTTTGCTGAAAGATAAATATTTTGTTGAAGAAGCCGCTGACGGCGCTGCCGCGGTGGAATATATCGCGGCGCACCCGGAGACAGACCTTGTCGTGCTGGACGTGATGATGCCGGGTATGTCCGGGTATGAAGCCTGCGGGAAGATACGGGCGATATCCAACGCGCCGATACTGTTCCTCACGGCGAAGTCCGCGGAGGCGGACATGATCTCGGCCTACGGCAGCGGCGGGGACGACTTTCTCTCCAAGCCCTTTTCGCAGGGCGAGTTTCTGGCGAAGGTCAATTCGCTGCTGCGCCGGTACAAGGAGTACCGCGGCAAGCCCGCCGAGGCGCTGACGATCGACGGCCTCGAGGTCGACCTCGAGACGCACAGCGTGAAGTGCTCCGGCAAGGACGTCACGCTGACGGACACGGAGTACGCCATTCTTGAGCACCTGCTGAAGAACCGCGGCAGCACCGTGACCGCGGCGGAGCTTTATGAGTCGGTATGGAAGGAGCGCTTCCTCCCCGGCTCGGGCAACACCGTGATGGTACACGTGCTGAACCTGCGCCGCAAGATAGAAGAGACGCCGAGCGAGCCGAAGATCATCCGCACCGTATGGGGAAAGGGATACCAGATTGATTAAGAAGCTGAAGCTCTCCTCATCGCTCAACGCGAAGATGCTGTACGTCTGCGTCGGCGGTCTGCTGCTGGCACTGGCGGTGTTCCTGCTGATAAACCGGCTCGGGATGCTGCTGGTCGACAGGGTATATATGAGCGACGACGCGGTGAAGCAGCGCAAGAACGAGATATACTCCGACTTCTCCGCCTACGTCAAGGCTAACTCCGTAAGCGGGCGCGACAGTCTCTCCGTCGCGCAGTGGACGGACGGGCAGCCATACGTCACGGTCGTGATATTTGGCCGTGGCACAGACCACCGCCGCTTCCATGACGGCAAGACGGAACAGGAAAACGGCGTACACAGCAGCTATGACTATCATAACTACGGTACGCTCTATCTCGTCCGCTTTGAGGACGGGCTGTATCAGGTCGCGATCTCCGACAGTTCCGATACGCGGCAGCGCGGCATAGTGCGCGCTTCTTCAGTTTTCACGGCTTTCTTCGCTTTTATTCTATTGTATATGTGGTACACCCGGCGGCTGACGGACAGGATAATAAAGCTCTCGAAGGACGCGGCGGAGGTAAGCTCGGGCGAGCTTGAAAAGGTGATAAGCTCCGACGGCAGCGACGAGATCGCAGCGCTGGCAGCGTCGATGGACGAGATGCGCCGCTCGGTAATGCAGCGCATGGGCAACGAGAGCCGCGCATGGGAGGCGAACGCCGAGCTTATAACGGCGATATCGCACGATATACGCACGCCTATGACCTCGATGCTCGGGTACTTGGGGCTGCTCAACGACAGCGGCTTTGAGGACAAGGAGCGGTGCAGGCAGTTCACGGCCTCGGCCTACGCAAAGGCGATGGAGCTCAAGGAGCTGACGGACGAGCTGTTCCGGTACTTCCTCGTCTACGGCAAGGCGGAACTGGAGCTTTCACTCGAGAGCTACGACGGGCGGCTCCTGCTCGAGCAGCTCCTCGGCGAGGCGGAATTTGACCTCATCGACTCGGGCTTCCGCGTGCAGAGAATAGAGTTCAAGGGCGAGTGCAGCGTATCGGCAGACCCGCTCTATCTCAAGCGCACGCTTGACAATATGATATCCAACATCAAAAAATACGCCGATGCCGAGCGCCCGATCATGGTGATAACCGAGCTGACAGACGGCAAACTGTCCGTCTGCATCTCAAACTATATAAAGAGTTCCATGGACAAGGTCGAGAGCACGAAGATAGGCATACGCACCTGCCGCAAGATCATGGAGGCCATGGGCGGCAGCTTCACCATCGCAAGCGACGGGGAGCACTTCGCCGCGGAGTTTGCGCTGCCGGCAGTGGAAAAGATGGCAGAGTGACACAGGATAATAACCGTACTGCACGGCTTGACCGGGCAGTGCGGTTTAGTTATAATATGCTTAAATATGTAATGGAGGGTTTGTCATGTTCAAATTCAACCACTTCAACTTTAACGTTCTCGATCTCGACCGCAGCCTGAAATTCTACAAGGACGCTCTCGGTCTTGAGCCGGTGCGCGAAAAGGACGCGGCGGACGGCAGCTACAAGATCATCTTTCTCGGCGACGGCGCAACCGCTTTCCGCCTTGAGCTGACATGGCTGCGCGACCACACGGAGCCCTACGACCTCGGCGAGCAGGAGTTCCATCTTGCGTTCACGGTCGAGGACTACGCGGGTGCGTTCGAGAAGCACAAGGCCATGGGCTGCGTCTGCTTTGAAAACCCGGCGATGGGTATTTACTTTATCGAGGACCCGGACGGGTACTGGATAGAGATAATCCCCGAGAAGAGATAAGGAGACAGATATGCAGGATATACTCATCGTTGTCGACATGCAGAACGACTTCATCGACGGCGCACTCGGCACAGCCGAGGCCGTCGACTTCGTGCCCAAAGTCGTCGAAAAGGTCAAGGACTTCAAAGGGACTGTCATATTCACGCGCGACACACACGGCGAAAACTACATGCAGACGCAGGAGGGGCGCAACCTGCCCGTGCCGCACTGCATCAAGGGCAGCCATGGCTGGGAGGTCTGCCCCGCGCTTGAGCCGCTGCGCACAGGGCTCACCATAGATAAGCCGACTTTCGGCTCGGCGGAGCTCGGCAAACTGCTCCTTGAGCTCGACGCGAAAGAGCCGGTCGGGAGCATCACGCTCGTCGGCCTGTGCACGGA
>CAVFGM010000152.1:15736-22077 GCA_963621955.1 Bacteroidaceae bacterium
GTGCACGGATATATGCGTCATCTCAAACGCGATGATAGCAAAGGCTTTCCTGCCGGAGGTGCCGGTCACGGTCGACGCGGCGTGCTGCGCGGGCGTCACGCCTGAGAGCCACCGCAACGCACTTAGCGCAATGAAGATGTGCCAGGTCAGAATAGAGAATGAGTAAAAAATACAGTGCCGGGATCAAAAGATCCCGGCACTGTTGCATTGAGAATCATCACTCGGTGAAGTGGATATGGTTGTTTATATGGTCGCTGCAGAAGCAGTGATAGCCTTGACACTTGGAGCAATAGCGGAACTCAAGCTCAGGATGGTCGACATCCGTCCTGCCGCAGACGGCGCACTTATGCGTATAGAGCTTGTCCTTCTGCTCGCGGCGGATACGCGCGGACTCCTGACGGAAGTTGACGGTGTTTTTGCTCGGGCGGCGCGGCAGTGAGGAAAGCAGCTCCCCGCCGCAGAAAATGAAGAAGTTCACGAGTGCGACGAGCGGCAGCAGGTTCACGGGGAAAGAATTCGCAATGACCGAGTAGGCAAAGAACACCGCGTCCACAATGGCAAGGTACTTGATCTTTATCGGGATGATGTACATGAAGAGCACCTGCATGTCCGGGTACAGGACGGCAAAAGAGAAGAACATGGACAGGTAGATATACTCAGAGCCGAGGTTCACGGAGCGGCCGGTGATAAAATAGATAATGAAGCCGTAAAGCACGGTGAGGATAACGCCGGAGAAATAATATATAGTAAACTGCCCTGTACCCCACTGAGCTTCAAGCGTGCTGCCGATCCAGTAATAGAACCAGAAAGCGAGGAAGGCGAGCAGCCCCATGCTGGGCGGATAGAAAATGAACGAGATGAGCCGCCATATCTGCCCGTGCAGGATAAGCGCGGGGTCGAAGGTCAGGACGCTGAGGAACGACCGGTTGATCGCGCCGAGCACCCATATCGCGACATTCGCCGCGGTTATATAGCGCATCAGGTTCGGGATGCCGAAGCCCGGATGCTTATAGCAAAACTGCTCAATGCTTCTGCGTGGATTCTTCATAATCTTCTCCTGTTCCTGTCGACGCTGCCGGGAAAATCCCGGCAGCAATGTATTTTATGTCTCTTACTATACATTCCCGCCGCGGCAAAGTCTATAAAATTTTGTAAATTTGAAAGATAGGGCTTTTAAATTCGGCGAATGTATGGTAATATGTAAACCATGAAATTATGAGTGAGGCTGAATACCGTGGATAAAGATTCTCAGATTCAGGAAAAAGAGCTTAAAAACGACATTATTGAGGGCCGCAACGCCGTCATTGAAGCGCTCCGCGCAGGCAGAGCCATAGACAAGATATTCATCGCCAAGGGCGACGTAGACAAGACCCTCGGCCACATTGCCTCCAAGGCGAGGGAAAAGGGCATAGTCGTTGTCGAGGCCGACAGGCGCAAGCTCGATTTTATGAGCCAGACCCATGCGCATCAGGGCGTCGTCGCGCTGGCTGCGGTGCGCGAATACTGCGAGATAGCAGATATCCTTGCCGTCGCCGCAGAGCAGAACGAAGCGCCCTTTGTCATCGTCTGCGATGAGATAAGCGATCCGCACAACCTCGGCGCAATAATCCGTTCGGCGGAATGCGTCGGCGCACACGGCGTCATCATCCCGAAACGCCGCAGCGCGGGGCTGACCGCCATTGTCGACAAGGCCTCCGCCGGTGCTGCCGAGCACATGGCCATTGCGAGAGTGCCAAACATCTCCGCGGCGATAAAAGAGCTCAAGGATAACGGACTGTGGGTCTACGGCACCGCCGCAGACGGTCAGAACGGCCTGTGGTCGACCGACCTCACCGGCGCTGTAGCGCTCGTCATAGGTTCCGAGGGCGAGGGCATGAGCCGCCTCGTCAAGGAGAGCTGCGACTTTATCCTCAGCCTGCCTATGAAAGGACAGGTCAGTTCCCTCAACGCCTCCGCGGCCGCAGCCGTGACAATGTATGAGGTGCTCCGCCAGCGCAGCGCACAGGGCTGACGACTTTCTCCCGCTTCCGCAGTGAAGCTTCCCCCCGCGCCATACATATAGAAAAGCAAGGATAAGGATATGAGAGATTTCAGTCTGGACTTCGATCCCACAACTGAATCTTATACAGATATGTCGCTTGACAGTATACTGTCGCAATACGAGCTGGAGTCGAACCGGGACGATACGTCCGGGGCTTATGACTCCGGCTATTCCCCGTTGTATGACGATGAGGACGACGATGTGCGCGTATACACTCCCGGTGCAGCTTCGGCGCGCAAGGACGCCGAATCCGAGGACAGGGACAGCGGCTATGACGATTATGCCGATGACGGTTACGCTGCGCAGGACTACGGCTATGATGATACCGGTGCTCAGGACTACAGCTATGACGACACCGGCACCGACGACTACGGCGAGGAGGACAACAGCAAGCCCTTCCCCACGATCCCCGGTATTGATCATCTGAAGAGCTTCCTCAAGAGCAAGCTGAAGCCGAAGCCCGAAAAGCATGCCGGAAGAGGGCGCAGCAAGCCAGAGCCTGCCGACGCCTATGACGATCACGGTTATTCCGATACTGCCGACGGGCAGGACTATACTTCGGAATATACCGACACATATTACACCGACGAGGACTACGGCTACGCCCCTGACGGCAGCGGCGCTTACGACTCCGCGCCCGCGCAGGGTACATGGCAGTACGACGACAGCTATGATGAGCCGCAGGCGGAAGAGGAGCAGGAATATGTTCCTCCCGCTACCGAGCATTCCGGTGCGCGCGGCGCAATGGAGCAGGAGGCGCGCAGATACATCGCGCAGATGCAGGCGGACTATGAACAGGGCTATGCAGAGCCCGAGGCCGAGGAGGATCTGCCCTACGATCCGAGTACAGACGGCTACGACGCAGACCCGACGCGCTATTCCGCCGAGGGCGGCAGCACCGTATACGCTGCCGATCCCGACGCCGGTGACGAAATAGACAGCCGCTTCAACCTCAGCGGCAAGCGTGCGGCAAGCCGCATGCAGTACGGCAGCAGGGCGGTCGACCTGAGCGCCGATGGAAACTATGAGCCGACGCCGCAGACAGGGTACAGCCCGTCGCAGTGGACGCCGGATTACGACGATCCCGCAAACGACGGCTCCGGTGAAGAGGAGCCGGTACGCAAGAAGCATAAATTCGGCAGGAAAAAGAAGAAAAAAGAAAAGGCCAAGCCCGAGGCCGCAGAGCCAGAGACCGATGTCTCCGATAAACGGACGCCCATATACAGCGGCTTTGACGATACTGGCGATGAAAGCGGAGATTACGCCGAGGATGAGGATTACGGCTTCGGTATTGACGCCGACGATGACGGCGACAGCAGGAAGTTCTCCGAGGAGGACGCATATTTACTGCCGAGCTTCCGCGAATATGTGCTCTCGCTCTTTGCGTCGCTGTTCCTGCGCATCAAGGGCACAGCGCGCGGCGATACAGCCGCGACGATGAGCGACAGCGAGGAGGATCTCGGAGCCGAGGTCACGCCCGCCGCCGCATCGAAATACTACGGTTCGTTCACACGTTCACTGTCACTGCGCATTAAAATAAGCGCAGGGCTGCTGGTGCTGCTGTGCTACATATCGCTCCAGCTCCCGCTGCCTGGTATGCTGCGCACGCTGCCCGTCTCTGCCGCCGCGTGCTTCGGGCTTCAGGCGGCGATCATGCTGCTGAGCCTTGACGTTGTGACGACAGCTGTGCTCAAGATAACGTGGCCGTGTTTCGGCATTGATACTCTTGCGGTGTTCTCCTGCCTTATAAGCGGTGCGGACGCGCTGATAGTCGCGCTGTCCGACACGGCGAGGGCGCACATTCCGCTGTGCGCGCTGACAAGTCTCTCGCTGTTCGGCATACTGATATCGACGTACCTGAGCGTCAAGGGGCTGCGCAAGGCAACGCGCGTCCCGGCCATCGGCAAACGCTTCTATTCCGTGACCGGTGAAAACAAGCTCGGCCAGAAGGAGCTTACGCTCCTCAAGTCCCAGCGCCCGGCGACGGGCTTTGTCCGCCGCGCTGAGGAAGCGCCGCCCGATGAGACGCTGTTTCTGAGGGCCGCGCCGATCCTTGCCGTGCTGGCGCTGCTGCTGGCTGTCATCGTTGCGGCCGTCTCCGGCTGCGGTTCGGACTTTGTCTACATATTCTCCGCACTGCTCGCTCCGACAGTGCCGTTCATGGCGCTGTCCGCTTTCGCGCTGCCGTATTTTCTCGGCACGGCGCGCGTGTTCAGAGTCGGCGGCGCTATCGCTGGCTGGTCGGGTCTGTGCGACCTCGGTGTGAGCAAGAGCATCATCGTCACCGACCGCGACCTCTTCCCCGAGGAGTGCGTAACGATGGAGAGCGTGCGCATATTCGCCGACGGCGACGCGCAGAACGTCATTTCCTATGCCGGGACGATGGTCGCAGCGGTAGGCTCCTGCGTCGCGGGCTGCTTCGGAAAGCTCATGGAAGAAAACGGCTGCTCTCTCAAGCATGTGGAGAACTTTGAATGTCTACCCGGCGGCGGGGCAAGCGGCATCATCGACGGGCACACCGTTCTGTGCGGCAGCACCGATCTGATGCGGCTGATGAACATACGCATACCCTTCCGTCTGACCGACAAGACCTCGGTCCTCCTTGCGATCGACGGCATACTCTACGGCATTTTCTCTCTGCACTATGAGCCGCTGCCGCAGGTGCGCCGCGCGCTCGTTGACCTCGTGCGTTCAGGCCGTCACCCGGTCTTTGCGATACGTGACTTCAACATCAATCCCGAGCTTCTGCACAACATATTTGACATCGCGACCGACGGCTACGACTTTCCGCCCTATGTGGAGCGCTTCGAGCTGTCGACCCCGTCCTCGGGCAAGGACAGCCGCATCGCCGCGGTCGTCTGCAACGAGGGGCTTGGGCCGCTCACGGAGGTCGCCGACGTCGGGCACAAGATATATACGTCCGTGCGTGTAAACCTGCTGCTGACAACGCTCGCGGCTGTAACAGGCGTGTTCACCGTATTTGTCAAGTTCCTGAGCGCGGGAAGCGTGAGCCTCGGCTTTATTCTGCTGTTCATGCTGCTGTGGGCACTGCCCGCTGCGGCGGTAAGCCTGTACGTCAACACGAAATGACAATCCCTACATCACATAAGCCTGCGCCCTTGGTCAAGGGTGCAGGCTTTTTTCAATTTTCCTGTTGCCAAGAAGATTTTCATAGTGTATAATAAATTGATTGCTGATAACTATTTTTGCATACAAGCACACATAAACCAACAGAGAGGAAGCAACAAATGAGCTACGAAACCAAAAACATTCGCAACATCTGCCTGCTGGGTCACGGCAACAGCGGCAAAACCAGTCTGGCTGAGAGCATGCTCTTCACCACCGGCGCTATCGACCGTCAGGGCAAGGTCAGCGACGGCAACACCGTCTGCGACTACGACGCAGAAGAGATCAAGCGCCAGATAACCATATCCGCATCCGTCGCACCGGTCGAATTCGGCGGCTGCAAGATCAACGTCCTTGACTGCCCCGGCTACTTCGACTTCGTCGGCGAAGCCCTCGCGTCTATCCGTGCCGTTGAAGCAGGCGTCATCCTGTGCTCGGCAAAGGACGGCATCTCCGTCGGCGCAGAGCGCTCCTGGAAGTACCTCAAGGCCGCAAACGTCCCCGCCGCTTTCTGCATCTCCAAGTGCGATGAGGAGCACGGCGACTACTATGCAGTGCTCGATGCACTCAAGGCAAAGTACGGCAGCATCGTCTGCGCCGTCACTGTCCCCATGTCCGACGGCACCGGCGTTATCGACGTTGTCCACAACGTCGCTTACCAGACCAAGGGCGGCAAGACCGCAAAGGTCGCTGTTCCCGCATCCGACGCAGGCAAGGTCGAGGAGCTGCGTGAGGCTCTGATGGAGACCGCAGCCGGCGCTACCGAAGAGCTCATGGAGAAGTTCTTCGAGAACATGGAGCTGAGCGAAGAGGATACCATCGAGGGTCTGCGCGTCGGTCTGAGAGAGCGCAGCGTCGTTCCCGTTTTCGCAAGCGCCGCAATGAGCAACATCGGCACCGAGGCCATGCTTCAGGGCATCGTCGATTACGTCTCCAACCCCGCTGAGATGGACGGCATCGACCCCGCAGGCACCACTGTCGGCTTCGTGTTCAAGACCATTTCCGACCAGTTCGGCAAGTACAGCTTCGTCAAGATCATGCAGGGCAAGATCACCGCTGACATGTCCCTGCGCGATGTCCGCACCTCCAGCACCGACAAGCTTGGCCGTCTCTACACCGTCTGCGGCAAGAAGACCACCGAGGTCAAGGAAGCCTGCTGCGGCGATATCGTCGC
>CAVFGM010000153.1:0-2082 GCA_963621955.1 Bacteroidaceae bacterium
CTCTGGAACGGAGCCGCCGACGATGTATATCCCGAGCTCCTTTGCGAGCGCAGAAAGTATCGCAGCAGTCGATTCGTGCCCCGCCGCGGCGAAGCTGCGGAAATACTTCCGCGAATACGGGCAGCTGAACATCTCCGGCAGCACGGCGAAATCTGCGCCGTTTGCCGCGGCCTCGCGGATCATCCGCTCGGCCTTGTTCATCGTTTCTTCCCAGTCAAGCTCAGTCCTTATCTGGCACAGTGCAAGCTTTATCATTTGAGGCTCTCCAAATAATTTTCAATATCAAAGCGCTCTGTCTTCTCATCCTTGCGCAGGTACAGCGGATGGTGCGGGTGCCCCTTTGCAGAGCACTTGCCGGCGCAGAGCCAGTGCGCGCCGTATTCCTCGCCGATGCGCACCATGTCGCGTACACAGCCGGGGAGGTAGGGGCGCTTTTCGATGATCGTACCCCACGCCGCCCATATTGCCGGGGAAATACCCTGGGCGACGTTTGAGAGGATATAGCGGAAAGCTGCCATGTTTTCCTCGTGCAGCTGCCGGTTGAGCTCCTTATCCATGTCGTCCGGTCGCGTCGCGCGCTGGGCATAGACATTGAACATTATCCAGCTGTCAAAGCCGTTGCCGCCGGCTATGCGGGAGACGGACTTGAGAGTGTTGTCGAGGTTGTCGGGCTCCGCGGTCGAGGGATTGATGCCGATGCAGATCAGGGGATTGGCGCCGCGCGTGCCGAGTATGTATCGATACTCCGTGTAGAAGTCCGGGACGTATATCCACCGGCCGGCGTCATATTCGCCGCTGTGCCCCGAGAGGGAGAGCGCGTCGGCAAATGAGAGGATGTCTATTGTCTGGCTTGCACCGCTTGGTATATGCATGCTGCCGCTCCTATCCTAAAATGTACACCCATACGGGCAGGGAGACCATGCTCAGCGCCGTAGTCACAAGCACGGCCTTTGAGGAAAACGCTGCGTCATAATCATTCTGCAGCGCGAGTATGGACACGACCACGGCGCTCGGGCATGCTGCGATTATCGTGCAGGTCGACACGAGCATCGCGTCCGTGCTGAGTAAGCCAACGATGAACCACACTGCGGCGGGGATGATGACAAGGCGCATCAGACTTATCAGGTACACATAGCGCTCCTTGAAGCCGTCGACGATCTTTATGCTGCCGAGCGTTGCGCCGATGACGATCATGGACGCGGGCATAGTCGCGCTCGCGGTGGTGCTGATAAGCTCACGGAGAATATACGGGAGCTTAATGTTGAAGATGAAGATCAGCAGCGCTGCAAGCGTTGCGAAGAGCGGTACGGTAAACACGTCTTTTATCTTAAAGGCAGAGCTTCCGACGTCAGGAGCCTTGCCGCTCCTGAGCCGCCAGACGCCGTAGCTGTATAAAAGCAGGTTATAGGGGATGCAGCTGAGCGCGCAGTAGAGCACGGCGGTCGCGCCGTACAGCGCTTCGGCGATGGGCAGGCCGATGAATATGTTGTTCATCACGCTGATGAGCAGCTCGAACACGGGGGTGTTTTCGCGTCCCTTGAAGAGAATGCGCGCGCTGAGCGCGCCGAATGCGTAGGATATCAGCATGACAAGGCTCAGCAGCAGGATGACTTTAACAAGCTGCGCGCTGCTTATGTCGAGATTGCCAGAGGTGACGGAGTTGAGGATCGTGCAGCTGAGGAAAACATCCATCACGAGCCAGCTCAGGCTCTTAGCAAAGCCGGGGCACAGAATGTTCTTCCGTGCTCCGGCGTATCCGGCGAGCATCAGCGCTATGAAAGTGAGCAGTTTTGCGAAAAGCGGGGAGAAATCCATTGTCTTTAGCTCCTATATATGCAGAACAAGCTTTGCTACGTAAATGTAGATAAGCAGGGAAACGGCGTCCGTCACCGTCGAGATGAGCGGATTTGCCATGACCGCGGGGTCGACGCCTATCTTCTCCGCCGCGATGGGCAGCATCGAACCGACGACCTTTGCGAACATGACGACGAACACTATCGAGAGACTCACCGTTACCGATACCAGCACCGTGACGTTGGCGTTGCCGAGCAGGAGCCTGTCGACCAGCAGCATCTTTACAAA
>CAVFGM010000154.1:0-13270 GCA_963621955.1 Bacteroidaceae bacterium
GTTATATAGTATGCACGGCGCCTTGAGCATCTCCAGCGCGGAGCAGGACATCACCTCGGAAATTTCCTCGAGCGTGCCCGTCCCGCCGGGGAAAGCGATGAACGCATCTCCCAGCTCCATCATTTTCGTCTTGCGCTCCGGCATATCCTTTGTCACGATAAGGCGGGTGATCGCGTCATACTCAAAGCCCGCGTCGATGAAGAACTGCGGCTCTACACCCGTGACCTCGCCGCCCGCCATGAGCACGCTCTCGGCAAGCTCGCCCATGAGTCCGGCCTTGGAGCCGCCGTACACAAGGGCGTTGCCGCTCTCGCCTATCCATGTGCCGAGCTCCCGCACCGCGCTCTTGAGCGTAGGGTCGTTTCCTTCGTTCGCGCCGAGATACACTGTGATGTTCATTCTTCGTCCTCCGTAAGTAATAATTCTATAGTAGGGACATACCGGCATTTCTCCATATCGACTCTGCCGTCGGGCAGGAAGCTCACCCGCTCCTCCTCAAGCAGAATGCGGCGAAAGTCAGCATGCCCTCCGCCGGCGATCTCGCCGCTGTCCTTCACGACGCGCTGCCACGGTATATTATCCGGGCAGCAGCGCATCGCCCAGCCGACCTGCCGCGCCGCTCTCGGCGCGCCGAGCACGCGGGCGATCTGCCCGTACGACATGACCTTACCAGCCGGTATCCGCGCGACGACCTTATACACTTCCTCAAAGAAGCTGTTTTTCTTCTCTTCGCTCATGCCACGCTCCCTCAAAGATTTTTGATGTGATATTGTACCATGTACCGAAAAAGTTTTCAACAGCTGCCATCAGTTGACAAGGACACACACGGTTTTCGGGACAGACATCTGCAAAACACTGTCAGCGCGAAATTACAGCAGGATGCGTATATTGCCCATGCTGCTTCGTGCGTCCGCCATACTGGATCGCAAATTTGGGGCAATGGTGCAGGCAGCGAAGGCACATGACGCATTCATCTTTGACCCAGATCGGCTTTTTCTCTCTGATCTCGATTGCGGAAACAGGACAATTCCGGGCGCACAGTCCGCAGCCGATACAGGTATTCTCTACTCTGAAATGTCTTGTCCTGCGCATGGAGTCGTATTCCAAACCGTAAAACGCTTTTGCAAGAAACATGGGCGTTTTGTTCTCCATAAAATCGCCGCGGGCATGCTTCTGTATCTCACTGATGATGCGGTCGATCTGCGGCTCTGCGGCTTCATTGATGCGCTTTACTCTGCTTTTATCGCTCAGATCATATATGGGTGTCCATGTGTCCGGCATTTTCACGCTGAACTTCGCAGAAACGGAAAGCCCATTGGCTTTCAGAATATCCTCGGCAAACTTTCCGGTCTGTCCCGGCGTCGTGCCATAGGTTGCAGCAAACCAGAGATAATCCGGCTTTGTGCTTAACATTAATTTTTGCAGGAACTCCCGGACAATGATAGGCAGCCCCCAAGCATATGTCGGGCTTACGATCCCTACCGTTTTGTCCGATTCATCATAGGAAAAGTCCTCGCTTTTGAAGCAGTCGGTAATGGAAATGGTTTTATCACCCGTTGCGGCTGCGATGCGCTCGGCAACATATTTGCTGTTTCCTGTCGCGGAAAAATAGAAAATCATAATGGTTCCTCCATAGTTGCACAAGTGTTTTTATTTAGACACTTGCAAAAGTTCCGCTATTAAGGTACAATAACATTGTGTCCATTTCAAGGCACAGAATTGAGCACGTGTTCAGCCTTGGGCAAATTTCAAAAAATGCAAAAGGAGCGCCATGAAATACGATCTCTCAAAACCTCTAACGCGAGGAGCCAAGCGAACGCTTGACGCACTCAGCGGTGCGATGTTCCTGCTTTTGTCGGAAAAATCATTTGAAGAAATCACCGTTGGCGAGTTGTGCGAACAGGCGCAGTATCCCCGTGCGACCTTCTACAACTATTTCGATGATAAATATGATCTTCTGAACTATTGCTGGCTCTCGCTTGCAGAAAAAATAGGGCTTTCGGAATACCATCATGCACCGGAAAACGAGATGCTCTATCTTTTCTTTGACCGGATCTACGCCTTTACAAAACAGAACAACGAATTGATCAGCCGAGTATTGTCTCACAATCCGGAAGTCGGCTATATGTTTTCCAGCTTCCGCAACTTTCTGAACAGCCAGATGCGGCGGATATTCAGGGGGTGTCCGGATGCGCTGCACAAGGATATTCCGAATGAGCTGCTTGCCGACCATTACAGCAATACGCTGTTCCTTGTGTGGCAGTGGTCAACGATGAAAGACAGCACTTGTGACAAAGAGCAGGCAATCAAGTATTTGCAGCGGCTTTTGTCAATATAATGAGTGCCTCCGGCACGTACCGCCCAATGAAATAAACGGCGTGACCGAAGTCACGCCGTCAGCTTGATAACACGAGGTTCTCACCTTTTTGATTTTACTTTTTCCCGAGCAGGCGCAGCTTGAATGCGCGTATCTTCGCGGCGTTCTTGCTCGTTATAAAAACGCCGACCACCATCATCCCGGAGGTTATTCCGGAGCACAGTCCGCCCCAGAAGTTCAGCGAATGCCCGGTAAACACCAGCACCGTATACACGATCGCCGCGATAAGCCCTGCGATAAACAGCCAGTGCATGCTCTGCATCAGCTTGAGCTTTTCGTCGTTGCTGTAATCGGCAACCTTCATCACAGTTTCTTCAAGTTCTTTGTTCATTTTCTCGCCTTTCCTTTCACCGTCGAGTAATTCTCTGAGATCAACAGCGTAGAAATCAGACATCTCCATAAGTATATCGAGATCGGGCATATTGCTGCCGGTCTCCCAGCGTGATACCGTCCTGCGCGCAACGCCGAAGCGCTCTGCAAACTGTTCCTGCGTCAGTCCTTTTTCCCGGCGCAGCGCCTTGATAAAATTGCCTATTTTGATCTGATCCATATTTCTGCCTCCCTCGTTTACGGCCCGATAATAGCACGGCTGCCGCCGCAGCAACAGGACACAAAGCGAGCAATGTCCGCATGGGACACGGTGTGTCACATGGTGTTTTATAGTATTCTAATATAGAAAGGCCGCTTTGTAAACCGCTGTCAGGCCGGGGATATCGGGCTTGCCTTGTATACGTATATCATCGCGCTGTATAGCTGCGAGGGAATATCGCTGACTCTGTTGGATGTCGGGATGAGCTTCATTAAGAAGTTATATCCCTCGCCGAGGCTGCCCATGCTCATCGGAGAATCAATGATCGCCCGCAGCTCATCGCTCAGTTCCGGTGAGGTGAAGTCAAGATAATACTCCCCGCCGAGACGCTTTGCCTGTGCCGCGAGCGGATCCGCCGAGCAGAAGCTGTGGTCGCCGCGCCCGTCGTTCCCGGCGATGTTGCATACGGTTTTATAGTAATCCGTGCCGATGACGAAGTATTTGTCGCCGAGCGCTTCGCGCAGGAAGCTGCCCATGGAGGAATAATACTGCGCACGGAAAGCGACATGGCCGTTGTGCCCGGAGATCATCACCGCGGGGCGGCCGAGCGTATCCTCGCGCTCCGCGATCCACTGCACGTTCTGTGCCATGAAGGAATCCCGGATGTTGTTGTATTTGATGTAGTCATCCCCGGCGTGGGCAGAGGCAAGCTCCGCCGCCTGAAGCACACAGTCCGCCGCGTGCAGGAGCATCGGGTCATTATCTTGCGCGGCAAGCTCATCGCGCAGATTCTGCACAAGAGAGGAGCCGCCGTTCTCCATGATCTCCGCAAAGATACCCCCGCTCTCCGCCATAGCCGCGAGTTTATCTGCGGCGTTCTCATCTGTCAGTACGCCGTTTTCCCGGCAGAAATCTGCAAGCCGGCGCAGGCTTGCCTGCGGGTTCTGCATGTCAAAGCCGTAGAACGTGAGCCTGTCATCCTCCGGAGCGGCAGCGTTATATTCGCGCATCCAGTCAATGAGCTCCGCCATCTCCTGCGTATGATATATCGTGAAGGACAGGTTCGAGAGCGCGTCCTCAGCCGTCCCCGCGCCGCCCTGGACGTAGCGGTCGACGAGCATCGCCTCGCCGAAATCCGCTTCGAGCGCGAATGCGCGCACGCCGCAGTCCTCGACGAGCTGGCGGAATACCGTGAGCCGCAGGCGTTGGAAATCGGCGTTCCCGTGCGTGGCTTCGCCGAGGGCGTACACCTGCGGGCCGGGTGCAAAGCTGATATCCGCGGTGTCCTGCGCAAATGCATCGACGCAGTCAAGACTTTTGCTCGCCTTGAGTTCCGGGATACCGACCCATGCAGCGTCTGCCGCTGCTATGAGCACGACGACTGCCAGCAGCAGGATGCCGAGTATTTTGAATATTTTCCCTATTATCTTCATTTTTCCTCTCCAAAACTTCAAAAAGGTCAAAATATATGGGCGCGTTCTGCCGCGCCCATATGAATTTCAAATTACTGCATCGCGTTTTACGCGAGGTTGAGCCACTTTTTCAGGCAAAGCGTAGTCGGGATGTAGTATATCGCGGCCTTCACCAGCTCAATGGCGATCAGGATAAGCATCATCACATGCATGGCCGCGCTTATATCGAGAGTGTCAATGTTATTAAACAGGTCGAACAGCCCGGAGTTGCCGGTGATGGTCGCACCGAGGACAGCAAGCATAGTCATCGCTGCGCTGAGCACGAAGAAGGACACGACCGACAGCAGCCCCTTATGGTCATTGAAGCTGTGGCCGAGAGCCATGGCGGCATAGAAGTGCAGGCACACAGAGCAGGAGTACACGAACAGCAGTACGATGCCCTCAAGCACGTAGCCTGCAATGTCCCAGCCGGTGAAGAAATCCCAGAAGCGCACCTCATTGAGCATGCCGTCGATGCTGACGACGCCCCCCTCGGTGAATGCAGCGTTCAGGCTCGTGGCGGTCATGATGAACATCGCGAGCACGACCACAACGCCGGTGGCAAAGAACCAGACGAACGAGGAAATGAGCTTTGCGAAGATGTGCTCATCGACCGTCGTGGGCAGGGTGAAGGACACATAGCCCTCATCGCCGAGCAGGTTCCTGTAAAAGCGCTGGATCATCATAACGACGGCGACGACGCACACCGCCATGACGCCCATGATGAACGCGAAAATGATAAGCATGTAGACAACGTTCAGCCAGCTGTAATCGACCTGATGCTCCATCGCCGTAGTCGAGATCCCGGCCAGTACCGCCAGCGCCAGTACCGCGCCGAGAAACGGCAGCATAATGCGCCTGCTCGCGCGCAGCTCATGTTTTATAAGCTTACTCAGCATTTGAATACCTCCCTGAACAGAGCGTCGACGCTCTTGCCGTACTGCTCTCTTATATCGTCAACGCTTGACTGCATATTCACCTTGCCGTCCTTGAGGAAGATGACCTCGTCAAGCGCGTTTTCAACGTCGCTTATGAGATGGGTGGAAATGATGACGCTCGCGTTTTCGTCATAGTTCCTGATGATGGTGTCGAGGATGTAGTCCCTCGTCGCAGGATCGACGCCGCCTATCGGCTCATCGAGCAGATAGAGCCTTGCGCGGCGGCTCATCACCATGATGAGCTGCACCTTCTCGCGCGTGCCCTTGGACATCTGCTTTATCGTCCGCTTCTCGGGTATGTTCAGGTGCTCGAGCATTTTCTGCGCGCGCTCGCGGTCAAAGTCCGCGTAGAAGTCGGCATAGAAATCCATGAGCTGCCTGGTGTTCATCCACTCCGGCAGGCAGGGGCGGTCGGGCAGGTAGCTCACGAGCGCCTTGCTCTCCTTGCCGGGCTTATGGCCGCAGACGCTGATCTCGCCCGAGTTCGGCGTCAGCAGGCCGTTTGCCAGCTTAATGAGCGTTGTTTTGCCGCTGCCGTTCGGGCCGAGCAGACCCACAACGCGCCCCGGCATGATAGAAATGTTGACCTCGTCAAGCGCCTGAACATTGCTGAAGTGCTTGCTCAGTCCTCTGCATTCAAAGCATGCTTCCATTTTTGTCCTCCTCTTCGCCGCTCTCCAGCAGCGCTATGATCTCTTCCCTGGTATATCCCAGCTTTTTCATCGACTCCATGAACTGGTCGATATGCTGCCGCGCAAGCGTGCGCTTGGCCTCGCCTATGACGGCGGTGTCCTCGGTGATGAAGCGCCCGCTGCTGCGCTGGGTGAACACGAGTCCCTCGCGCTCAAGCTGCTGCAGGGCGCGCTGCATCGTGTTCGGGTTGACCCCGGCGTCCGCGGCCAGATCCCTTACGCCCGCCATCTTCTCGCCCGGGGACAGCTCCCCGGAAACGATCGCGAACTTTATCTGATACACAAGCTGAGTGTATATCGGCATATTGTCATCAAAATGCCATTCCATGTCTTGCCTCCTTGTGTTACTGTATTAAGCGATTAAGACAATAACACGTTAATACAGTTTTGTCAATAGGCATTTTGAATTTTTTCAAAGATTATTAGGCACTCGTACTGTCTTTGCCCGTGTAGAGTCGGCTCTACTGCTCTATCGTGAGTATAGCGCTATCAGTATAGTCGGAGAAACGGCGGCATAGCTTGTCTCTACCCTGTCTCAGCATTATAATCCATGCTGAGGTGAGGACATGCAATTCCGTCAGAAGCTTGCAAAGGCAATCCGTGTTATCTCCGCGCCGCCCTTCGCCGCGGCAGCCTTTGCACTTATACTTTACTTTAACCCGGCCGGTGCAATAGTCCGGCGGGATCAGCTCATCGCCTGTCTGCTCGGCCTGAGCGCCGGCCCGGTGCTGGCCTATCCCATATCCGCCGCGCTGCACACGGGACGCGAGAAGCAGCGCGTCATCGCGATGTACATTTCGCTGCTGTCCTACGGGGTCCTGCTCGCGTGGAGCCTTCTTCGTCCCAACAGCAGCGAGTTCCGTTTTGTGTGCATGACCTATTTCATGTCGGTCATCATGCTCATCGTGTTTAACCGCCTGCTGCACGTCCGCTCCAGCGGGCACTCATGCAGCGTCTCCGGCCCGGGTCTGCTGCTGTGCATCTTCTTCGGCGCGAAGTGGATCCCCGGCTGCGCAGCTGTGTACGCGCTGATTTTCTGGGCCTCGGTCGAGACGAAGCGCCACACACCGAAAGAGTTCATCCTCGGCACTGTGTGCCTGCTGATCGCCGCGGGCGTCTCGGCGCTCGTGATGCTGTAAGCTGCAGCAAGCGGTCAGCTCTGGAAGAAATAGTTTATAGCAACGCTAAAAAACCGTCACTTGCCGGAGTGGCGGTTTTTCTTTATTCAAAAAATCTTAAGTCAACTTCAGCTTTTATAGATTGATGTTTTATTTCCGTTGTGGTATTCTTTTGAACAGGAGTGTGATTCTTTTGAGGATGAGAAAGCGGTCGAATCTCGGCCCGCGTATGGAAAAATGCGCAGAATATCTTATAGACGATCCCGCCGCGCTGCGCGGGAAATGGCTGGAGAGCTTCCCCGGCTATGACAGGCTCTACCTTGAGCTCGGCTGCGGCAAGGGCCGCTTCACGGCGGACACTGCAGAGCTGATGCCCGATACATTATATATAGCAATGGAAAAAGTGCCCGATGCGATGATCCTCGCGATGGAGCGCGTGCGTGAGCGCGGCATAAAGAACGTCCGGTTCATCGACGGCGACGCTGTCAATCTCGCTGAGATGTTCGCCCCGGGCGAGGCTGCGCGCATATACATAAACTTCTGCGACCCGTGGCCGAAGAGCCGCGACGCAAAGCACCGCCTGACTTTCCCGGGCTTTCTGCGCCTCTACGCGGATGTGCTCCCGCTCGGCGGCGAGATACATTTCAAGACCGACAACACCCCGCTCTTCAACTGGTCGCTCGAACAGTTTGAAAACGAAGGCTGGGCGCTCTCGGAGAAGACCAACAACCTGCACGCGAACGGCCCCGTCGGCATTATGACGGATTATGAGGCGAAGTTCCATGCGCAGGGCTTCCCGATAAACCGCGTCGTCGCGGCAAAGACAGCGGAGACAAAAGGCACTGCCGCAGGCCCCGCGCCGCGTATGTACAAGGCGGCGCTTACCGACGCGCACGGCTATGAGGACAGCATGAACTCAAACGCCGGGGAGAAGCATGAATGAGGTTTATTTCATGGAACGTAAACGGACTGCGCGCAGTCCGGAAAAAGGGCTTTGACGATATCTTCCTGAGCCTGAACGCGGACTTCTTCTGCCTTCAGGAGACTAAGCTCCAGGAAGGCCAGATAGACATCGACTTTCCCGGCTATGAGAGCTACTGGTGCTACGCCGAGAAAAAGGGATACTCCGGCACGGCCATATTCACAAAGCACACTCCCCTCTCCGTCTCCTATAACATCGGCATCGAGGAGCACGGCACCGAGGGGCGCACGATAACGCTCGAATATGAGGACTTTTACCTTGTCTGCGTCTACACGCCGAACGCGCAGGACGGGCTCAAGCGCCTTGATTACCGCATGAGCTGGGAGGATGCTTTCAGGGAATATCTCTGCAGTCTTGATAAAACGAAGCCCGTCATCGTCTGCGGGGACATGAACGTCGCGCATGAGGAGATAGACCTCAAGAACGCCAAGGCAAACGTCGGAAACCCAGGCTTCTCGGACGAGGAGCGCGCGAAGTTCACCGAGCTTTTGGCCGCGGGCTTTACCGACAGCTTCCGCTATCTCTATCCCGACCGGCGCGACGCATACTCATGGTGGAGCTACCGCGCCGCTGCGAGGGAGCGCAACGTCGGCTGGCGCATTGACTATTTTGTCGTATCCGACTGGCTGCGTGATAACATAAAGGACGCGTATATCCTGCCTGAGATCACCGGCTCGGACCACTGCCCGGTAGGACTTGATATGTCATGGTGAAGATAGGCAGTGTCGAGCTGCGCGGGAACCTGACTCTCGCGCCTATGGCGGGAGTAACGGACTTTGCCTTCCGCCGCGTCTGCCACGGTCTCGGCGCGGCACTCACAACGACCGAGATGGTCAGCGCCAAAGCGCTGGTATATAAAGATGAAAAAACAAGATCTCTGCTCTATGTCCCGGAGGATGAGCACCCCTGCGCCGCGCAGATATTCGGCCATGAACCGGACGTTATGGCCGAGGCCGCGGTCATGGCGCGCGAAATATCCGGGGCGGATATCATCGATATCAACATGGGCTGTCCCGTCGGCAAGGTCGTCAAATCCGGCGACGGCTCCGCGCTCATGCGCACACCGGAGCTTGCGGAGGAAATAATAAAGAGCGTAGTTAAAAGCGCGGGCTGCCCCGTCACGGTGAAGTTCCGCAAGGGCTGGGACAACGGCAGCGTCAACGCTGTGGACTTTGCGCGCATGTGCGAGGGCAGCGGCGCCGCAGCCATCGCCGTGCACGGCAGGACGCGCGCGCAGATGTACGCCGGGCGCGCAGACTGGGACATTATACGCGAGGTGCGCAAAGCCGTGAGCATTCCGGTGATTGCAAACGGCGATATCTTCGCTCCCGAGGACGCGGCGCATATCCTGCGCTACACCGGCGGCGCTCTTGCGATGATAGGCCGCGGCAGCTTCGGCAATCCCTGGCTGTTCCGGCAGGGGCAGGCCGCGATAGACGGCGCGGACATTCCTCCGCTGCCGCCGCTCGGAGAGCGGATAGACACGGCCGTCGCGCAGATAGAGGAGCTTGCCGCCGTCACCGGTGAGCGCAACGCCTGCATGGAGGCGCGCCACCAGCTGCCGTGGTACCTGCACGGCGTGGCGCATTCGGGCTACTACAAGCAGCAGCTCGTACATGTAGATACTTTGGAAGATATAAGAAAGATCGCGATAGGAATAAAACATGATCTGACCTGACGACCGGGGAGGTGACAGCTTGACACGGGAACAGGAAGCGGCTATAGTACGCAAGGTGCTTGACGGGGACGCCAACGCCTTTGAAACGCTCGTACTTGAATATGAAAAAAACGTATATAATATAGCTTTGCGCATGACGGGCAACAGCGAGGACGCGGCCGACATGACCCAGGAGGCCTTTATAAAGGCCTACAATTCCCTGCAGGCCTTCCGCGGCGACAGCAAGTTCTCCGTCTGGCTGTACAGGATCGTTTCAAACGTCTGCCTTGACTTCCTGCGCAGCAAGAACCGCAGGCCGACCGTCTCGCTGTCCGTCGAGGATGACGACGGCGAGGACACGCAGCTCGACGTGGCCGATGAGAGCCAGTCGCCCGAGCTGCTGCTCGACCGGAAGCTCACGCGAGAGAGCGTGCGCCGCGGGCTTGATTCGCTCCCGCCCGATTACCGGCAGATACTGCTGCTGCGGGAGATACAGGGGCTGAGCTATGACGAGATAGCTCAGGCGCTCGGCCTTGAGGTCGGCACAGTAAAATCCAGGATATTCAGAGCCAGAAAAAGACTTTGTACTTTTTTGATCGACGACGGGAACATTTCTGATTTTTCATCGTCTGGGAAAATGAAAGGCGGTGAGAGTCAATGACAGAGTGTGAGCGATATCAGGAGCTCATCAGCAGGATGGCTGATGAGGAGCTGACAAAATCAGAACGCGCTGCCCTTTCCGCGCACATGGAGCATTGCTCTCAGTGCAACGCCATGTACGCAGTTTTCTCCAATCTGTCCGATATCATCGGGCAGGACGCGGAACCTCTTCCCGAGGGTCTGCACGAAAATATTATGGCAGATATCCGCCGCAGCGCCATCAAGCAGCGGAACATTAAAGAGAGACGGCGCTTTGCGATACCCAAGCCATTCAGAAACGTTGTCGCCGCTGCGGCATGCGCCGCTGTTGTGATCTTCGCGGCCAAGGGCATGCTGCCCGAAAAGATGAACAATACCTCGGCCATGAGTGCAAACGAGGCCGCTGCCGCTGCCGAACCTACGGTCAGCGTCGCTGCAACGCCGCAGCCCACCCCGGCGATACCGCCGAAGGCTGCCGGTTCTGCGCCTAAGGCTCAGTCTCCCGATGTGACTGCCGAGCCCGCCGCCGCTCCCGAAGTCCAGAGCGCCGGGAGCGATGAGGATAAATACAGCGGCGGCTCCGCCGTTGACAGCTCTGAAAACCGTCCCGCGCCGAGCACTGCTCCCGCAGCGGCTCCGGTTTCCACCCCTGTCCCCACTCAGGCTCCGCCCGTAGTTGAGACCGAGAAGCCCCGCGCCGTGCCGACTCCGGCTCCCACGCCGGTCCCGACAGCAGCACCGGAAGCTTCATTTCAGTCCGCCCAGGATGAGGGCTCCGCTCCCGCAGCAGCGGCTGCCGAGCCTGAGGAGTCCGAAGCACCTGTCGGCAGATTCAGGTCGTTCTTCCTGAGGAACGCACCCGCTCTTTCGGCCGACGCCCTGACCGATGGCGCAGCCGCCAATTCCGCCCCCGCGGAGGACAGCGGTGTCTCCGTCCAGTCGATGGACGGTGCCGAAGCCGCCGTTGAGGACAGCAGCAGTAAGGTCATCTTCACCGAGATAAAAGATCCCGCCAAGCGCGGTGAGCTTATGCGTGTCCTTCAGGGGATCGCCGAAAGCCCCGCTCCGTGCGGATCCGCGAAGCCCGAAAAGCCTGCCGAAACCGCTCTGCCCAGCCCCTCGCCCTCCGAAGCCGTAGCCGAGGATGCTCTTCCTGAGCAGGACCCCGACTCTGTGTATGAGATCCTGTTCCCGCAGTGCAGGGAAAAAGTGAAAGAAAACGAGAACAAGGCCGAGACAGAAAAAGAGGATGAGACGGAGGATGAGGACTTCATGTCCGTCTGGATCTTCGGTGAGGACGTCTATTGGGTGATCTTCTCCGATGACGGCAGCGAGCTGGTCTTCCGCGCAGGATGCAGCGTCAAGGAGTTTGAGGACTTCATAAAGCCTTTCATGCTCCCCGAAGCGTCCCCGTCGCCGGATGTATCTCCCGCAGCGCTGGCAACTCCGCGCCCCGTGCAGTGACCCGGCGAGCCGAAAAGCATGAACACGGTGCACATAAACAGTGCACCGTGTTCGTATTTCGTTTACAACAAAGTAGACTTTTTGGATAGTTTTTCACTTGATATTGTTCTTTTCGTGTGTTAGAATTGAGACATATATAATGAGCGAGAGAATCGTCATATCCTCAGGCATCAGTAAGGAGAGAATCACGTGAAGAGACTCAAGGTTTCAAATAATGTTATTCGGCGTCTGCCCCGCTACCTCCGCAAGCTGGATGAACTTACCGAAAACGGCATCAGCCGCATTTCATCCTTCGAGCTGGGACATCAGCTTGGGCTGACCCCGTCGCAGATCCGTCAGGATTTCAGCTGCTTCGGCGAATTCGGCCAGCAGGGTTATGGATATAATGTCCCCGCACTGCGCGCACAGATCGCATCCATCCTTGGTATGGACAGAGGCTTCACCGCCATCCTCGTCGGCGTCGGCAACATCGGCCATGCCCTGATGGACAACTTCTGCTTTGCGGAATGGGGCTTCAATCTGGCCGCCGCTTTCGATATCAAGCCCGAGATAATCGGCACCACCTTTAATGACGTTCCCATCCACAGTATGGACGAGCTTGAGGACTACATCGCCGCGAACCATGTCGACGTTGCCGTTCTCACCGTTCCCAAGGAGGCCGCCATCGCCGTCACCAAGCGTCTTACCGACAATGGTATCGACGCGATCTGGAACTTCACCAATCTTGAGCTCACCGAGCCCAACAGCAGCACCATCGTCGAGAACATCCACTTCTCCGACAGCCTGCTCTCCCTGAGCTATTTTGTCTCCGAACGCAGAGACGAAAACGCCGCCAAGGCCGCAAGAGCCGAGAAGCAGTAAGCATCAAAACTTGATCACAAAAAAGCATTGACACAGTCAATGCTTTTTTTGACCCGATAAACCCCTGGTCTGCGCCGGGAGAGAGGAACGGCCATGAATATAGACGGAATAATTTTCGACCTTGACGGCACGCTGTGGGACTCCTGCCGCATCGTCGCCGAGAGCTGGGGATATACCCTGCGCACGAAATACGGCGCACAGAGCATCCCGACAGAGGCCGATGTGCGCTCCGTTATGGGGCTCACTGTCGCGCAGATAGCCGAAAGACTCTTCTCCGAATACGGCGGGCGCGCCCTCGAAATATGCACCGACTGCATCCGCGAGGAAAACGCTTACCTAGCCGCGCACGGCGGCGGCACGCCCTATCCCGGTCTTGAGGAGCTGTTCGGCAGGCTCTCCGGGCGCTGCGGGCTGTACATCGTCAGCAACTGCATCGATGGCTACATCCAATGCTTCCTCGGCTGCACCGGTCTCGGCGGATATATAAAGGACTTCGAGTGTGAGGGCGTGACCGGCATGAAAAAGGCGGACAACATCGCTCTCATCGCGCGGCGCAATGGTC
>CAVFGM010000155.1:0-11036 GCA_963621955.1 Bacteroidaceae bacterium
ATGGGCGTTTTTCTGCCCGTCAAAACCGTGTGTGTCCTTGTCAATTGATGGTATAGAGTACACATTGCAAAGGTGGAGGAAAGCATGAAAAGACGCATCATTCATATAGACGAGGACAAATGCACCGGCTGTGGCCTGTGCGTCAACGCCTGTCAGGAGGGCGCGCTCGCGCTGGTGGACGGCAAGGCAAAGCTCATGCGCGATGATTACTGCGCCGGGCTCGGCAACTGCCTGCCGAACTGCCCCGTGAACGCCATCAGCTTCATAGAGCGCGAGGCCGCCGCGTTTGACGAGGCCGCCGTCCTCAGCGCCCAGCGCGATAAGCTGCGTGCACAGGCCGCTGCGCATGTCTTCACCGGCTGCCCCGGCTCAAGGGTCAAGGCAATAGCGCACACATCGGACGCTGCCGAGCCCGCGCCCGCGGCGAAACAGCAGAGCCGGCTTTCGCAGTGGCCGGTGCAGATAAAGCTCGTCCCGGTGAACGCGGCATTCTTCAAAGGCGCAAAGCTCCTCATCGCGGCTGACTGCACGGCCTATGCCTACGCAGGCTTCCATGAGGATTTCATCCGCGGGCGCGTCACGCTCATCGGCTGCCCGAAGCTTGACGGCGTGAACTATACCGATAAGCTCACCGATATCATCTCCTCGAACGATATCCGCGAGGTGCTGATAGTGCGCATGGAAGTCCCCTGCTGCGGCGGTCTGGAGCTTGCGGCAAAGAATGCCATCAAAGCCAGCGGCAAGTTCATCCCGTGGAACGTCGTGACGATAAGCTCCGACGGCCGGATATTGGATTAATACCGGAGAAAGATATATGAGACTACTCATTGTTGAGGACGAAAAGCCCCTGTCGGCCGCGATATGCCGTATGCTCGAGCAGGAGCATTACAGCGTCGATGCGGCCTATACAGGCCCCGACGGGCTGGACAGCGCTCTCAGCGGTATTTATGACGCGATAATTCTGGACGTCATGCTGCCGGGAATGGACGGCTTTGCGATCCTTGACGCGCTGCGGCGCGGCGGGATCGATGTGCCGGTGCTGATGCTCACGGCGCGCGGTTCGCTGGACGACCGTGTGCGCGGGCTCAATATGGGCGCGGATTACTATCTTCCCAAGCCCTTTGAGCGCAGCGAGCTTACGGCCTGCCTGAATGCCATCACGCGCAGGAAAAGTGCGCCTCAGGTTCAGGAGCTGTCCTTCGGCGACCTGACACTGGACAGGGAGACGGCACAGCTGAAATGTACCGCGACAGGAAAAAGCGTCAGTCTCGGCGCCAAGGAATATCATCTGATGGAGCTTTTTATCAGGAATCCGCATCAGCTCCTGCCGAGAGAGAGCATAGTCGAACGCGTATGGGGCTTTGATAACGAGGCGGAATACAATAATCTCTCGGTTTACCTGACCTTTCTGCGCCGGAAGATCGCGTTTATCGGTTCATCTGTTGAGATAAAGGCGTCGCGCGGGCTTGGCTATATGCTGGAGGAAAACACATGATAGGCAAACTGCAAAAAAAGCTCATTTTGACAACAGTTCTGTCGCTTGTGCTGATCTTTGCCGTCATGGTAGCCGCGATAAACATCATAAGCAATTACTCTTCGCAGCAGCAGATATCGACCTCATTGGAGATGCTTGCCGGCAAATATACAAACGATGCCGAGCGCCTCGAACCGGAGCCGGGATCAGACAAGGCTCCGCGCCCGGAGATCCCCGCATCCAGACTGTCACGGATAAGAAATTACTGCATCATCCGTTTGGATCGCAGCGGCGGGCTGCATGAATGGAAGAGTGAAAAAAGCGAACTGTATGACGATGATTCCGTTGCAGCGCTTGTCAGCGCGATAGAAGCGTCCGGGAAGGATGAGGGGCGCGTAGGTGAAAGCGCGTACCTCAAAGCCCCGCGCAAATATGGCTCCATTATCGCGGTGATCGACATCGGCAATGAGATAAGCTATTCCCGCTCACTGCTGAAAGTCACGCTGATCACCGGGAGCCTGTTCTGCTGCCTCCTCTGCGTACTTGCGGTAATGCTGATACGCCGGGTACTGCGCCCGGTCGATGAAGCGTTTACCAAGCAGCGGCAGTTTGTGTGGGACGCGAGCCACGAGCTGAAGACGCCCCTCGCCGTGATCTCGGCAAACGCGCAGGTGCTTGAGCATGAGCTGGGAGAAAACGAATATCTGGAGTACATAGTCAATGAAACGCGCAGCATGAACACGCTCGTTCAGAACCTTCTCACTCTTGCGCGGATGGACAGCAGCGGGCAGAAGCCGTCGTTTGAGAGCTTCGACCTTGGCCGTACTCTGCTTGCCGCCGCGCTGCCTATGGAGGGTCTGGCCTTTGAACAGGGCAAAACGCTGGAGGTGAATGCCGGCGAGGGAATATACTGCCTCGGGAATGAAGCGCTTATCCGCCAGCTTGCAGTCATCCTTCTCTCAAACGCGCTGGAGCATTCAGGCAGCGGCGCACAGATAAGCCTGACGCTCCGCGAAAGCGGTGATCGCAGGATCTTTTCCGTACATAATACTCTCAGCTATATACCGCCCGAAGAGCAGAAGCGCATATTCGACCGCTTTTACCGCAGTGACAGCTCCCGCAGCAGTGAAAGCGGCGGTAGCGGTCTTGGGCTGGCCATAGCAAAAAGCATCGTGCAGCTGCACCGCGGCAGCATAAAGCTTGAGAGCAGCCCCGAGAGCGGTACCCGCTTCACGGTCACGCTCCTTGGTGCGCCTGCTTCAAAGTAGTTTTAATCTTGATCGTGTATCCTCGTTTTATCCCGGACTGATCGGGAAAAATCAAATCAGGAGATACACAATGAACTACACTCTCAGAGAGATCGAACTTTCCGATATCGAAACAGTCAACTCATGGCGCAGCGACCCTGAGCTTATAGGGAGCCTGCTCGCACCGTTCCGCTACATAAGCGCCGAAACAGACCGGCGCTGGTATGATGATTATATGGCTGACCGCGCGAGCGCTGTCCGCTGCGCGATCGTTGCAGATGGCGGAAGGCTTGTCGGCCTTGTCAGCCTTGTCGGCATAGACTGCCTTTCGCGCAGTGCGGAGCTTTCCATAATGATCGGCAGGAGCGAGGATCGGCTGCATGGTGCGGGGAGTTTTGCCGTAAATGAGATGCTCAGGCATGCGTTTGAAAATCTCAATCTGCACCGTGTGGAGCTGCAGGTTCTTGAAGACAACCTCTGCGCCCAGCATGTCTATGAAAAGGCTGGCTTCAGGCTCGAGGGGCTGCGCCGCGAAGCCGTTTATAAAAACGGCAGATACCGCAACTGCAAGCTGTACGCGGTACTCCGCCATGATTGGGCAGAGCGCGCCGCATAAAAATTTTGCCGTCATCCGGTCTTTCAATCTTGATTTAATATTCCTCGTTTATTATCCATACTGTCCTCAGGAAAAGGACACCGCACCGTGAAGCTTTCGGATGTGCACTCAAACGGTGCGGACGCATACGAATCTTAAAGGAGGAATCATTATGCGTAAGACTAAAATCGTTGTATCTTCGATCATGGCCGCGGCTCTGATGCTCGGCTGCACCGGTCAGGCATTTGCCGACGGCCCTGAAAGCCAGTATAAGGACGGCATGAAGAACGGTCTCGTGAGCGGGCTGGTGTATGAGCTCAAGGACGGACTTAAAGACGGCCTGAAGAACGGCTCTGTCAACGGTCTCGTGGACGGACTTAAAGACGGTCTGAAGAACGGCTCCGTCAATGGCCTTGCCGACGGTTTGAAGAACGGTCTTGTGAACGGACTGAAAAACGGCGAGCTCAAGTAACAAGACAAAACCGACAGCGCCGCACCGGCATACGCGGTCAGCCCGGAATGCACCCGTGAGCGTTCCGCCGTCCGCCCGCAGACGCCGCAGTGCGCCGGTCAGGGGGAAATCCGAATACATGCTTCGGATCACAACAGCAAAAAGCACCGACAGTTCAAACTGCCGGTGCCTTTACTTAGAGACATGACGTTGACCGTTTAATGGCCAGCGTCAAGTTCTTTATCGCTTGATTATAGCAATGCAAAATTTTTAGTCTTTAGTAAAAGCATAGTGATTGGCGGCGACCTTACAAATACAGGCTCATGTAGGTCGAAATAGTCTGAATATTCAGCCAACAATTTTTTGCTTTTGACGGCTTTCCACGTACGCCATACACACAGCGGGGAAGTTGCTGATAAGCCCATCGACTTCCCATTCAACAAGGCGCTCGAGAACGTCCATGTCGTTGACCGTCCAGACGTTGAGCTCTATACCATGGGCCTTGCAGCTGTCGACGTCCTCCTTCGGCAGGCACTTCCAACCCGGGTGGAAGCATTGGAAGTCCATCTTCTCACAGTAATAGCCGGGATTGCCGAGACCGTCGTTCTCCACGAGCGCGCCGCACTTGATCTCGGGTGCGAGCTTGCGCAGTATCGTGATGGAGCTGTGCAGGAACGAGGAGAAGAGCACGCGGTCGGCAAGGCCGTATTTCCTTACCATTTCCAGAGTTTTTTCTTCTATTCCCTCGTAGTAATATACGCCGGTCTTGAGCTCTATATTGGTCACGAGCTTTTCACCCGCTGCCCACTGGCAGTATTCCTCAAACGTCGGGATGGGCTGGAAGCCGAACTTTCCGTTCCAGCTCGCCGCCGCGTTGAACCTGCGGAGTTCTTCAAGCGTGTAGTCCCTGACGTAGCCGGTGCCGTCGGTCGTCCTGTCGATGCGCTCGTCATGGATCACGACGAGATGGCCGTCCTTCGTGAGCTGAACATCAAGCTCAATACCGTAGCACCCGGTCTTCGCCGCTTCCCTGAAGGCAAGCATGGTGTTTTCCGGATATCTTCCGCTGTAGCCTCTGTGCGCATAAACCTTTGTCATTTCATATATCCTCCCGAAAAATCATATCTCACCGCATCTTGCGCAGGCGACAAAGTGGTTCGGCTCGACCTCTTTGAGCTGCGGGTTGCACTGGCGGCACACATCGGAGACGTAGTCGCAGCGCTTTCCGAATCTGCATTCGTCCGGCAGATTGACGGGCGATGTGATCTCGCCCTTGATGAGCTGGCGCTGGGGCTTGTCCTTGCCGACTATGGGCAGAGGTATCGCGGAGAGCAGCGCTTTGGTGTACGGATGGATCGGGTTTTTGAAGAGGTCGTCGCTCGGCGCCTTCTCGACCATCTGACCGAGGTACATGACCGCGATGTCATCGGAGAAGTACTTGACGACGGAGAGATCGTGCGTGATGAAAATATACGTCAGCCCCATGTCGCGCTGGAGCTGCTTGAGCAGGTTGAGTATCTGCGCCTGAATGGAAACGTCCAATGCGGACACCGGCTCGTCGCAGACGATGAGCTTGGGATTGACCGCGAGTGCGCGGGCGATGCCTATACGCTGGCGGCGGCCACCGTCAAGCTCATGGGGATAGACGTTGACGTATCTCTCGGCAAGGCCGACCGTCTCCATAAGCTCAAGCGTGCGCTTCTCGATATCTGCCTTAGAAGAAAGCAGCTTGTGCTCGATTATCGGCTCGCTTATAAGCTGGCTCACGGTCTGACGGGGGTCAAGCGAAGAGAAGGGGTCCTGGAACACCATCTGCATTTCCTGACGCAGCCGGCGCATTTTCCGGCGGGAATAGGAAGTGATATCCTCGCCGTCAAAGACGATCCTGCCGGAGGTCGGCTCTATGAGCTTGAGAATGCAGCGCCCGGTCGTCGATTTGCCGCAGCCGGACTCGCCGACGATGCCGAGAGTCTTGCCTTCCTCAATAGAGAAGCTGACGCCGTCGACCGCGTGGAGCTGCCCGGCGGGCGTAGCAAAATACTTGGTGAGGTTTTCTACCTCAAGTATCGTTTTACCCATCAGCTGTTCCTCCTGAGTCTGAAGTTTTCATCGTCATAAGCGTGGCAGGCCACCTTGTGCGCAGCGCTGCCGTCGGCGCTTCTCAGCTCCGGAACGGACTGCGTGCAGCGTTCCGTTGCGTAAGGGCAGCGGGGCGCGAACGCGCATCCGGGCGGCAGGTCGGACGGGTCGGGCATAAGGCCGCGTATGGGGACGAGGTCCTCGCCGCGCTGCTTGAGGTTCGGGAGCGAGTCAAACAGCCCCTCGGTATACGGATGACGGGTGAAATTGAAAACGTCGTCCGCGGTGCCCTGCTCGACAATGCGCCCAGCGTACATGACTGCGACGTCCTCGCACACCTCCGCGACGACGCCGAGGTCGTGCGTGATGAGCATCATCGACATGTCCTTGTCGCGGATAAGATCCTTCATAAGCTCAAGCACCTGGGCCTGGATAGTGACGTCCAGTGCAGTGGTCGGCTCGTCGGCTATCAGCAGCTTCGGAGAGCATGCCAGCGCGATGGCGATAACGACGCGCTGCTTCATTCCGCCGGAGAACTGATGGGGGTAGTCATATGCGCGGCTTTCCGCGATTCCCACCATTTTCAGCATCTCCTTGGCCTTTTCAAAGGCCTCCTTCTTGGACACATGCTGGTGGAGCTGGATGCTTTCGCCTATCTGGTCGCCGACTGTCATGACAGGGTTGAGCGCCGTCATGGGATCCTGGAATATCATGGCGACCTCGTTGCCTCTCATCTTTTCCAGCTCCGACGCGCTCATTTTCAGCACGTCCTCACCGTCGAGGTATATCTCGCCGCTCTTGATAACTCCGGGCGGGTTCGGAACGAGATTGAGTATCGCGCGGGCAGTCGTCGTTTTTCCAGCGCCTGTCTCGCCGACGAGGCCGAGAGTACGCCGCTTGCCGATCTGAATGCTGATGCCGTTTACCGCGTGGACATCGGCGTCTTCGGTCTCATAGTGGACCACGAGATCCTTCAGATCAAGAACGAGCTCGTTTTCAGGAACGGTATTGTTTTCTTTCATATCATTCCCTCCTTATTTCTTGAGCTTCGGATCGAGCGCGTCGCGCAGACCGTCGCCCAGCAGGTTGAGCGCAAGCACGGTGAGCATAACGGCAAGACCTGGGATAACGCAGAGATAGCCAGCGCTTCTGATGTATGCGCGGCCTCCGGAAAGCAGTGCGCCCCACTCCGGTGAGGGAGCCGGGATACCGATGCCGAGGAAGCTGAGCGATGAGGCAGAGATTATCGTCGAGCCGATAAGCAGTGTGACCTGCACGATTATGGGGGAGAGGCAGTTCGGCAGAATGTGCTTGATGATGATCTTCCACGTGGGAAGACCCATCGCGTAGGAGGACTCGACATATTCCTGGTCCCGGATGGTCATGACCTGTGCGCGCACAATGCGTCCGAAGGAGCTTGCGCATGAGAACGCCAGCGCGATTATCAGGTTGACTGTGCTTGTTCCCAGCACGGAGACGATGACAACGGCCGTCATAATATTCGGGATGGAATAGAAGATGTCTATCGCGCGCATAAGCAGCGAGTCTATTATCCCGCCGTAGAACCCTGCGAGGGAACCGGTGATGAGCCCGACCAGCAGGCCAAGCGCGACCGCGCCGACGCCTATCGCAAGAGAATACCTTGCGCCCCACATGACGCGCGCGAAGAGGTCGCGGCCGACTTCATCGGTGCCGAACCAATGTTCTTTGCACGGAGCCATGAAGCGCTCGGAAATGTTCTGACCGATAACGTCGGTTTCGTAGTCAAAGAGGACGGGTGCGAGCAGCGCGACGGCTATAAGCGCCAGCAGGAACAGCATGCCGACGACCGCGCCTTTATTTTTTATAAGGCGGTGCCACGTCTCCTGCGCCATGGATTTTTTCTTGTATTTCTTTATTTCCTTATCCATGCTCTCACCTCTTCTTACTGTACTGCGCCTTGATGCGCGGGTCAAAGAATGCGTACACCAGGTCGACAAAAAGATTTATAAGGCACATGAACACCGAGCACAGGATTATCGAACCCGTGACCATCGGGGTATCGCGCTTTGCGATGGAGTCATAGACGAGCCTTCCTATACCGGGCCAGGAGAAGACCGTCTCGGCCAGGACGGAGCCCGTGATGACCATGGACATCTGCAGGCCAATTGCCGTGATGATAGGGATGAGCGCGTTTTTAAGGCCGTGCGTGAATATAACGCGCTTTTCCGAGCAGCCCTTTGCGCGTGCTGTGGTCATGTAATCCTGACGGATAACGTCAAGCATTGAGGAGCGCGTCGTGCGCGTGATAAGCGCCGCCAGGCCGAGACCGACCGTAAGTGCGGGCAGGATAAGCGAGTCAAAGCCGCCCTTGCCGCCTGACGGCAGCCAGCCGAGCTTGAGCGAGAAAACGATTATCAGCATCAGGCCCAGCCAGAAGTTCGGCATCGAGGTGCCGAACAGCGCGAAGACCATGCCGGCCGTATCTTTCCATGTGTTTTGATGTATGGCCGTGTATATGCCGAGGGGCAGGGCGATCACTATTGCGATGAGCACGGCCGCGCCGCCGAGCATCAGTGTATTCGGCAGCTTTTCCATGAACGTTTTGAAAACGTCCTTATTGGTGACATATGACTTTCCCATGTCGCCCGTTACCATGCCCTTGACATAGTTGAAATAGCGGACCATGAACGGGTCGTTCAGTCCGAGCTCTTCTCTTACCGCTTCTATTTCTTCCGTCGTTGCGCCTTCGCCCGCAACGATCATTGCGGGGTCGCCGCCGGTAAGACTCATTGCCCAGAAAATAAGAAAAGAAGTGATCAAAATAACGGGGATCAGCATAAGAAGCCGCTTACATATATATTTGAGCAATTCTCATTCACCTCCGAAATAATATTGCCGTTTGAAATAAAGCCGACCGGAAAAATTCGCATGTCAGCTAAAAAGCGGTGCCGCTTAAAGCGACATGGATAATCGCAAAGCGACACCGCTAGGATCAATCTAGGGTTGAATTTTTATGGCCAGCTCCGAAAAATCACTCGGCAATGTATGCGTGGCACCAGTTGTGGTTACCGCCGCCGTAGAAGTACTGCCCCTGGAGGTTGCTGTTATAAGCAATGACAAGGTTTGCGATGTACAGAGGAACCTGCGGGCAGGCGTCAACGAGATACTCCTGCAGCTCGGTGCTTGCAGCGCGACGGACATCCTGATCCTTCTCGGTCGCGACGATGTCGATGAGCTCATCGGCGTGAGCATCGGAATAGTGATGGTAGTTGGAGCCTTCGCCGGAGTAGAACAGATCACGGTAAACGAAGTCGACCTTGGAGTCCTCGTTCCAACGCCACAGGAACAGTTCCTGATCGCCGTTGGCGCAGGTCTCCTTAAGGGTGGCGTCTTCCATCGGGTTGAGGGTGACGTTGATGCCAATCTCCTTGAGGTTTGCCTGAATAACGGTAGCGATGTTGGCGTACGGGCCGCTGGTGGAGTAGGTCAGAGTGGTCTCAATGCCGCCGTCGGGATAGCCGGCTTCAGCCATGAGTGCCTTTGCACGGTCGAGGTCGTAGTCAAAGCCTTCCATGTCATCATAGAAGCCCCACAGACCGCGGTTGAGGATGGTCTTCTGGAGGGTGCCCTTGCCGTCAACTGCGACGGTGAGGACGTCCTGCTTGTTGATCGCGCAGGCGACTGCCTGACGCAGAGTCTGGTTGTCCCAGGGGGTCTTTTCCACGTTGAAGGCAAAGTAGAACAGGCGGGTGCCGGTCTTCTCAAAGACGGTGATGTTGCTGTCGTCTTCCAGGTACTGAAGTTCGTTCATCGGGGGATCAATGCAGACATCGATCTCACCGTTCTGGAGGGCGATGACACGGGAAGAAGCCTCGAGATAAGGTCTGAACTCGATCGCGTCGGAAACGGCGGCGCAGAAGAAGTCATCATCAGGCAGGTCATTGCCCCAGTAATCGTCGACTTTCACGACACGGCAGCAGACACCCTCTTCCCAAGAGTCGAACTTGTACGGACCGGTGCCTATGTACCAGGGCTCATCCATGCCGCTCTCCCATGCCTTCTTGGACTGGATGGACAGAGGCACAGAGGACAGAGAAGCGACGAACTCGTTGTTGTAGCTCTCGATCTCTATTCTGATGGTGTAGTCGTCAACGACTTCGCAGCCGACATAGCCGTTCAGCACGCTTGCGATCTTGGAGTCGGGACCGACTGCCATATCAAGGGTGAACTTCGCGTCTTCAGCGGTGAAGGGGGTCTTGTCGTCATCGTTGAAGTGAACGTCGTTGCGCAGATGCATGAGGATATGGGTGTCATCTTCGAACTCCCAGTCGGTAGCGAGACCCGGATCAAAGCGGGTTTCGGCTTCGGGATCATTGTTGAAGAACACGAGGGTCTGGTGAGTGGTCTTCAGAATGATGTTGTTGTTTGCGGTTTTCTGGGTCTGGAGGTTGAGGTTGTTGATGTCCTCAGCCGTGCCGATGACGAGAGTCTCCTTGTGGCCGGTGCCGGCAGGGGCTGCCGCGGCGTCGATGCCGGAGGCGGTGTTCTGGTCGGCAGCCGTGGAAGCGGTGGTACCGGAAGAGCCGCAGCCGGTCAGGACGGACAGTGCCATGACAAGGCACAGAAGTAGAGCAAGTGTCTTTTTCATGTTTTCTCCTTTACATATAATATAGAATAATATTCGACCACAGACAGGCCGAATGCTTATTAACAATATACCACAAACGAAAAGCAATTGTCAACAAACTGGCGTTGCTGTGTTTGCCGTTTCCTGTCGTCTTTTTGCGTTTCACAGGGCAGGTAAACAGAATGTTTTTATTGAATTGTTGTTTACAGCGTTCCTTTCGCAAGGTTTCATGCATGTGGAATACATAATTTTGATAGGCCAAAAAGCTACAGTTATTTTGCCTGCCGTCATGGGGTCCTGGAATATCATGGCGACCTCGTTGCCCCTCATCTTTTCCAGTTCCGATGCGCTCATTTTCAGCACGTCTTCACCGTCGAGGTATATCTCACCGCTCTTGATAACTCCAAGCGGATTCGGAACGAGATTGAGTATCGCGCGGGCAGTCGTCGTTTTTCCGGCACCTGTCTCGCCGACAAGTCCGAGAGTGCGGCGCTTGCCTATCTAAATGCTGATGCCGTTTACCGCGTGTACATCGGTGTCTTCGGTCTCATAGTGGGCCACGAGATCCTTCAGATATAGAA
>CAVFGM010000156.1:0-4196 GCA_963621955.1 Bacteroidaceae bacterium
CTCTGATTAACTAATTTCTACCGTGCAGGTGTCCAACTTGCACTTGCAATTTGCGGGGAAAATTATTTGTATCTTGAGCGCTCCAAAGGCGAGCCGGCGTTCTGCCGGTTCGCCCCTGGGTATTAAGGTTTCTTTTTATCAGCCGTTCGTGACGACGACCTGAGCGTTGTTGCAGTAAGCGTTGGTGCATTGCATCGCGTTCATAACCTCATTGGTGAGGGTCATTCCGTTCCACACGACGTCGATGCTCTTGGCTTCGAGCTCAAGGATCTTGTTGTCCCAGTCGATCTCGATGAACTGGATCTCAACGCCGAGCTTCTCAGCGACGAGCTTTGCCATGTCAGCGTCAAAGCCGATCCATTCGCCGTTCTCGTCCTTGTAGTCCATCGGCTCGAAATCGGTGATGCCAACGATGAGGGTGCCCTTGTTCTTGATGTAGGCGACGTCGCCGTCATCGGCGTAGGTGACTTCCTCGGCTGCGGGCTGCTCAACAAGGCTCTCCTGCACGCCGTAGGTCTTGGCTATCTCAAGCATGGTACCGTCTGCATAGGCCTCTGCAAAAACGCTGTTGATGAAGTATGCCAGGTCGCTTCCCTTACGGCAGCCGACGCCGTATTCCTCGGTGGTCAGCTCATCGCCGAGCTTCATGTCGGGGTAGCTGGTGCCTTCGCCGATCATCGCGCCGGCCATCAGCAGGTCGATTATCGCGGCGTCGGAAGTACCGGCGGCAACTTCCATCAGAGCCTTGCTCTGGGTGTCAACACTGACAACGTTCCAGCCGTTCTCAAGAGCGACGGCCTCACCGGCAGAACCGGCTTCAACTGCGTAGACGAGATCGTCTGCGCTCTTCTCCTCAGCCGCGGGGGCTTCGGTAGCAGCAGCTTCAGTTGCTGCGGGCGCCTCGGTAGCTGCGGGTGCGGAGCTCTGTCCGCATGCGCACAGTGCGAACACCATGGCGGCGGCAAGTATCATAGCAAGAATCTTTTTCATTTTCAAGTCCTCCTTATCAACGGGGTTGTTTTTCAGTACGGTAGTATAATAACACATTAGTGAAATAAAGCAAGAGGGAATTTTAATTTTATCTGTGCGTTTTTCGCACAGATAAAATCAGTGCTTATTTCATTAAAGCCACTAAGAAGCTCGCAGCAGTAGTTGAGAGGAAAGTCACGCTTATCATCCCGCAGATGACCATCCTGTCCCCTATCTCGCTCATAAGAAGCGCGCGCTTGCGCTCGTCCACGACGAGCCTGTATATCACGTCCTGTGAAATGAGCATGTTCAGCGGGAAGCCTATCATTATATTCATGCCGAGCGCAATGCCCATATATGCCGAGAAGCCCAGCATACGCCCAATGAGCGCCGACAGCAGCGTGATAGCGGCAAGGTCGGTCAGCAGGATGAGCAGCAGCGGCGGCAGCATCTGAGTGAACATCTGCGGCGTTGTCGTCGAGAAGCCTGCGAGCACGACCGCCATCAGCAGGAAGAACACAAAGCCCTCGCTCTTGGACGCACTCAGCTCGTTTTTCCCGAGTATCCCGAGGCGCGAGAGCAGCAGCCCCAGCAGCAGGCACAGCACATAGCGCGGCAGCCCCATGAGCATCCCGAGCCGGGACGCGGCCCATGACACCGCGTAGAGCTTCAGCAGCGCCCCGTATTGCAGCGTGATCCCCCGGCGTTCTCCGCCGTGTGGCTCTGCACTGGCATCCTCATGCTTTTCCGGAAGCATTTTCTCGGAGGAGAGCAGGCGCGCGGCCTCTTTCTTTATGCACAGCGTCGCCGCCGGGCCACCGACGAGCGCCTGCGTTGTCATTATAAGTACCGAGAGCGTGATTATCTGCTCATAGCCCAGAGCGCGCGCCCGCTCCTGGACGATCAGCGCCGCGGCCATGCCGCCCGGCAGACCGCCGACTGCCGTGTTGATCCCGTATATCCCGCCTACGACGGCAAAGAGCGCAAGTATCTGCCCGGCAAAAACCAGCACCGCCAGCAGAACGACGCGCCAGTTGGAGATGAACTTTGAAAGATCCATCGACGCGCCCATGTTGACGATGACCATCATCATTACCGCCGCTGGCAGTTCGCCAAGTCCGGAGCTATCCAGCAGATCCTCCGGCAGCACGCCCGCCCAGCAGCAGAGCATATAGGCAAGCCCCGCGAACAGCACGGCGGGGACTGCACCGCGCGTGAAGTGCGTGAGCACATCGCCGAGGGCAAGCAGAAGCAATATGACAAGCCCGCTCTGTAAAACATCAAATTCCAGCATTTTATTTTCCTCCGAGATATACTATATATTAGCAGTATCTGCGGAATACCGCAACTATTCTTTGACATAGCCGGTCACAAATTGTATAATTGAACCACAAGATGTACTGGAGGTGTGCAGATGAATGTTGAAAAAACCATAAGGAATCTGGAACTGAGGGGCTTCGGTGTGAAGCACTTCGCTTCCGCGCAGGAGGCAGCAGGCTATCTGACGGGCGCGATAAAGAATTGCAGCGTCGGCATAGGCGGCAGCAAAACGATAGACGCCCTCGGCATATATGATAAGCTCACAGAGAGCTGCGAGGTATACTGGCACTGGAAGACCCCCGGCGTGCAGCCGAAAGCCGCAACGACGGACGTTTATCTCAGCAGTGCCAACGCCATCAGCGAGGACGGCGAGATACTGAACATCGACGGTGCCGGCAACCGCACGGCAAGCCTGATGTACGGGCACAAGAAAGTCTACATTGTCGCCGGGACGAACAAGATATGCCCCGACTTTGCTTCCGCACTCTACCGCGCGCGCAATGTCGCCGCCGTGCAGAACTGCCGCCGTTTCCCCGACAAGAATCCCCCCTGCAAGATAGACGGCAAGTGCCACGACTGCCGAAGCCGCGACCGTATATGCCACGCGCTCGAAGTCCTCTGGGGGCCGATGAACAACATGGAGACCGAAATCGTCCTCATCGACGGGGACTATGGAATGTAAGGAGAGAAGAAAATGAGCTTTATAAGAAGAAACGGCGAGACCGCCCCCATTTGTAAGGAGATGTTCGGCGGCCCTGGCGAGACAGAGATGCACCGCATCCTCCTCGGCGCGGATGAGATGTACGGCAAGGGCAGGCTCTTTAACCATGTAGTGCTGCACCCCGGCTGTGCGCTCGGCTGGCACGTGCATGACGGCGACAGCGAGACCTATTATATTCTCCGCGGCGAAGGCGAGTACAGCGATAACGGCACGCTCACCACGGTCGGCGCGGGTGACGTCACTTTCGTCGGCTCCGGCGAGGGGCACAGCATTAGGAACACCGGCGAGGGCGATCTGGAATTTATTGCACTTATTCTATATAAATAAGGGTAATTGTGAACTTGGCAACCGGTTTCACAGCCTCTGCGACTGTATAATATCAACAAACAGCAATTCAGCGATTGACTTTCCGGAATCATACAGATAAAATATATCTGTTGTGTAAATTCCTTTTCGTGCAATTTACACGGCACATATCTGTTTTCCAGAAGAAATTTATATAGAGGTGGACAAATGTATAAGGTAGTAACCAAGCGCTTTCTGAACGAGGCAAAGACGATCTGCCTGTTCGAAATCGAAGCTCCGCTTGTCGCAAAGCATGCGCAGGCGGGTCAGTTCGTTATCTTCCGTCTGGATGAGCAGGGCGAGCGTGTCCCCGTCTCCGTCGCAGGCTGGGACAGAGAAAAGGGCACTGTCACCGTCATGGTGCAGGCCGCCGGCCGCACCACGAAGATGCTCCACACCGTTGAGCAGGGCGACTATATCTCCGACTTCGTCGGCCCCCTCGGCCGCGCGACCGAGATGGACGGGCTCAAGAAGGTCTGCGTTGTCGGCGGCGGCGTCGGCTGCGCGATCGCTTACCCCATCGCAAAGGAAATGCACAAGAAGGGCATTGAAGTCACCTTCATCGGCGGCTTCAGAAGCGCAGATATCGTCATCCTCAAGGACGAGCTGAAGGAAGCCTCCGACAAGCTCATCATGTGCACCGATGACGGCACCTACGGTGAGAAGGGCTTCACCACTCAGTACCTCAAGCAGGAGATCGACGCAAACATCGCCGAGGGCAAGCCCCAGTTTGACCGCGTCATTGCGATCGGCCCGGACATCATGATGAAGTTCCTTGCCGATACCACCCGTCCCTACGGCATCAAGACCATCATCTCCCTCGACCCGATCATGGTCGACG
>CAVFGM010000157.1:0-15662 GCA_963621955.1 Bacteroidaceae bacterium
CCCATAGAGTTTTATAAGGCACTGGTCGACAACGGCTACGGCCTGCTCGGCTGCCCGGAGTCCGTCGGCGGCACCCCCGTCGATAACCTGACGCTCATGCTCGTGAAGGAAGAGATCTGCCACCTCGGCGGCCCCATCCACGCGCTCACCAGCATGTTCCACATCGACATGATGAAGGAATACGGCACCGAGGAGCAGCTCGAAAAGTGCATGGCAGAGATAAACGAAGGCCGCATGCCTTTCTGCTCCGGTTTCTCCGAGCCGCAGGCAGGCTCCGACAGCCACGCTATCCTCACCAGCTACGAGCACAAGGAAAACGGCAAGATCGTCATCAACGGTCACAAGACCTTTATCAGCATGGCCGGTCTGACCCCCTACATGTCATGCCTTGCAAGAGACTTCACCCGCGAGGGCGAGTACTTCACGATGTTCTTTGTCCCGATGGACGCGCCCGGCGTCAAGATCACGCCGCTGCACAAGATCGGCTGGCACATGAACCCGACCTACGAGGTCTATCTTGAGAACGTCGAGGTCGAGGAAAAGGACATCATCGGCACCGAGGGCAACGCCTTCAAGCAGCTGATGAAGAACTTCGAGATGGAGCGCCTGATGATGGCGGTCGCAGTGCTCGGCATGGCAGAGTGCGCATATGACGACGCCGCAAGATACGCAAACCAGCGCGTACAGTTCGGAAAGCCCATCGGCACCCGCCAGCTCATCCAGGAAAAGATCGTCAACATGAAGATCAAGATAATGAACATGAAGAACCTGTGCTACGAGTGCGCATGGAAGAAGGACAACGGCATTTCCATCAGAAACGAGTCCGCACTCTGCAAGCTCTACTGCGCACAGGCGGCAAACGAGGTCATTGACGACGCGCTCCAGATCATGGGCGGCCTCGGCTACACCAACGACTGCCGTGTTTCCAGACTGTGGCGCGACGCGAGAAACTACCGCATCGGCGGCGGCACGGACGAGATAATGATCCACATCGCCGGACGCGGCCTGCTCAAGGAAGCACAGTAAAAGCGGGGCGGAAAGAATGAAAGCGATACTCAGCGACCTTATTGCCGAGCAGTCCATAGCCGACGCCTTTGTCGACGGACTGACCGAAGAGCAGTGGAACCAGACTATACACTCCGACCTGCGCGTCTATGACATCGAGGGCATATGGAAGATCAGAGACGTGGTCAGCCACATAGCCATTTTCGATGAAGCGGCTGCGAAGCTCGCCATGGGCGAGGCAGAGCAGATACGCGACGTCACGGGCGGCAGAATGGACGAGCATCTGAAATACCTGCCGTATCTGGAGCTCAGCAAGCAGGAGCTTCTTGAAAAGTGGAGAGAGAACAGGACGTACCTGAACAACGCTCTCTACCACTGTGACCCCAAGCAGCGCATCCCCTGGGCACCGGGACTGCCGATGTCGGCGCGGTCGCTCGCGACCGCAAGGCTCATGGAGCTCTGGGCGCACTGGGTGGATATTTACGACCACTTCGGCGTAGAGATAAAGCCGAATATGCGCCTTGCGCATATCCTGTTCCTGTCATGGCAGTCGAGACCGAACGCCTACCGCATAAACGGCGTCGCGCTGCCGGAGACGCCGATGTATCTTGAACTGAAGATGCCGGACGGCAGCATCTGGACAAAGGGCGACCCCGCAGCGGAAAACCGCATCACCGGCGACGCGCTCGACTGGGCACTGGTCGCGACCAAGCGCCGCAACTGGATGGACACCGGCCTTGAAGTCACCGGAGACGAGGCGAGACGCTACGCGGACTTCGCACAGACTTTCGCGGGAGACGCGGACCTTTCACCGCTGCCGAAGCACATCAGATAAAACCTGACAAAGCCAACGCATAACGAGGTAAAAATGACCGGATTATATGAGAGATTTGAAGCGAGCTGCGCCCGCTTCAAGGATAAAACAGCCGTTATCTGCGGCGAGAACAGAGTGAGCTACACGGCGCTTGCGGAACGAGTAGGAAAATTTTCGCGCATACTCGGCGGCTGCGGCGTGAAAAAAGGCACGCACGTCAGCCTGCTGTGCCGCAATTCGCCGGACATGCTCTGCCTGTATTTCGCGCTGTTCAGAGCGGGAGCGGTATGCTCCCCGCTGAACTACCGCGAGAACGCGCAGGAACTTGCAAGGCTCGCAGACTACGTGGATACAGAGCTGCTCATATACGACGACGCAATGGAAGAGCGGCTGCACGAGGCGGAAAAGCTCGCCGGGGGCAGCTTCAGAAGCGTGTCTCTCGCGCAGCTGGCAGAGCTGCCGGAGGGCGAAGCGCCTGAGAGGGTCCAGTGCGCCGGGAGCGATATAGTCCTGAACATTTTTACGGGCGGAACGACGGGCGAGTCCAAAGCGGCGTCGCACAGCTATGAGGGTCTTGCGTATCAGCTGGAGAGCTGCTATATGCTGGAGGCGCCGGTGCGGGAGGACGATGTTTTTCTCAACTACGCGCCGATGTTCCACATAGGCGGCTTCACCGCTGCGATGCAGACCGTCTGCGCAGGCGGGACCTTTGTCATAAGCGAAGCTTTCAAGCCGGCGCAGCTTCTCGATTTCGTGCAGCAGGAGGGCGTGACGCAGCTTTCGCTCATCCCGCCCTCGCTGTGCACGGAGCTTGTGAAGTGCGATAACTTCGGTGCATCGAAGCTCAGCAGCGTGCGCGTGGTGCGCATGTCAGGCGGCGCGTGCAATGAGACGAATGTACACCGTATGTTCGAGCTCTTCCCGAACGCCAAGGCCTTTATCGGCTACGGCATGAGCGAGAGAGCGGTGAACATGGTGAACATCATAAGCCGCGATAAGCCCATGCACGTCATAGACGGCAACATCTCCGTCGGCACGCCCGGAGCGTTCAACGAATGCAGGCTCGTGGACGAAAACGGAGAGACTGTATGCAGGCCCGGACAGATCGGTGAAGTGTACGGGCGCGGCCCGTGCACGATGACGGGCTATTACAAAAGAGACGATTCCTTTGACCGCGGCGGCTGGTTTGCCACGGGCGACCTGATGTTTTTCGATGAAGACGGATTTTACTACTTCGTCGACAGAAAGAAGAACATGATAAAGTCCGGCGGGGAAAACGTCTATTCAAATCTTGTCGAGCAGATAATCCGGATGCACCCGTCGGTAAAGGACTGCGCCGTGGTCGGCATCCCGGACGAGCGTCTGGGAGAGATGGTCGCGGCGGCGGTCGTGCTGCGCGACGGAGCCGCGCCGGTGAGCGGCGAGGAGCTGACGGACTTCTGCGGGAAGTACACCGCGGGCTTCAGAAAAGCGAGAAAAATCGTCTTTGTTAAGGAGCTGCCGCGCAGCAAGATCGGCAAAGTGAAGAAGTCAGAAGTGAAAGCGCTGCTGACAGGGAAAGCCGATGGATAAACGGAAGACGGGCCTGCGCGAGATAGTCCTGCTCGCAGCACCGCACACATGGGCGGCGTCATGCGTCCCGGCGCTGCTGTCAGTGGTGCTCGCGCGCGTGCACACGGGGCGGGTGAGCCTTGTGATGGCGCTGCTCACGCTGCTGATATCGGTGCTGATGCAGTCGGCTGTGAACGCCTTTGACGATTACAGCGATTATATCCGCGGCACGGACACTATGGAAAACTCCCCGGAGGGCTATGACGCCGTGATAGTTTACGGCATGCCGCCGAAAACGGCGCTGCTGTGCGGGATAGGATTCCTGACGGCGGCGGCGCTGCTGGGCGCGTATGTCGTCGCGGTATGCGGAGTGATACCGCTGTATATCGGGCTTGCAGGCGGGGCAGTCGTGCTGCTGTACGCCTTCGGAAGAAAGCCTCTGTCTTACCTGCCGTTTGGTGAACTCGTTTCGGGGCTCGTGATGGGCGGGCTTATCCCGCTTGCGGGATATTATATGCAGACCGGTACGCTGCGCTTCGCGGTGCTTATTGAGGCGCTGCCGGTAATGCTCGGGATAGCGCTCATAATGTTCAGCAACAATGCCTGTGACATTGTGCGCGACACCGCTGCGGGACGGAAGACCTTTGCCTGCCTGATGGGCAGAGAAAGGACGCAGAGCCTGTATAAAGCGCTTCTGGCGCTGTGGCTGCTGCTGCCGGTATTTGTACCGGCGCGCTCCGGGATCACCGCAGCTGCGGCGTATGCGCTATGCCTGCCGCTTTCGGCTCCGGGCTTTGCAAGACAGATAAAGACCGCACCGGACGAAAAGAGCCGCGCGGCGGTCATGGGCGGCATAGTACGGCTGAACACGACGCTGGGGCTGAGCTATATGCTGGCACTGCTGATCGGAGGCGGCGTACTGTGAAAAAGGAAGAATACGTATATAAGGTGTTCCAGACCGTCGCCGACGGGTACGACGCAGCAAACGAGCGCATAAGCCTGCACCGGCACATGAAATGGAAGCGCCGCGCGGCGCGCAGCTGCTGCGCGGGAACAGGGAGTGCATGCAGCATACTTGACGTCGGCTGCGGCACGGGCGATATGCTGAGACTCCTGCACGAGGAGCGCCCGGAGGCAAAGCTGATGGGGCTGGACTTTTCACCGAACATGCTCCGCGAGGCGGAAAAGAACCTTGCGGATATAGACGATATCCGCCTCATCGAGGGGGATGCGATGCATCTGCCGTTTGAGGACGCGTTCTTTGACTGCGCGGTGATATCCTTCGCGCTGAGAAACACGGCGGATTACACGCAGGTGCTCTCGGAGATGGTCAGGGTCGTGAGACCGGGAGGGCGGATATGCGTGATAGATTCGTTCATACCGGAGTGCAGGTTCATAAGGCCGGCTTACGGCTTCTATTTCTCGGCTATCATGCCGCTGCTCGGCGGCGGGATAAAGAGATATAAACAGTACAGATGGCTCAGCCGCAGCACGAAGGACTTTATGTCCGCATCCGGGCTTCAGAGCATGATGGCTGGGCAGGGCATGGAAGAGATAAACAGAAAAGATTTTATGTTCGGCGCGTGCGTGTGCGTGACCGGACGCAAGCGGAGCTGAATTGCAATGAACAACAGCATCACAAGTACAGAATGGTTCTGTTCCGAGCTGAAAAACGTCACCGCGCGCATGAAGCTCATCATGGCCGGGGCAAACGCCTTTGACCAGCTGCGCGAGATAACCGACGAGAGCGTATCGAACACCGGCAAGCTCGTCCGGCCGACGCTGCTCCTGCTGTGCGCGGGCAGCGGATACAGCGAGAGCGTACGCGAGGAGCTGCTCGACACGGCGGCGGCGATAGAGATAACGCACACGGCTTCACTTATCCACGACGACGTGATAGACGACGCGCCGCTGAGGAGAGGCAAGCCGACGGTACAGAGCCGCTACGGAAAATGCACGGCGGTATACGCCGGGGACTTCCTGCTTTCCGGGGCGATGCGGCACATGATGGAAAAGGGCTATGCGGCGAGCGGAGCCGCCATCGCGCACTGCGTTGAACGGATGTGCGCGGGCGAGATGGTGCAGCTGCAAAACCGCGGCAATGTCAATGTGACGGAAGAAAAATATATGGAGGCGATCGCCGGCAAGACGGCGGCGCTTTTCGAAACGGCATGCCGCCTCGGCAGCACGATAGCCGGCGAAGACAGCCGCCGCGGCGGGCTGCTCGGGAGCTTCGGGATGCACTTGGGCATAATGTTTCAGCTCCGGGACGACATCCTCGACTGGAGTTCGAGTGAGGAGGCTTCGGGCAAGCCTGTGAACGAGGACTTCGCGGAGGGAATATATACCGTACCGGCGATACACGCTTTTGCGTCTGAAAAGTACGGCAGAGAGCTCAGAGAGATAGCCGGGCTTGAGGGACAGAACAAGGAAAGCCTTGGACGGGCGAGAGAGCTTGTCAGGGCTGCGGGCGGCCTGAAGTACGGCAGAGAGCTTATGCTCCGCCACCGTGAAGAGGCGCTGGAGTGTCTGTCACAGCTGCCGAAGAACGAATGCATGGAAGCGCTCGGCGCCATGACAGGGGCACTGAGCATTACAGTATAAACGCGGCAATATTTGTGGGGTGTGATTATGAACGTAGAAAAATTTGAAGTGATCGTTGTAGGCGGCGGGCTCGCAGGCTCTGCTGCTGCCTATACTCTGGCAAAGGCCGGGGTCAAAGTGGCGGTCATCGAACGCGGCGAGAGCTGCGGCTGCAAGAACATGACCGGCGGGCGGCTTTACGGGCACAGCCTCAAGAAGCTTATCCCCGATTATGAAAAGACGGCTCCGCTGGAGAGGAAGATCACCAAGGAGCGCGTGACCTTTATGAGCAAGGGCGCGGCGACGACGCTGGAGTTTTCCAACAAGACTCTCGGCGGGCGGAATGCGGCGTCCTACTCCGTTATCAGAGCCGACTTTGACAAATGGCTCGCAAAGGAAGCGGAGAAGCAGGGCGCATTTTACATCAACGGCATCCGTGTGGACGAGCTCGTCGTCCGCAACGGCAAGGTCTGCGGCATAAGAGCCGGTGAGGACACGCTCGAAGCAAACGTGGTCATTCTGGCGGACGGCGTAAACTCCCTGCTGGCAAAGAAAGCCGGGCTCATCAAGGAGCAGGACCCGATGGAGTACGCGGTCGGAGCAAAGGAAGTCATAAAGCTCGGCGCGGACAAGATCCACGAGCGCTTCGGTACCGAGGGGAATGACGGCACGGCATGGATGTTTGCCGGTGAGCCCACCGGCGGCGGGCTCGGCGGCGGCTTCATATACACGAACAGGGACACTCTGTCCGTGGGCATTGTCGCGACTGTCGGCGATATCGGCTACGCAAACGAGAGCGTCGTGAAGATGCTCGATAACTTCAAGGCCAACCCCCTGATCGCTCCGCTCGTCGAGGGCGGCGAGCTCGTGGAGTATTCGGCGCACCTTGTGCCGGAGGGCGGGATCAGGATGATGCCGCGGCTCTACGACCACGGCGTTATGATCGCGGGCGACGCGGCGGGCATGGTGATGAACCTCGGCTACGTGGTGCGCGGCATGGATCTGGCGATCGAGTCCGGACGGCTCGCGGCGGAGACCTATATCGAGGTGCGCGCCCGCCACGACTTTACGCCCGAGGCGCTGTCGCTCTATAAGAAGAAGCTTGAAAAGAGCTTCGTGCTCAAGGAGATGCGCCGCCACAGGACAGCCCCCAAGGCGTTCTCGAACCGCAATGTGTTCACCAAGCTGCCGGTGCTGGCAGAGAACGCGATGAACGCGATGTTCACGGTGGACGGCGAAAACACCGCAGGGCTGGTATGGAAGATCATAGGCGCGGCGAAAAAGTACGGCTTCGGCAGCCTGATGAAGGATATTCTTCAGCTGCTCAGAGCTGTCTGAGGGGAGGCATGAAAATGAAGATCGAAGAAAAGCTTGGCAAGACCCGCTTCAAGGTCCGCGAGGAGAGCCACATCAAGGTCAAAAAAGAGATAGATGACATGGCTCTGGCGAAGAAGCTGTGCATGGCCTGCCCCGCAGGACTATACAGCATAGATGCCGACGGGAAGCTCCAGTTCAGCCACCTCGGCTGCCTGGAATGCGGCACGTGCAGGCTGCTCGGATACAACAAGCAGCTTGAAGCATGGGACTACCCCGTCTGCGATTACGGCGTACAGTATTACAAGAGCTGAAAGGAGCACAAGGCATGAAAATAGCAGTTTGTTATAAAAACGTACCCGACGACGAAAAGATAAAGACCGCGGCTGACCGCACGCTGGATCTCTCCGCGGCGGCTCCCGCAATAGGGCAGTACGACCTCAACGCAATGGAGGCCGCCGCCCAGCTCGCCGCAGCGAACGCGGGCTCCGAGGTCATCGCGCTGACGGTCGCGGGCGATGTTATAAACAACACCAAGCAGCGCAAGGCCATTCTCTCCCGCGGCGCGGACAGGATGGTCGGCGTATATGACGCAGCGTTCGATACCGCAGATACGCTGACGATCGCGCAGGCGATCGCGAAGGCCGTGGAGAAAATAGGCGGGGTCGACCTCGTTCTCTTCGGCGAGGGCTCGGCAGATATGTACGCGCAGCAGACAGGCCCCATGACCGGCGCGCTGCTCGGCTGGGCAAATGTGAATGCCGTTTCCGCGATAAGCGCAGATGGCGGCACGCTTGAAGTGAAGCGCGACCTCGAGAGCAGCAGCGAGACGCTCCGGGTAAAGCTCCCGGCGGTTATCTCCGTGACCTCCGATATAAACAGGCCGCGTATCCCGGCGATGAAGGACATCCTCTCTGCAGGCAAGAAGCCCGTTGAGGTCATGAGCGCGGCGGACGCCGGTGCGGAGACTGCAAGCGTGACGGAGACGGTATCGGTCCTTGCTCCGGAGACCGTCGAGCGCGCAAAGAAGGTATACGAGAGCGCGGACGATGAAGCTATCGAAGCGATAGCCCTTGAGATAAAGAGACATATGTGAGGTGCGGAAAATGGAAAAACGCAGCAAAGGCATAGTTATCGCAGCCAGCAAGGCCAGCGCCCTTGAACTGACCGCACTTGCGGAAAAGCTCTGCGGCAGCGCAGAGGTCATAGCCGTGGGCGGCAGAGAAGCCGCCGTGAACGCGGAGAAGGCATATTATATCGACACGACCGGCACGAGCTTTATAGCGGCGGTCGAAAGCATGAAAAAGGCCATAGCCGCGAGCGGCGCGGACACGGTCATCGTTGAGCTCAGCAAGAACGGCCGCTATGCGGCGGCATGCATCGCCGCTGCAAACGGCACCGCCGCGGTGACGGATGCCGCGGACGTGTGGACTGAGGACGGCAGGATATACGCAAAGCGCATGGTTTATGGCGGCAGCGCGTTCAAGACGGTGTGCGTCCCGGGCTTTGCAGTGATCTGCCCCGTCGCGGGCATTGCATCGGCAGAGGAAGAGCGCCCCTGCGCTTCCGTCGAGGAGCTTGAGGCCGTGATGCCAGAGGGAGTCGAGTACGTCTCCGCTTCCGAAAAGAACGTGCAGAAGGTGAACCTCGCGGCCGCCAAGAGAATAGTCGGCGTCGGCCGCGGCATCAAGAACGCAGAGAACCTCGCCATAGCGGAGGGCTTTGCAGGAAAGATCGGAGCCGAGCTCGGCTGCACCAGACCTGTCGCCGAGGACGACGGACTTATGGCGAGAGAGCGCTATATCGGCGTTTCCGGCGTCACCGTAAAGCCGGAGTTCTATATCGCCGCAGGTATATCCGGGCAGATACAGCACATGGTCGGCGTCGGCGAGAGCGGCACGATCATTGCCATAAACAAGGACAAGCAGGCTCCCATTTTCCAGCAGTGCGATCTCGGCATAGTCGGCGATGTGCTGGAAGTGATGAAAGCCATTGAGGAAAAACTCTGATCTGAGGTGCAGAAGATGAACTATAACAGAATCGATCCAGACACCGCGGCGGCGCTCAAGGCTGCCGCCGGTGAGAGCAACTATCTTGACGGCGCAGACATCGGCGCCGACATGAGCCACGACGAGCGTGCCCTGTACGGCACGGCGGCGCCCGAAGCAGTCATATACGCCGGGAGCACCGAGCAGGTCGCAGAAGTCCTGAAGGTCTGCTCCGCAAAGCACATCCCCGTGACCACCCGCGGCGCAGGCACCGGACTTGCGGGCGGCGCTGTGGCGGCAGAGGGCGGAGTCGTCCTCTGCACCGCAAGGATGAACCGCATCCTGGACTACAACGAGACGGACATGACCGTGACCGTTGAGCCGGGAGTCACGCTCTCTGACCTCAACCGCGACGCGGCGCCGCACGGACTGCGCTACGCTCCGGACCCGGGCGAGAAGACAGCGAGCATCGGCGGCAATGCAGCAACCAACGCGGGCGGCCCCTCGGCTGACAAATACGGTTCCACCGCCGACAACGTGATAAACATCAAGGCGGTGCTGGCCGACGGCGAGATATGCGAATTCGGCTGCGGTGTCAGAAAGTGCAACGACGGCTATAACCTGATGCAGCTCATGCTCGGCTCCGAGGGGACGCTCGGCGTCGTTACGGAGCTTACGCTGCGGCTGCGCCCGGCAGTGAAGGCAAGCATGGGCTTCATCTTCCCGTTTGACAGCATGGAAAGCTGCATAAGCGCGGCGGCAAAGCTGCGCGCTTCCGGGCTGGAGCCTGAGATAATGGAATTCATGGACCGTGAGATCGTCCGCTTCTCGTCCGAGGTCAGCGGGAACGAGGTGTTCCCCCTCACCGCCGGCGGCGAGGAGGCCGGCGCGGTGCTGTATGCGGACTTCGCCGGTGAGAACGACGAGCAGCTCGGCATGCTGATGGAGACGATAGGGGAGCTGTCCGAAGAGCTGATGCCGCTGGACGTCCTTGTGGTCGACGACCCGACGACGAGAAGAAACGTTGAGGAGGCTCACGAGGCGCTGCACAGCTGCGTGGAGAGCGCGTGCCGTCTCTTTGACGAGAGCAATGCCGCGGTGCCCCTGAGCGCAATGTGCGAATACATTGAGAGCGTCAAGGCCTATGCTGCCGAGGAGGGACTGGATATCCAGCTCTTCGGCCACGCGGGAGACGGCAACGTACACGTCTACGTATACAACAAAGAGCTTGACGAAGCGGCGTTCAGGGAAAAGGCCGGACGCTTCATGGATAAGAACTATGCCAAGTGCCGCGAGCTGCACGGCGCGGTAACAGCGGAGCACGGCATAGGCAGCGGGAAAAAGAAGTATCTGGCACAGAGCGCAGGAGACACTCAGCTCAGGCTCATGCGCGGGATAAAGGCTGTTTTTGATCCGGAAATGATCCTTAATCCGGGTAAGATCTTTTGAGGAGAACAATATGCTGAAAATTCTTGTATGTGTAAAGCAGGTTCCCGATGTGAACCTTGTAAAGATGGACCCGGCTACCGGCAACCTCGTGCGCGCAGGCGTGCCGACGCTGCTCAACCCCCTTGACGGAAACGCGCTTGAAGCCGCCGTAAAGCTCAAGGAAAAGTTCGGCGGAGAGGTGACCGTGATAACGATGGGCCCCCCGATGGCAGAGAGCACTCTGCGCGAATGTCTGGCTGTCGGCGCGGATAAGGCTGTGCTGATTTCCGGCAGGCCTTTCGGCGGCGCGGACACCCTGTCGACAAGCTATGCCATAGCGATGGCGGCAAAGATGGAGGGCGAGTTCGACCTGATATTCTGCGGCAAGGAGTCCATCGACGGCGCGACCGGCCAGATGGGGCCGCAGCTTGCCGAGCGCTTCAATGCCTCCCAGATCACCGGAGCACTGCTCATAGAGGAAGTCGACGAGGAAAAGCGCACCGTTCTTGCCCAGCGCGAGGTCGACAACGGCGTTGAGGAGATCGAGGCGAAGCTGCCGTGCCTTATGACGATAGAGAAGAAAAACTATCCCGCGAGACTGCCGAGCCTCAAGGGCAAGATGGCCGCAAAGCGCGCGTCCGTGACCATATATACCGAGAATGACATAAACGGCCTTGATATGCAGCTGATCGGTGTTCCGGGCTCCGGAACGATAGTGCCGGAGATATATCCGCCGGTTCTGCCCGAAGCGGGTCAGATCATTGACGAGGGTGACACCGATGCGACCGTGAAGAAGCTTGTCGGCATCATTGCGGAGCATGCCGCGATATAAGGAGAATACACATGACCAAAACTGATTACAAAGATATGTGGGTATATATCGAGCATGACGGGACCAAGGCCGCGGACGTCGGTCTTGAGCTGTGCTGCGAGATACGGAAGCTCTGCGACGTGAGCGGCGACAAGCTCATGGCCGTCATCATCGGCAAGCTGCCCGAGAGCGAAGTAAAGAAAGTGAAGCAGTGCGGAGTCGACGGCATCATCGCCGTGAATGCCGACAAGGAGATGGAGTACAACACCGAGGTGTACACGGACATATTCACGAAGCTCACCGAGAAATACGCTCCGTCGGCAGTGTTCGTCGGCGGCACGACAAACGGCCGCGATTTCGCGCCCCGCTATGCTGTGCGCGTAAACACCGGCTGCACCAGCGATGCGGTCGAGCTGGAGATAGACAAGGAGACCGGAGACATCCGCTTTATCGAGCCTGCCGTCGGCGGCAAGATCATGGCAGTCATAACCATTCCCAAGCTCAGACCGCAGATCGGCACTGTCAGACCCGGCACATTCAAGTACGCGCCGACCGGCAGCAAGAAAGCAAAGCTCATCAGCGAGACGATAGAGACTCCGGCGGAGAGCATAGTCAGCCGCCTTGTCAGCTTCACGCCCGACGAGAACGACCCGGCCATGAACATCGCCGACAGCGACCTCATCGTCTGCGTGGGCAACGGGCTCAAGTCTGCGGACGACCTGCCGATGTACTACGAGCTGGCAGAGCTGCTCGGCGGCAAGCTCGGCTGCACCAGACCTCTGGTCGACCGCGAGGTCCTGCCCTACAAGCTTCAGATAGGCCAGTCCGGCGTAATGGTAAAGCCGAAGACCTATATATGCTTCGGCGTTTCCGGTGCGGTGAACCATGTCACGGGAGTTTCCGCCGACACGTTCATTGCCGTCAACAGTGACCCCGCAGCCCAGATATTCAACTACTGCGACTATGGCGTAGTGGGCGACATGAACGAGGTCTGCCAGAAGATGATTGCGGAGATCAAGGCGAGAAAAGGCTGACTTTCAGCTTAAAGTCTGAATAATACCACGTGTATATAACGTCAAAAAACCTCTTTTGCCAGCTAAGGCAAAAGAGGTTTTTTCTGTCAGTACCGCACGTCCCACAGGCACAGTCCCTGCGCCGGGGCGGTGAAGCCCGCGTTTTTCCTGTCGCGGCTCTGCAGCACCGCGTCGACATTCTCCGCGTCTCGCTCCCCGCGCCCGGCCTCGATAAGTGTCCCGACAATGATGCGCACCATATTATATAGAAAGCCGTTTCCGGTAAGCAGGATGCGCAGCTCATCGCCCTGCCGGTCGATCTCTATGCTTTTGAGCGTTCTGACCGCGGATTTCTTCATGTGCCGGTTCGAGCAGAAGGCAGTGAAATCATGCTCCCCGATGAGCGCCTGCGCGGCACGGCGCATCGCACCGACATCGAGCGCGCCGGGGTAGCGGTAGATGTATTTTCGCTCGAACACGTTCGGTGCGTCGCTGTTCCATATGCGGTAGAGATAGCTCTTCTCCTTGCAGGAAAGCCGCGCATGGAACCGCGGCGGAGCTTCCTCGAGAGACAGCGCGCCGATATCCTCCGGCAGGTACTGCCGCAGCCGAGCGAGAAGCTCTTCGCAGTCCATCTCCGTTTCCGCCCGGAAGGAGCAGACCTGACACCTTGCGTGGACACCCGCGTCCGTCCTGCCGCAGCCGGCTATTTCCGCCGGCTGACCGAGCAGCCGTGTCAGCAGAGCTTCTATCTTTTCCTGTATGGTATTGCCGGTGTTGCCCTGCTTCTGCCAGCCGCTGTACCGGCTGCCGTCATAGCAGAGCGTGAGCCTGAAAGTTCTCATTGCCGTCCCCTCCGCGCCTCAGTTTACACTATCGGTGTGCTTCGCGCAAGACACATTTGTTAAGTATCAGTTTGATTATAAATGCACAATTGTTAAAAATACACATATAGAGCCGCGTTTTCTTGACGGGAAAAATACGAAATTCATTACATTTTCGAATTGAAGAATCCTGCAGAGAGTGGTAATATATTAACAATAAAGTGGGTCTATGTTTTTGTGGACCAGGCTCATTGAGCTTATAAATCAGAAAAGAGGTTCGAACAATGTATACAGACGCTTATTTGGCAAAGTTTGTTCTGCCCGAGGACCTTATGCAGACGCTGAAAAATTCCAACTGCCTCTGCTATCCCGAGACCAAAGAGCAGCTCATCGAGATGTGCTACGGCCCCACGCATTCCTCCAAGTTTGACGTGTGCTACAGCATCGACGGCAAGGGTCTTGTCAAGGAGGCCGAGGTCGTCCGCTGCAAGAACGGCACCGCTGTCAACTTCATGGAGGACTATATGCGCCGCCGCGACCCTGACTGCATGCGCATCGGCGACGATCTGCCCACCGACAAGCCGCGCTTTGCCGACGTCTACGGCTATAAGTTCTCCAAGCTCCGCAAGGAGACCATGGATTGGCTCGGCTCCCAGCGCCTTATAATGCTGCCGTTCCACGCAGGCGGAAGGTATTACGGCTATGACAGCCTTATGATCTGCCCGATGAACGCTGCATTCTTCGCGCTGTCGCTTGCGAATATGCAGGGCTTTGTCAGCATAAACGATGTCGAGGACGGCTTCACTCCCCGCGCCATCATCTATGTCGCGCCGCCGTTCCGCCACACTCACTTCAACGGCAAGCAGGTCGTTGTCCATCAGCGCAGTGAGAACCTGCACGAGGTCTTTGCATATAACCTCTATCCCGGCCCCTCCGCGAAGAAGGGCGTGTTCTCTATGCTGCTCGACATCGGCGAGAACGAGGGCTGGATAACCAACCATGCTTCTGCCGCAAGGCTCGAGTCCCCGTATGAGATGGAGACCGTCTTCATGCATGAGGGCGCTTCCGGCGGCGGCAAGAGCGAGATGCTCGAAGAGATCCACCGCGAGGAGGATAACCGCCTGCTCATGGGTATACACACCGTCAGCGGTGAGAAGTATTACCTGTCCCTCGGCGAGACCTGTAAGATCCACCCGATCGCCGACGATATGATCCTTGCCCACAAGGATATGCAGAACAACTCCGGCCACCTCGTCATTGCTGATGCGGAGGACGGCTGGTTCCTGCGTATGGATGGCGATAACTACTACGGCAACAGCCCAGAGTATGAGCGCATAAGCATCCATCCGTCAGAGCCGCTCGAGTTCTTCAATATGGACGCTGTCCCCGGCGCGACCTGCCTTATCTGGGAGCATGTCCCCGAGTCTGACGGCAAGCCCTGCACGAACCCGCGCGTCATCATCCCGCGCAACATGATCGAGAACATCGTCCCCGGCAACGAGCCGCAGGAAGTCAATGTCCGCTCCTTCGGCGTGCGTATGCCGCCGTCCACGGTCATGGCTCCGAACTACGGCGTCATGGGCATGGTGCAGATAGTCCCGACTTCCATTGCATGGCTCTGGCGTCTTATCGCGCCGCGCGGCTTCAAGAACCCCTCCATCGCCGATACCAATGCCGGCAGCGGCCTGAAGGCTGAGGGCGTCGGCTCCTACTGGCCGTTCTCCACCGGCAAGAAGGTCACGCAGGCAAACATGCTGCTCCACCAGATGCTCGCCTGCCCGAACACGCTGAACATCCTTATCCCGAACCAGCACATCGGCGCATATCAGGTCGGCTTCATGGGCGAGTGGATCACCCGTGAGTACCTCGCGCGCCACGGCGGCACCATCAGAATGAAGCACCTTGTCCCGGCACGCTGCCCGATCTTCGGCTACTCGCTCGACGAGATGAAGATCGATGGCCAGTACGTCCGTCAGACCTTCCTGCGCCCTGAGCTCCAGTCAAAGCTGGGCTTCGAGGGCTACGACGCCGGCGCCAAGATCCTGACCGACTTCTTCAAGGAACAGCTCAAGCAGTTCATGACCGACGACCTCGATCCGCTTGGCCGCCAGATCATCGAGCTTGTGATGAACGACGCTCCTCTGGAGGATTACCTCGCACTGACGCCGATCACCAATCTGAAGTAAGCACAAACGCATATATAACAAAACTCCCGCCGTGATGAACCACGGCGGGAGCTTTTTGCTGCTTAAAAAAGAGTTTAACGTATTTCTTCGGGTTCTGTGTCAATAGTTGGGGTAGAGCGAAACGAAAAATAGCAGTAGAGGCGTG
>CAVFGM010000158.1:0-9228 GCA_963621955.1 Bacteroidaceae bacterium
GAATACGATATAGCCCGTGCCAAGCATAACAAAGACGAGAAAGAAAAACAAAAAAACAAGCAAATAGAGTATATCGTCGTTGAAGACGACGATGATGACGAATCAGACGTCGACAGGCAGAACCGCGAATACGGCGATTATTACGGTGATAGTTATTACGGTTCCAAACGGCGCTGAACTGAAAAATTCCCGGACTTTCGTCCGGGAATTTTTCATATGAATCTTATCAATAAATATCGTCAATGACTCTGGAAGGGGGAGCTTCGACGACCTCGGGGTGCTGGAACAGATAGCGGACCGCCTGGAGGAACTGGGCGTAATAATGCCCGTCGACCGTGCGCTCATCCATGACGAACTTGCAGTCAACATACTTGCGGTCAACCATATTTCCGTGGCGGTCAAGCTCATAGGAGTGCCGCTTTGCGCCGAATGCGATGAACACCGGCAGCGTGCCGAAGTTATATATATGGTGGAAGACAGGCCCTATGCGGAGCGAACCGAGGTCGGTGATGATCATCGAGCCATGGAACGGGCTTGCCTCGGTGAGACTCTCGGGAAGCCAGCCGAAATAGTCCAGCATACGGACGATCGCCAGCGCGAAGCGGAGCAGGAAACGCGGCGCGCGGCAGAAAGTCTCGGCAACAGCCTCGGTGTTGTTGTTTTCATCGGAGGCCTTGATCTCATCGATCTTCTCATTCATCTTACGGTAAACGTCAAAGATAGTGTCGGTCGGTTCAAAGTGTACCTTTATGGTCGTCTCCGTGGCGTCAACGGAAAGGCTGCGCTTGACGGTCATAACGACGGCAATATCGTCCCTCGCGTAGATGCGGCGGCCGACGACGAAGCGGTTGATGCCGGGGAGCATGGATACACCGCGGATATATGCCGCGATGATAAAGTGCAGAATGCCGATGCCCTTATAGCCCTGAACGCGGAGCTGGCGCAGGCGGCGGTCAACGTCGGAGACCTCAAAGCTTTCGTCATACAGATTGGATGCATCGTTGCGCGTGGGCATGATATAGGGGATGAACTTGGAGAAAGCGGGAAGTGAACGGAGGAGCCGGCCTTCCTTCCTGTCGCCGAAGCGGCGCTTGTATGTACTCATATCTGATCCAGCCTTTGCTTTTAATTTTTTAAGCTTTTTGTATTATACTATCAATCCGGCGTTATTACAAGTACAATCTTGACTAAATGTCTGGAAATTCACGCTGCATGCAGTCAAAACTGCTTGAAAACGCAGACGCACTGTGCTAATATTGCAGCTAAATTCAGAAAATGAAAAGAGGTATGCGGCATGGACAGCTGCCATGTGAGAATCGCAAGACCTGAGGACGCGGAAAAGCTGCTGGCGATCTACGCGCCCTACGTTGAAAACACGGCCATCACCTTTGAATATGAAGTCCCGTCGGCAGAGGAATTCCGAGAGCGCATCGAGCATACGCTCAGCATGTATCCCTACCTTGTCGCCGAGCGCGATGGCGAGATAATGGGCTACGCTTACGCCTCTGCGTTCAAAGAGCGTGCCGCCTATGCCTGGGCAGTGGAGACGAGCATATATATCCGCGCCGATGCAAAGCATCTCGGCCTCGGCAAGCTTCTGTACAACGCGCTTGAGGACGCGCTGAAGCTGCAGAACATCACGAACGTCAACGCCTGCATCGCGCACCCGACGGTGCCGGACGAATACCTGACGCTCAACAGCGAGCAGTTCCACGAGCACCTCGGCTACAGGCTCGTCGGCAGGTTCACAGGCTGCGCATATAAGTTCGGCCGCTGGTACGACATGGTGTGGATGGAGAAGCATATCGGCGAACACGCCGCCGAGCCCGCGCCGGTCAGGAGCTTCGGCGATGTCCGCCCAGAGCTGAAAGAAAAATACGGGATAGAATAAAAAACAGGCTCTGTGTCAATAGTTTTGCTTTGACTATTGACACAGAGCCGAATTTTTTGTCCGCCCTTTACAGGATATGCACCGCGTCCGGATCGAAGCGCAGGCTGCACTCCTCGCCGACGGCGTAGATGCGCTTGTTCTTGGGGTTATTCTCGGTGAGCTTCACAAGGGTGTTCCCGACCATGACATGATAGTTCTGGTACGAGCCCATGAAGCAGCTGAGCACGACCCTGCAGGGCAGGCCGCCCTCGTCGGCAAGCGTCGCCGCCTCGGGACGCAGGACGAGCGTGTAGTCCTTCCCTGTCTCGAGCCCGTCGGCCGCCGCGACGCGAAGCTCTGTACCCTCAATGTTCATCACGGCCTGAGCGCCGTCAAGGCTCTTGAGAGTGCCGCGCAGGAAGTTTGCCTCGCCGATGAAGTCGGCGACGAACTCGCTGTTCGGGTGGTAGTATATCTCCTGCGGAGTTCCGACCTGGGCGACAACGCCCTTGTTCATAATGATGATCTGATCCGACAGCGCCATTGCCTCGCTCTGGTCGTGCGTGACATAGATGGCCGTGATGCCGACCTCCTGCTGGATGCGGCGGATCTCAGTGCGCATGGAGACGCGCAGCTTTGCGTCGAGGTTCGAGAGCGGCTCATCGAACAGCAGGACGGACGGCTCGATGACCAGCGCGCGGGCAAGCGCGACGCGCTGCTGCTGGCCGCCGGAGAGCTGGTTGGTCATGCGGCCCTCCATCCCAGTCAGCTCGACAAGGTCGAGGATCTTCATGACGCGCTCCTTCATCTCCTCCTTCGGCACCTTGCGCAGCTTGAGCCCGTATGCGACGTTATCGAACACGTTGTAGTGCGGCAGCAGCGCATAGCTCTGGAACACCATGGCCGTGTCGCGCTTATTCGGGGTAAGCTCGTTTATCGGCTCCTCGCCGAGATAAATTTCGCCCTCGTCCGGGCTTTCAAAGCCCGCGATCATGCGCAGGGTCGTGGTCTTGCCGCAGCCGGAGGGGCCGAGGAGCGTCACGAAGCTGCCCGGTTCGATGTTGAGCGAGGTATCATGCACGGCATAGAAATCCTTGCCGGTTTTGGGATCCTGATATATTTTGGAGATATGCTCCAGACGGACGCCTTTTTTTGTTTTTTCCATGGCTCAGTCGACCTCCTTGAGTTTTTTGCTGGTGCCGAAGTGCTTGATGAACAGGTTCATCAGCAGCACCGCGCCGTAGGTGATGATGATAAGAATGGTTGCAAACGCGCAGGCGAGGCTGTAGGAGCCCTTCTCCGCAAACTCGTTGATCTGCACCGTGATGAGCAGGAACTGCGGCGTCACGAGCAGGATGATCGCGGAAATAGCGGTTATGCTGCGCACGAAGGCCGTGACAAGGCCGGAGAGGAAGGAGTCCTTAATGAGCGGGAGCGTCACGGTCATGAACACCTTGAAGCTGTCTGCGCCCATGTCGTAGGCGGATTCCTCGATGGACTTGTCTATCTGCCGCAGCGCGGAGATACCGCTGCGCGTACCGGTCGGCAGGGAGCGGACGACAAAGACGATGATAAGGATGAGCCCCGTGCCGTAGATGCCCTGCAGGAAGCCCGTGTGGAACACGCCGCTTGCAAAGCCGCGGATGTAGCCGACACCGAGGACCGTGCCGGGGACGGCCATTGCGAGCATGGACACCGCCTCGATAAAGCCCTTGGCCTTGAACCTGCGCTTTACGACAAGGTAGGAGATTATCATGCTCAGCAGCGCCGTTATCGGGGCAGCGATCAGCGAGAGCACGAAGGAGTCACGGAAAGCCTGGAAGCCGTGGTAGCGCGTGAAGACGAGCTTGAACCACTTGCCGGTGAGCGGGAAGAACTTATAGCCCCAGGTCGGGAAGAATGAGCCGATCGGCACGCAGATGTACATCAGGATAACAAAGCCCGCGGCAAGGCCGCACAGCACCGTCAGCGGCACGCGCACGCTCTTGTCCTCGATGAGCATCCTGCCGCGCGAGGCCTTGCCGGTCAGCGTCGCGGCAGTCTTGGCTTCGAGGTAATACTTCTGCACGGCAAACATCAGCAGCGTTATGCACAGCAGCACGACTGCCATCGCCGCCGCGCCGGCCTTATCGTAGGCGCCGGTGATCTGGAGATAGATCGTCGTTGCCAGCGTGTCATAAGAGCCGCCGATTATCATGGGGTTGGCAAAGTCCGCAATGGACTCGATGAAAGTCACAAGGAAAGCGTTGCCGAGGCCGGGGAGCATCAGCGGCAGCGTCACGCTCGTGAACACCTTCATGCGCCCCGCGCCCATGTCGCGCGCAGCCTCCTCGAGCGAGGGGTCGATGTTCTTGAGCAGTCCCTTGAGCATCATGTAGCAGACCGGGAAGAAGGTCAGCGTCTGGACGATGACGATGCCCCAGTAGCCGTAGACGCTGTTGTCGTAAATGCCGAGCAGGAAGCGCGTGATGATGCCCGCCTTGCCGAAGAGCATTATCATCGACAGCGACAGCACGAACGGCGGCGACACGACCGGCAGCATCGACACGACCTTGAACAGGCCGCCGACGAATTTGTTCATGCGCACATAGACCTCGACATACGCGAACAGCAGACCTATGAGCGCAGAGAGTATGCCGACAAGGAAGCCCACCTTCAGCGTGTTCGTTATCGCCTTGGTAAAGGTCGGCATATTGAAGATGCGCTTGAAGATATCAAAGGTGAGCCCATTATCGCTCACGAAGCTATCCACCAGCAGTATCGCCAGCGGGTAGAGAATAAACAAAGTCAGAAATGTTATCAGCACGACGATGGTCGTGACCATGATTGGGTCGGCCATGAGCTTCTTCCGATCCAGCGCCGCGCCCTGGCTTCTTGCCATATGTATTCTCCTCTCTTTGAAAGGATAGATATAGATAAATCAGATTCTAAAAAAGGAAGGCGGCAGTGCCGCCTTCCTTGCGGATATTTATTGATTACTCAGTCTTGAAACGATCCGCACCGGTGTCAGCGCCGGCAGCGGCGATAGCGTTCATGACTTCCTCAATGTAGGTGCCGATGTTCTGCTTTGCATCCTCGAAGTCATAGTCCATGACGTTGTTGGGATCAAGGCCGAAATCTGCTGCCTGAGTGGGCTGCTCGGCATTGTCAATGACGAGGAACTGGTAGGAGCCGTTGTCCTTGGCGAGGTTCACGCAGTCGGGAGACAGAGCGTACTCGATCCAGAGCTTTGCAGCGTTGGGGTGAGCGCAGCCCTTGAAGATAGCGGTAGCGCCGATCTCGAAAGAGGTTCCGGAGCTGGGGATGATGAGCTCGATGTTGCCATAGCCGTTGTCAACGATCTGGGTGATGCCGTCATGCAGGAAGCCGATGCCGATGACGCACTCACCGGTGCCGACGTTCTTGGACGGGCCGGAGCCGGACTTGGTGTAAACCTGGATGTTCTTGTCGAGGTCTACGAGGTACTGGATGCCTTCATCGTGGCCGTACTTCTGGATCATGGTGTTGATGACGAGCTTTGCGGTACCGGCGGTGTTGTAGTTAGACAGCCAGATAAGACCCTTGTACTCGTCCTTGAGCAGATCCTGCCAATCCTGAGGAGCCTCAAGGTTCATGCGCTCGAGCTCATCGGTGTTGACCATGAAGCCGAGGATGCCCTTGTAGATGCCGTACCAGTAACCGTCCTTGTCACGGTACATATCGCTGAGCAGGTGGGAAGCGTTCTCCGCCTCGTAAGCCTCAAGCAGGCCCTCGCCGGCGACAACGTTGTACGGGTCGGTCGTGCCGCCGAACCAGACGTCAGCGGACGGGTTGCCGTTTTCTTCCTCGATCTTTGCCTGCACCTCACCGGTGGACAGACGCTGATAGGTGGTCTTTATGCCATAGAGCTTCTCGAAATTCTCGCAGGCAGCGGCGAGGTACTCTTCCTCGCAGGAGCCGTAAACGACCAGTTCGCCCTCGGCCTGAGCCAGAGAGACGAGATCGTCAGCCGCGGGTTCGGCTGCGGGTTCAGCGGCAGGGGCCTCAGTCGCGGCCGGAGCGCTGTTACCGCATGCGCACAGGGACAGAACCATCACGAGTGCAAGCAGCAGTGCCAGATACTTTTTCATGTGTTTTCCTCCGTTAGATTTATTTTGATCTCCCCGCCCGCATGGGCTGAGAGAGATTTCCCGGTTTGCAGCTCGGGCATTATGTACACAACGCACAACAAATGCCCTTTGCAAGTACGCATAAATTGTATAGCTTTTAAGAATTTCTGTCAACAGCTCCGCCGTTTCTTCTCAGTTTTCTCATTATTTTATCAGTCTTACCTCAGCTTATAATGAAATATATACTTGTCTCCCCGGCTTTGTGAAGGTATAATACCATATATCAGAACGTGGATTTAAGGAGATTTTGTCATGCCTACTACGTGGAACCGCTCCCCCGAGGATTTTCATAAGATATACTCCGCCAATACCGACGCATTCTACCGCGTCGGCGGCATCGCCATGGCAAAGGAGCTGGACGAGTTTATGACCCGCTGCGCCCTTGGGCTGTGGAGCCGCGGCGGCGGAATCACCCAGCGCCATGTCGACATGGCAAACCAGATATATTCCCGCAATCAGCCGCAGCCGAAGTGGATGCTCTGGTCGCTGACAAGCTCCGTGTGCGAAAGCGAGGTATTTCTCCCGCCGGTGTTCTACTGGAACCTTGCAGAGAACGACGCCAAGCGCGGCACCGAGGCCTCCCGCACCTTTATCCGCATGCTCACGAATATCCTGCTCTACCTTGCCGCAGTGGACGACGATGTCAGCTACGACGAGGCCGCCTACATAACCGAGTGCACCGACAAGCTCACCGCTATATGCGACACGAGCGGCGTGCGCAAGAGCCGCGAGGCGCTCAATCCCCTCGACTATGTCACAAGCTCCGAGCCGGGCTTTCAGGAAAAGCACCTCCTCCAGGAGCAGACCGCAGGCGGAGAGAAGCCCAAAGAGGCCGACGCTGAAAAGCCCGAGGCCGAGGAAAAGAAGCCGGACTTTGACGAGCTCATGGCGCAGCTCGACTCCCTCGTCGGGCTCGACGATGTGAAGAAAGACATCAAGAACCTGATGAACCTTGTAAAGGTACGCAGGCTGCGCAGGGAAAACGGGCTGCCGATTCCGCCGATGAGCCTGCACATGGTGTTCATGGGCAACCCCGGCACGGGCAAGACCACGGTCGCGCGCATCATAAGCGGGCTGTACGCAGCAATAGGCGTGCTGGAAAAAGGGCAGCTTATCGAGGTCGACCGCTCCGGGCTCGTCGCGGGCTATGTCGGGCAGACCGCACTCAAGACGCAGGAGGTCATCAAGTCTGCCCTCGGCGGCGTGCTGTTTATAGACGAGGCCTACTCCCTCGCATCCGGCGGAGAGAACGACTTCGGGCGCGAGGCGATAGAGACGATACTCAAGGCGATGGAGGATCACCGCGACGAGCTCATAGTCGTCGTCGCGGGCTATGACGGGCCTATGGAGAAGTTCATCAACTCCAACCCCGGTCTCCAGTCGCGCTTCAATAAATATTTCTACTTCCCCGACTACAACGGTGAGCAGCTCCTGTACATCTTCAAAGGTCAGTGCAAAAAGAACGGCTACTCCCTCACCGAGGAGGCCGAAGCCGAAGCAAAGGCAATGTTTGAAGAGCTGTACGAGAACCGCGGCGAGAATTTCGGCAACGGCCGCGACGTGCGCAACGTGTTTGAGGACACGGTCGTGCGCCAGTCAAACCGCGTCGCCGCGCTTGACGCGCCGACGAAGGACGATCTTATGCAGTTCCTCCCGGAGGATCTCAAAGACGCGGACGATGCCGGGACGGCAGAGCCCGAAGAATAAGAGCAAAAACAATGCAGTTCAAAAGAACGCTTGCACGCAGCAAGCGTTCTTTTATTATTCGTTGGCAAAACAAAAATTTTCTCTTGACTTTACAATTACTGTAGAGTTCATTATAATGCAGTAGTCAGAAATCCGGAGGGAAACGCAAATGGAAAGAAACCTTACAAGCGGAAGCGTATTCAAAAACATAGTCATATTCTCACTGCCCTATCTGCTGTCTTACTTCTTGCAGACGCTTTACGGGCTTGCCGACCTGTTCATCATCGGCCAGTTCGAGGGCGTGGCGAGCACAACGGCGGTGTCGGTCGGCTCACAGGTCATGCACATGCTGACGGTAATGATCGTCGGTCTTGCGATGGGCTCGACAGTCAGCATCGGTCAGGCTGTCGGCGCGCGCGACAAAAAGCGCGCGGCGCAGGCCATCGGCAACACGGCGACGCTTTTCATGTCTCTCTCCGTCGTGCTGACGGTCGTGCTGCTTGTCTTAGTCCGGCAGATCGTCGCGGTCATTTCAACGCCCGCCGAGGCTGTTGAGGGGACGGTCGCATACCTCACTATCTGCTTCATCGGCATCCCGCTCATCACGGCATATAATATCATCAGCTCTGTTTTCCGCGGCATGGGCGATTCAAAGAGCCCGATGTATTTCATAGCCGTTGCCTGCGCGGCCAACATAGCGCTGGACTATCTGTTCATGGGCGCGCTCAAGATGGGTCCTGCGGGCGCGGCGCTCGGCACGACGCTCGCGCAGGCGATAAGCGTCGCGGTGTCCCTCGTCATGGTGCTGCGGCAGAAGACCGGCATCGCACTGCGCCGCGAGGACCTCAAGCCCAGCCGCGACATGATGGGACAGCTGCTGTCCATCGGCGTGCCCATCGCCATACAGGACGGGCTCATTCAGGTCGCTTTCATTATTATAACTATCATCGCCAATCGCCGCGGACTCACCGATGCGGCGGCAGTCGGCATCGTCGAGAAGTTCATAAGCTTTGTGTTCCTTGTGCCCTCGTCCATGCTCTCGACCGTATCGGCGCTCGGCGCGCAGAACATCGGCGCGAACAAGCCTGAGCGCGCGGTGGCTACGCTGCGCTACGCCGTTATGATCGCCGCGGGCTTCGGCGTGATAGTCACGATACTTATCCAATTCATCGCCGAGAGCATCGTCGGGCTGTTCACGCCTGACGCCGCGGTCATCGCGGCAGGCGGGCAGTACCTGCGCGGATATATTTTCGACTGCATCTTCGCCGGGATACACTTCAGCTTCAGCGGATATTTCTGCGCCTGCGGGAAGTCCGGGCTGTCGTTCATGCACAACATCATCGCCGTCGCGCTCGTGCGCGTTCCGGGCGTGTATTTTACCTCCAAGCTCTTCCCGGCGACGCTGCTGCCGATGGGACTTGCGACGGCGGCGGGTTCGCTCGTGTCGGTCATCATATGCGTGATCGCATTCGTGGTCATAAGCCGCCGCGGGAAAGCCGCTGCGGCAGGGGAGTGACGGAATGG
>CAVFGM010000158.1:9268-16622 GCA_963621955.1 Bacteroidaceae bacterium
GCGGCAGGGGTGTGACGGAATGGAAATGCCGAAGCTGTTCCAGATCGGGGACATGGCAAAGCTGTTCCACATCAGCGTCAGCAGCCTGAGGTATTATGAGAGCCTCGGCCTGCTGACACCGGAGCGCGTCGACCCCGACACGGGCTATAGGTATTACAGCGTGCGTCAGTTCGAGGTGCTCAACACCATACGCTATCTGCGCGAGCTGGATATGCCGCTGCCGGAGATATCGGACTTTCTGAAAAACCGCGACATTGACAGGATGGAAGAAAAGCTGCGCCAGCAGAAAGCCGAGATCGAAAGGAAGCGGCTTGAGCTCCAGCGCATCGAGCGGCGGATAGACAACAACCTGCGCCGCATCGGCGACGCGCAGGACTCGGAGCTTGACGTGATAAAATACGCCGCCGCGCCCGCGATGCGCATAGTGTGGATGGACACGGCGCTGAAGATCAGCAGCTCTCTTGACATGGAGATGCCGATCCGCGAGCTTGAGCAGTCACAGGCGGAGACGGCGCTGTTCCTCGGCAAGGTCGGCGTCGGGATATCGGCGGAGAACCTTGAAGCGGGGAGCTTCGAGCAGTACGACGGGGTGTTCCTTATCCTCGACGATGAGGACAGGTTCGACGGCAAGACTGTTCTCCTGCCGGAGACGCAGTGCGTATCGGTGCGTTTCCGCGGCAGCCACACGGAGGCAGCGGAGCAGTACCGGCGGCTCATGGAGCATATCCGCGCGCACGGTATGAAGCCGTCCGGGTTCTCGCGCGAGATAACGATGATCGACTACGGCATCACGAGCGACAGAGAGAAGTTCGTCACCGAGATAAGCATACCGGTTGTATAAACACAGAATTGACCCCGCCGGGTTAGGCGGGGTCAGCTTTATATTGCGAACATCCCCGCCGCGAGGCGGGCAAAGAAACCGAAGAAGCCGAGGCGCGGCACATCCTCCGCGGCGCACACCGGAACCTCCGCGACGGTACGGCCGTCGGCGGTGACGGTGAGCGTCCCGAGCCGGTCGCCTTTACTCACCGGGGCGGGCACGCTGCGGCGCAGTTCCAATTTATATTCCGGTTCGCCGCCCTTGGGGATAACAGCAACGCTGTCGCCCGTGTACTCGGCCCTGACGTTTTCGGCACGGCCAAGCTCGACATGGACATCCGGCAGCGGCGCTCCGTCATTGAGCGGGCACAGGCGGAAGCCCGAAAAGGCGTAGTCGAGCAGCGCCTCCGCGTCCTTGTTGCGTGAGTCGCTCGTCTCGCAGTGCATGACGACGGCGATGTATTCCACGCCGTTGCGCTCGGCGGTCGCGGAAAGGCAGTAGCGCGAGGTCGAGGTATAGCCGGTCTTGAGCCCCGTGCAGCCTGGGTACCAGTAGGCAAGCTTATTTGTGTTGCTCAGCTCGAATTCCCCGCCGCGGATGCTGTCCATCCATATAGTCGTGTAGTCCTTGATAAGATCGTGCTTTATAAGCTCGCGGGACATGAGCGCGACATCGTAGGCAGTGGTGAAGTGCGCGCCGTCATCGAACAGCCCGCTGCAATTGGAGAAGTGCGTATTCTCAAGCCCAAGTTCCTCTGCACGCTTGTTCATACGCTCGACGAATTTCTGCTCGCTGCCGCTTATGTGCTCCGCCATAGCTACGGCGCAGTCGTTTGCCGAGACGACCGCGATGCACTTGAGCATATCGCTGACGCTCATCTGCTCCCCGGCTTCGAGGTACACGCAGCTGCCGCCGAAGGACGCCGCGCGCTCGCTGGCGATGACAGTATCGTCGAGCCTGAGCCTGCCGGCTTCGATGTCCTCCACGATGAGCAGCATCGTCATTATTTTCGTGATGCTCGCGGGAAAGCCCGGCTCATGCGCGTTTTTCTCATAGAGGACAGTCCCCGTCTCCTTCTCCATCAGGATCGCTGCCGGGGCGTTGATCTCCGGCTGGGCGCGCCCGCCGGTGTCGAGCGCGAAGGCCGCGGGAGAAGCAAGCGTAAATATCACCGAGATGAGAATGACGAGCGGCAGCAAACGTTTCATAGCGTTCCTCCATGCGGCGCAGGCCGCAATAAAAAAGTCGTAAAGATTTTTGCTGGGGCGGCAGGGGTACCTTGCTTAAAGCTATGTGCGGCAGAACGCATCTATGTACCGGTTTACAAAATTATGGAAATTTCGAGCGGATGCGACAAAATATGCAATACCGGCGTATAGCGCCGAACTCTGATAGCAAGGGGAGTTTTTAACACTTTCAACAGGGTTTTCAACACAAAGAAATGAATAAAATGTGACTGAGCCGCTAATTTCAGTTTACATAAAACCAGTCTTCTTTTATTTCTCCGGCTCCGCATCGGCGCGTCAAAAATTTACAAATCATATATTGACGGCAACAAACGCCGCAGAGTACAATAAACTATACAAAAGAAGCTGGCATTGGAGGAAAGCCGTGTATGAGACGACCGTTCAGATGGGATAAAAAGTATCTCTATTGGGGCATAACAGCGTTCTGCGTTGTTGCCGCGGCGATACTGTTTTATATGGCGCTCAACTATATCGGCGCCGTCGGCAGCGCGATAAGCGCGCTCTTTAAGATCCTCAGCCCATTTATCTGGGGTCTTGTGATAAGCTATCTGCTCGGGCCGCTCGTGCGCACGCTTGAAAACAAGCTCTTCCGCCCGCTGGCGTCAAAGCTCTATAAGAAGAACAAGCGTTCCGACGGGCACGGCTTCGCGCGCGGGATGTCGATCCTCTTCTCGGAAATTATAATGCTGGCAGTCATAGCGGCATTGATCTACCTCATCATCCCGCAGCTGTACAGCAGCATTGAAACGATCGTCGTGAACAGCCCGACCTACATAGACAACGGCACACAGTGGCTGACGAAGCTGCTTGAGGACTATCCGGAAATTGAAGAGTACGCGGTTCAGGCGCTGGGCGATGTGAACGAGTTCCTTGCAAACTGGCTCAAGAACACTGTGCTCCCCGGTCTCGGCAACCTTATCACCAATGTCGGCGCGGGCGTGTACTACGTCGTGATGGCGATATATAACCTTGTCATCGGCATCATCGTATCGGTCTATATGCTCGGCAGCAAGGAGACTTTCAAGGCAAACGCCAAGCGCGTGATGTATACGCTCTTCTCCGTTGAGACCGTGAAGAAGATATTCGACGGGCTCGACTTCACCGACAAGACTTTCATGGGCTTCATAAACGGCAAGCTCCTCGACTCGGCGATCATCGGCCTTATCTGCTACATCGGCTGCGTCCTGCTGCGCATGCCATATGCGCTGCTGATAAGCGTCATCGTCGGCGTGACGAACGTCATCCCCTTCTTCGGTCCGTTCATCGGCGCTGTGCCGAGTGCGCTGCTGGTGCTGCTGGTCGATCCGTTCAAGTGCCTGATATTCGTCATCTTCATCATCGTGCTCCAGCAGGTCGACGGCAACATCATCGGCCCGAAAGTGCTCGGCAGCTCCATCGGCATCAACGGCTTCTGGGTCATGTTCTCCATCATCCTCGGCGCAGGGCTGTTCGGCTTCTGGGGAATGCTCCTCGGCGTGCCGGTGTTCGTCGTTATCTATACGCTCATCAATAACCTCATTGACAGGAAGCTAAAGCGCAGCGACCTGCCGTATGAGACGGAGGACTATATGGACGTCGATTACATCGACCCCGCAACGCTCCAGCCCGTGAAGCACGCAGATGCGGAGCCCGGCGAAAAGGCATAAAACTAAACAGATTTTGATTTTAGGCTCCTCAGGCGTTTGCCTGAGGAGCTGTTCATATTTGTGCAAAAACTTCTTGTATTTTCTGTGAATTATATATAAGAAGGCCGACGAAACTATTGACAAAGAGGCGCGGCGATGGTATATTAGCACTCGAAAGGCAAGAGTGCCAACAGTCAGATGCAGTGAGTGCTAAAAAGGTTCGGCAGGTATAAAATGGCGATCAGTGAGAGAAAAAAGAAAATACTTGCGGCAGTCGTCGATGAGTATATCCAGACGGCAGAGCCTGTCGGCAGCAAGACCATTGCGCAGACTGCCGGGCTCGGCTGCTCCTCCGCCACGATAAGAAACGAGCTTGCCGAGCTTGTGAGCCTCGGCTACCTCGAGCAGCCGCACACCTCGGCCGGACGTGTTCCGACACCGAAAGGGTACAGGATGTACGTGAACGAGCTTATGCAGCGGCAGAAGCTCAGCACTGAGGAGACCGAGGATATAAACCGACGCATGAATCAGCGCCTGCAGCAGCTGGACGATACGATCTGCGATATAAGCCGTCTCGCCTCACAGCTCACCGATTACCCGGCACTCGCGCTCACAACGCGCACAGCCGTGACAATAAAGCGCGTCGACCTCATCTATGTTGATGCAAACACCTTTATTATCGTCCTGATGCTCAGCGACAATTCCGTTAAAAGCAAGCTCGTACATCTTCCGCTTTCGGTGGATCAGCGGCTCGCGCAGCGGCTCTCGGCGCTGTTCAACTCCAACTTCACCGATATCACCGAGGATCAGATCACCTCGCTTCTGATAAACACCACCGAGCGCGCAGCGGACGATACGATCGGTTTGACCTCCGTTATCTCCGCTTTCGCAATAGAAGTCCTCAGCGGCGCGCACGCCCCCTCCGCTTATGTAACGGGCGAGAACAGGCTGCTCAATCAGCCGGAGTACCGTGACCCGGACAAGGCGCATAAGCTCATGGGCTATCTCTCCGGCGGCGGATATATTCTCCCGCCAGATGAGGAGCTTGGAGACGATGTGGGCATCAAGGTGCTCATAGGCCCGGAGAACGTGGCCGAGGAGCTGAAGGATTCAAGCGTCGTCATCGCAAGCTATGACGCGGGCGACAACACACGCGGGCTGATCGGCGTTGTAGGGCCGACAAGGATGGATTATTCCGCAGTCGCCGCGAAGCTCAGCATACTTGCCGCGGGGCTCTCGCGCAGGCTCGGCAGCGGCGAAACACCGCCAGAGGGCATGCACAACAAACTGATAATCAAGGGAGATGACCACAATGAGCAAGGATAAGAAAGAAGAAAAGAAGCAGGCGGCTCCCGCCGCCGATGAAATAAAGGAAGAGGTCAAGACCGAGGAGCCCGAGATCGAAGCCAATGAAGCCGACGGCAAGAAGCCGGAAGCTGAAAAGGCCGAAGAGAAGAAAACCGAGGAGAAAAAGGGCAAGGACAAAAAGGAAGAAAAGAAGCCCGACCTCAAAGCGGAGATGGACGCGCTCAACGATAAATACCTGCGCATCTGCGCCGAGTATGACAATTTCCGCAAGCGCAGCCAGAAAGAGAAGGACAGCCTGTACGGCGATGTCAAGGCCGAAACGCTCAAGAAGTTCCTGCCGGTTTATGACAATCTTGTCCGCGCGCTGGCACAGTCCACGGAGGATGAGGCTTACAGACGCGGCGTTGAAATGATAATGAATCAGTTCAACGTCACGATGGAAAAGCTCGGTGTGACCGAGATAGAGTGTCTCGGCAAGAAGTTTGACCCCGCTTTCCACAACGCCGTCATGCACGTTGAGGATGAGGAAAAGGGCGAGAACGAGATCGTCGAGGTGTTCCAGAAAGGCTTTATGATGGGCGATAAGGTAATCCGCTTCGCTATGGTCAAAGTCGCAAACTGACTTGGTCTTTTGCTTTGATACTTCCTCAGCCTCGCTCGCAGTACCTTGGTACAGCGTCGCTTGACTTCGTTGTCTGAAAGCAAAATCCCAGCGTCAGAATTAAAGCATTTAAGTTAGCTATTACCGCTTTGCGGTTTTAGTATATAAATTCTCAGTAAAAAACAAATCCACATATATCAGGAGGAATTAATAATGGGTAAGATCATAGGAATAGATTTGGGCACAACTAACAGCTGCGTAGCAGTCATGGAGGGCGGCGAAGCCGTCGTCATCGCAAACGCCGAAGGCGCACGTACTACCCCGTCCGTCGTTGCATTCGCAAAGACCGGCGAGCGTATGGTAGGTCAGGTCGCAAAGCGTCAGGCCATCACCAACCCCGACCGCACCATCTCCTCCATCAAGCGTGAGATGGGCTCCAACTACAAGGTCAATATCGACAACAAGTCCTACACCCCGCAGGAGATCTCCGCAATGATCCTGCAGAAGCTGAAGGCAGATGCCGAAGCCTACATCGGCAGCCCCGTCACCGAGGCCGTCATCACCGTCCCCGCATACTTCACCGATGCTCAGCGTCAGGCGACCAAGGACGCCGGCAAGATCGCAGGTCTCGACGTCAAGCGTATAATCAACGAGCCGACCGCAGCTGCTCTGGCTTACGGTCTGGATAAGGAAAAGGCCGATCAGAAGATCATGGTCTACGACCTCGGCGGCGGCACCTTCGATGTCTCCGTTCTGGAGATCGGCGACGGCGTTATCGACGTTCTCGCGACCGCCGGCAACAACCGCCTCGGCGGCGATGACTTCGACGCCTGCATCACCGATTATCTCGTCTCCGAGTTCAAGAAGACCGAGGGCATCGACCTGAGCGCAGACAAGGTCGCAATGCAGAGACTGCGTGAGGCAGCCGAGAAGGCAAAGGTCGAACTCTCCAGCGTGACCACCTCGAACATCAACCTGCCTTACATCACTGCAGACGCCACCGGCCCGAAGCATCTCGACGTTACTCTGACCCGTGCAAAGTTCAATGAGCTGACCCACCACCTCGTCGAAAAGACCAGCGGCCCTGTGAAGCAGGCTCTGTCCGACGCAGGCCTCAAGCCCAGCGACATCACCAAGGTTCTGCTCGTCGGCGGCTCCAGCCGTATCCCCGCAGTTCAGGACATGGTCAAGTCCCTTATCGGCAAGGAAGGCTTCAAGGGCATCAACCCCGATGAGTGCGTTGCTATCGGCGCAGCTATCCAGGGCGGCGTTCTGACCGGCGACGTTGAGGGCATCGTCCTCGTCGATGTCACTCCTCTGTCCCTCGGCATTGAAACTCTGGGCGGCGTGTTCACCAAGCTCATCGAGCGCAACACCTCCATCCCCACCAGAAAGAGTCAGGTCTTCTCCACCGCGGCAGACAACCAGACCTCCGTTGAGGTCAACGTCCTGCAGGGCGAGCGCGAGATGGCCGCTTACAACAAGAGCCTCGGCCGCTTCCATCTGGACGGCATCGCCCCGGCACGCCGCGGCGTTCCTCAGATCGAAGTCACCTTTGATATAGACGCAAACGGCATCGTCAACGTCTCTGCAAAGGATCTCGGCACCGGCAAGGAGCAGCACATCACCATCACCGCTTCCTCCAACATGTCCAAGGAGGACATCGACAAGGCCGTTAAGGATGCCGAGATGTACGCGGCAGAGGATGCAAAGCGCAAGGAAGAGATCGACATCCGCAACGAGGGCGATCAGA
>CAVFGM010000159.1:0-4332 GCA_963621955.1 Bacteroidaceae bacterium
CTCGCTCACGGCCGCTTCACCTCCCGTTCGCCGCGCTGTGCGCCTAATTGTCCATCATCCGGCGCACACTTTCCGCGAGACGCTTTCCCTCCTGAGTGCTCAGCAGGGAGCCGAGCAGACTGCGCAGCGCTTCACCGTCGCCGCTTTTCGCGGCTTGCTCGACGGCGTTCGCGTCGATGAGCTTTGCAAGCTTTGCCCCGTCCTCGGACTCGGCAAGCTGCTTTATCTGTTCGGTCTTGCCGCGGCGCTCAAGCTCCCGGCCAAGCTGTTCAAAATTTTGCATTGCATCTCACCCCTGTTCGTTTTATTATATTCACAGTAAGCGCCCATGATAATTGCGAAAGGATCAAATATATGAAAGTCGCCGTTTTTTCCGATACCCATTCAAACAATGAGCTTATGCTCGAAGCCGTCCGCCGCTGCCGACCCGACGCCGCGATACACCTCGGCGACCACGACCGGGACGCAGTCGAACTGCGGCACGAATTTCCGGGCTTGCCGGTCTACAGCGTCTGCGGCAACTGTGACCTGATGCCGCTTGCTCCGGAAAAGGACATTATTCAGCTCGGTTCGGTCAAGGCATTCATCACGCACGGCCACCTGTACAATGTCAATTACGGGCGCGTGGATTCGCTCGTCTACGCCGCGCAGGAGGCGGGCGCGCAGCTTGCCATGTTCGGTCACACACATCAGGCCTACTATGAGCAGATAGGCGGCGTGCAGGTCCTGAACCCCGGCACCGCGGGACGCGGCAGGGAACTGACCTGGGCGCTGGTCGAGATATTCGATAATGGTGCTTTCGCCTGCGAAATACGCAGGCTGTAAAGCAGGACGAAAAAAGACTGCCTCCTCGAAAGAGGGGGCAGCCGTTCTGCCAATAACGAAAAACGAGATGCGAAAAACGCATCTCGTTGTTTCTTTTCAATTAAGCCATCTCGTTGAGCTTGCTTGCCATTGCGGACTTCTTGTGTGCCGCATTGTTCTTGTGCAGCAGACCCTTGCCAGCCGCGCGGTCGACTGTCTTAACAGCAACTTTATAGGCACTGACGGCATTGTCACGGTTGCCTTCGGCAACGGCTGCGTCGAATTTTTTCATCATGGTCTTGAGCTCGGTCTTATCAGCGCGATTCTTGGCTCTGAGTTCCTTGGACTTAACGTCTCTCTTTGCAGAAGATTTAATGTTGGCCATGCTTCAATCGCCACCTCCTCCTATAAAATTGAGTCTACATCGACTCGCGTTTAGAGATTATATCAAAGAAAGCCTTGAAAAGCAAGAGGTTTTTCAAAATTTCTCAGTATTTTTCGCATATTTTTTGCTGCACTCATCTATTGTGGGATTTGCGGGGAAGAATATACAATATCTTGATTTTCACGGAGGTAATTATGGCGGCTGGATACAGGACAGACATGGCGGATGAGGCGCGCAGCCTGTGGAACCGAAGCGCGGGAGCAAACACAGAGCTTCCCGGCGTCATCGCGCGCGAGGAAAATTTAGGCGGGCTGGATGTGACCGCCGTTGAGATAACTGATGAGGAGGGTGCATGCGCGCTCGGCAAGGCGCCGGGGAAATACTTCTCGCTCGACCTGCCGGCGCACTTCGAGCGCGGCGCGGAGGGCTTCTTTTCCGCCGTCGGTACGCTCGCGGCGCTGATAGGCAGGTGCGTTCCGGACGGAGCCAGGAGCGTGCTCGTCGCGGCGCTCGGGAACCCCGACATCACGCCCGACGCGATAGGCTCTCTCGCGGCAGGCTCGATACTCGTGACGCGTCACTTAAAGAAAAGCGGCAGCCCGGGCTTCGAGGGCTTCTCCTCGCTCGCGCTCTGCCGCCCCGGTGTGCTCGGCACCTCCGGGATAGAGACAGCCTCCCAGGTGTCCGTCCTGTGCCGGGAGCTTGCGCCCGCGCTCGTCATCGCCATAGATGCTCTGGCCGGCACGGAGGCCGACAGGCTCGGCCGCGCGGTGCAGGTATCCGACGCGGGTATATCCCCCGGCTCCGGTGTCGGCAACGACAGACAGGAGCTGAGCCGCGGCAGCCTCGGCGTGCCGGTGGTGTCGATAGGCATCCCGACGGTGATAGATGCGGGGCTCTTCGGCGGCGAAGCACTCTCCGGGATGTTCGTCACGCCGCGCAGCATCGACTCGCTCGTCCGCGCCGGTGCGCGCGTGATCGGCTACGCGGTGAACATGGCCGTGCACCATCTCAGCATCGCTGACATCGACGCACTGGTGGGCTGATGCCGAAAAGAGCCCGTCTTTTACAGACAGGCTCGTTTCGGGTAATTTTAAAAATTAAATTACACAGCGCGGGTGACCTTGCCGCTGCGCAGGCAGCGAGTGCAGACGTAAACGTGCTTGGGGCTTCCGTCCACGATGGCCTTGACGCGCTTCACATTGGGCTTCCATGCACGGTTGGATCTTCTGTGGGAGTGGCTGACCTTGATACCAAAGGTAACGCCCTTATCACAAAATTCGCACTTTGCCATAGTTTGAAGCACCTCCTTGCTTGTGTTTCGCTGAATAGACAGCTTGTATATAATAACAGAACCGCCGGGCAATTGCAAGAACAAATTATGTAAATACGCAAATTTTCTTTTTTAAGAAAAAAACAAAACCGCCGACACTCTGCCAAGTGACGACGGTTGATGCTTTTGCCAATTGTTGAATATTCTTCAAAGAGCTAACCGCTTGTCGCAGCGCTCTTTCTGTGTATTATTATAGCCGCAGCCGGGATATATGTCAAGAACCGGCTGCGGCAAAATGTTTATATCCTACAAAACACAAAAGCTGTTGCCAAATACGCCGGAAACGATTAAAATATAATATGAGTAAAAGTATCTCTCAGGAGGCTGTGCACATGAAACGCAACGGCAATTATTCCGTAAAGCTGAAAACGATCGTGGAGACTCACGATCTTCACCCGCTGCACCTTTCAAAGGACTATGACTCCGCGCTGCTGACGACCGCCGATATAAACCGCCCGGCCATGCAGCTCACCGGCTTTTATAATTACTTCGACCCGAAGCGCTTACAGATCATGGGGCGCGTCGAGAGCACGTATCTTGACACGCTCACATCTGAAGAGCGCCGCGCCGCGTTTGAGCGCTTTATGCAGTACGATATAGCGGGCCTTGTCATCTGCCACAGCGTGCCGGCTTTCCCCGAGTGCATAGAGATGGCGGAGAAATATGACCGCAACGTGTTCATCACGCATGAGGACACCTCGGAATTTCAGGCCGACGTCATCACCTCTCTGCGCAAACACCTTGCCCCGCGCCTTACGACGCACGGCGTGCTCGTCGAGGTCTACGGCGAGGGGCTGCTGCTTATCGGCGACAGCGGCATCGGCAAGAGCGAGACGGCGCTGGAGCTTATAAAGCGCGGCCACCGGCTCATTGCTGACGACGCCGTTGAGGTAAAGCGCATCAGCCGCGACACCCTCGTCGGCTGCGCACCGGAGCTCATACGCTACTATATGGAGCTGCGCGGCATAGGCGTTATAAACGTCCGGCACCTCTACGGCATGGGCGCTGTAAAACCGGAGACGAACATTGACCTCGTGGTGAGCATGGAGCCCTGGGAGGACGGCAAGGCCTACGACCGCCTCGGCCTCACGAATGAGACGGCGAGCTTTCTCGGCGTTAGCCTGCCGCAGGTGACGATCCCCGTTCGTCCCGGCAGGAACCTTGCCGTTATCATGGAGCTTGCCGCGATGAACAACCGCCAGAAGAAGATGGGCTACAACGCCGCAGAGGCTCTGACCGCCGAGCATGACAGAGCGATAGACCTCGGACTTTTATGATTGGAGAAGCGTAAATGGAACAGCTTGAAAACGCCATTGCCGAAATAAAGGAGGCCATGCCCGGCCTTGAGCTTCGGGAAAACGAACCGATGAGCGAGCACTGCTCGTTCCGCATCGGCGGCCCCGCGAGAGTGCTCGCCATCCCGTCGGACGTGACGAGCCTTTCAAAAATATGCTACCTGCTCAAGAAGCACAAGCTTGCCCCGTACATAATCGGCAACGGGACGAACATCCTTTTCCCTGACGAGGGCTTGAACGACCTCTTCATCATCAGCACCGCGAAGCTCGGCAAGCTGTTTATGATCGGCGAGGATGCGATCTACGCCGAGGCCGGCGTGTCGCTCGCGAAGCTTGCGGGCTTTGCGCAGCAGAACGGCCTTGAGGGACTGGAGTTTGCCTCCGGCATCCCCGGCAGCGTCGGCGGCGGTGTGATCATGAATGCCGGCGCTTACGACGGCGAGCTGAAGGACGCGGTCGAGAGCGTTGTGTTCTACTATCTGCCCGACCAGAGCCTGTACGAGATGCCGCATGAC
>CAVFGM010000160.1:0-1345 GCA_963621955.1 Bacteroidaceae bacterium
TTCTGCTGGTTCTGTGATATAATCTTGGCAGTCCATAGTGATTGCCCTCCCTTGGCAGATGTTGTGTGCAAACTTCATTCTACCATGCTGGGAAAATCACTATGGATTTTTTCTTAGGTGTCCAACTTCATTATGCAATCAACCAAAAATAAAAATCACATTTATCGCTGCCCCGGCCTATCGTGCCGTGCCGCTCAAAGGTGATGCCGCACATGTTTCCGTATACGCGGTCATCACTCAGGCAGAAAGTGCTCGTCAGCTCTTTGCAGCCCAGTAATTCACAATACTTCATATAGGGGCATTGCAGAACATCGACTCTGTAATGCCTGCTGTCGGCTTCAATTTCTTCAAACTTGAAGCCCGCGTCTCCGTTGAACATAGTGCCGATCATCTTGTGGAAAATCTTAAAGAAGAGCGGCCGGATAAACGGGAACTTCGTTGCAATGTGCAGCCGGTTCCGGTCAGGCTCTACACCTATTCTCACGGATTCTTCTATCAGGCTGATGGCCTCTTCGCGGGAGATGTACTTGATCATCTGAAGATAAATAGCCTCCCGCGGGAAGATCATCTGTTCGGTATGTATCTTTTCTTTCTTGGGCAGTCCTTTATATTGGTCACACAATTCGTTGCAAAGCTTCACCGCATCATTGACCAGAACATCAGTCTGCTGCGCACCAAGTCCCTTTCTCAGTTCGCCCAGGAGATAAGAGAACCCACCGAGCTTTTCATAATATCTTTTATCGACCATATTCTATGCTCCCCCGCATTTACAATTGTCGATTTGCCTCACTCATAAATTCGCTTGCCGAACTCGTACGCCTCCGCCAAATGGTTTGTCTTATCGATCTGCGGCTCGCCGTTGGTATCTCCGCAGCCGCCAGCCAGAAGCATCCCACGGTCACGGAAGCCGATATAGTTCACAATGGCAAACTGATAGTAGGACACCGCCTGCTCAAAGGTCCAGAAGAAATTGTCCGCCGAGGTCATAAGCAGCGCAGAGTCCTTGACAGGGTATTTCTCATATCTGCCCAGCGGTGGGTTTGGATTCTCCTCCGCAATGCAGTAGAACCGCTCCACGAACGCTTTCATCTTGGATGATATCGTCCAGAACAGCAGCGGCGAGGCAAAAACGACGCAGTCCGCCGCCTTGATTTTGGGCACAAGCGCGTTGAAGCCGTCCCTCTGAATGCAGGGCTTGCCGTATCGGCAGGCGTTGCAGCCAAGGCAGCCATTCACCTGAACTTTATTCAGGGAAATGATCTCCACCTCATGCCCGGTATCTGTTGCTCCGCGCGTGAAAGCGTCCACCAGTTGCCGTGTATTTCCCTTCGGGCGTCCACCGCCC
>CAVFGM010000160.1:1355-18505 GCA_963621955.1 Bacteroidaceae bacterium
CCGCCCAGTATCACCAGTATCTTTTTCATGGTCTCCTCCGAGTTTTGAATGTGGCCGTTTGCAGATAGTTGCATTCCCGTATTCTGATTCGCCTTCCCTTAAATATAGGCACAAATTAAGGGAAAGTGCGTGCTGTTAAGGGAATCCGATTTGAAGTTGCAGGTATTTGAATCGTGTCGATCCGCAAAGCGGATAGGCTGTCGCGAGGTCACTACTTTCTTGCTAATATCATATCTAAAATTAGCAAGAATGTAAACATCGGGTTTAGAAAAGCAAGCCGAGGCATCGCCCCGGCTTGCTTCTTGACTATGGATAATACTCTGCCCGTAGGAGTTATAGCAGAATAAGAGAGGTTCTACTATCTCTTTGAGTAAAATTGAAAACGCTCTTACAAAAAGAAAGCCGAGAATGTTTAACTTCAAAATCAACATATGGTTCAGGCGTCAACTCGGCATTTTCTACATTGCCATCCCGTTTGGTGTTCGCTACTCTCCACATAATCCGACGTCAAAAAGCACTACCGCAATGTCTATACATATAATTGTGAGGAATACAAGGCAAAGCTCAAAGTGTTGATTAAGGAGATGAAGTCAGAACTGGCGGAACTAGAGCTGCAGAAAGCTAAAGGAACTCTGACGCTGCAGTAGCCGGAAGAGGGAAGGAAAAAGCTCCATCTTCAAGCGTGAGAATAATCAGAATGAAATAATAGGCTAATACGATTGCCCCTTAAATACGCAGTTACGCATTCTGGAATGCAGGGGGGGTATTAATTGGTAGGATGGAGAATAAATACATCCGCAAGCTTGTCAAAAATTGCGTTTTCCAGCTTAGTTTTCAATATACGGATGTTGTCATACCTTTCAGCGTTATCTTGAAACCAGTCAAGTATATCGGTATTACGGATAATATCCTTTTCGTCATCTTTCAGAGATGAAACGACTTCCTCATACCACTTGCCTATGATGGTTTTTTTCTGTTCAGCAGAAAGCTCACTGTATTCGATGCAACAACCAATACGGGAAAACATTGCAGGCCCCAAAACTTTTTTGATTTCCTGCTCGTTGTTGAAATTGCATGTGCAGAGAAAAATAGCTTGACCAAGGTTGACCTCATAATTCGTATCAACATACTTACCTTCATCAAAAAGTTCATAAAACGCATTATAAAATGTCGGGTTTACCTTATCAAATTCATCAATAAGGATTACGTTGGACTCCCGTGACAGCATATCTTTTGCGAAGCTACTTTTTGAGTGCTCTGATCCGAACACATAATTGTATGCTTCGTTCGTCTGCATCATGGAGAATTGAACCCGCAGCAATGAGCCGCCGAGCGTTTTACTTATGCTTTTAGCGCTCTCGGTTTTGCCAACGCCTGACGGCCCGTATAGCATCAGAACAACAGGCTTTTGCTTTGACTCGGTGGTTAGCCGATATATGCCGCTAATTAATTGCTTTTTGCAGTCCTCCTGACCTTGAATGCTAGCTTCGAGGTCCGTAAAAACATCTTTCAGAATGTCGCGAGATATTCTGGGGTAATTTGACTGATGATATTCAATCTCATCACCGTATGCTGCTTTAAGTGATTGGCGTACTCGTCTCGGTGGATTTTGGATATAAAGTGTGTTTATATTATGGTTTAAGGTAACGATATTTACAAAATTTGAGAGTGCGTGTTCCAAGACAGAAGCATAGTCATCAGAGCGCACGATGCAGTTATCCACTTTGATGATTTTGTTTAAGGAAGACTCTTTTACACCCGATTCGCTAGGGCGTATCCTCGCATTATAATGCTGAATTAGCTCCATAAATGTAATGGTTACATCGTCTTCTGAGATTTCTGCCTTAATCATGGCCTCGAAGTCTTTTCTTGAACCGTCAAATACAACAATCCGATTAGTCATCAGCTTCCACCCCCGCAAGCAAGACATCAAACACATCTAACACCTGCGAATGTGCATCTGGCTCATCAGTCTGATTACCCGGCGTATAAGACGGATTATCTTTCGGAATAATTGAGATGCTCATACCAAGTTCCTTATTGACATTTAGCATATCAAGTGTTGTTCGCCCAACCTTTATCGCATAAATACTTAGGTTCATTTTAAGCAGGTCACTAAGAGTGTAGCTATTTCTGAAAGAATTAATATTAAAACGGAGGATAACTCGACTCCGACCTTTGGTTGCTACAAATTCATAGTAACCTTTGGCATGCCTCAGCGCATTGTCCAGTTTATCAACAGCAATATTAAACTCTCCGGCCGGAATAGCACTTCCAGTTTTCAACATGCTGAGGTAAGGTGAAACCATTACCATATAAGAAAGAGAGTCTTCTTCAGCGGAAATTGCATACCCCTTAAACTTTTTGATAGCGCCTTTGGGCATACGCGAAGTATTGCGTTGCAGAGTACCTTGGTTTTCGAGAATTATTAGAAAATCAGTTAGGATGGTGTTCTTAACAATGTTCTTTACCATCTTACCGCTATTGAACGATAGTCCAGCAGATATATCTGCTGTTGCGGAAGCTTCCATCCCAAGGAGAGCCTTGAAAACGCCGCCGATTCCAGCTTTTGCCGATGCCTGTATTTCCTGACCCTCACGGCCTTCTCGTGAGTTAAGTAGCTCTTGGGTATTCTCTAACTCTCCACCGGCAACGATTTGAACGTAGTCGGTGACGGAGTCTTCATCAAAATATACGACTTTGCAAATCTTGTTTTCCACTATCCCATCCCCCAAATACTGAAATAATATATAGCTACATATTTTCTAAGCGGGTTACAAAAAGCCGTATGGAATACACCCACACGGCTGCCTTGGTGGCACAAAGGCCTACCGTTAATTAATCATAATACATTTTGGTGAAAATTACAATACTCTGTCGGATTGATACCAACTCACCTCTTGCGCCGCAATAGACAAGGAATAAGAAAAGCTCTCTGAAATCGCTGATTTCAGAGAGTTTTTTGGTCCGAGTGGAGGGGCTCGAACCCCCGACCTGATGGTCCCAAACCACCCGCGCTACCAACTGCGCTACACCCGGTTATGAAGTTGAAGTTTTTCTGCGACTGTGGTCAGTCATGTGGTCATTGCTGATTTTCCGCCTGTTTTGACCGACTGCTCAAATCCCGCAAGTGCAGGTGCTGCAAGGCTTTCCGGTGTTTCGGTCTGTCCCGCCTCGGATACAGGCACGGCACTCCCAAACCACCCGCGCTACCAACTGCGCTACACCCGGTTATGCTGCGTTAAAATATCATCTCAGACATTATACAACATCTTCCACGCCTGCGCAAGAACAAAAATAGCATGGATCGGCGTTTCGCCTCTCCATGCTATTCCCTCTTAAATTTTACTCAGTCGCGGACGATGACGGAGATACCGTTCGGGATGACCGTCAGGCTGTGCTTGCCCATATTATGCGCAAGCTCCAGTGCGGCCTCGAGCGACGGCGCATAGGTCATCTTCATCTCCTCGATCATGCTCTTCATCTCCGGGCGGGAGACGAAAACGACCGGGTGATGCATGAGTATGCGCGCGAGGATCTGGCTCTCCCACTGGTCGGGCACGGTCTTGTCCTGCGGCGTCGACATGAACTCGTCATAGAGCACAACGGCGCTTTCGCAGTTTTTCAGCGACTCATAGAAGCCCTCGCCGCCGTGGCCGTCGGCGCACTCGGCACACATTATTATAACGCCGCCCTCGTTGCAGGTAGCCTCGGCCGCCGTCATTCCCTTTACGCACTGGTAAAGGTTCTGATCCAGCGGCGCGCCGCCGTTCGAGGAAATGACTATGTCCGCCCACTTGGGCTTTGCCTGGCAGTAACCCAGCAGGAAATCGCAGCCGCGGCGGTGCGCGGTCAGGTAATTGCCCGCAAAGGCCGCGACCGTTTTCTTGTCCTCATCGATCACGACATTGACGATGTACGCAAGCTTCGCCATTTCTGCCGCCGCGATCATATCCTTGTGTATTGGGTTGCCGTCGAGGATACCGGTGCGGGAATATGGGCTGTCAATGAACTTGGAGCAGTGGTTGCCGAGCACCGTCACCTGATCGGACACGCCGGGCAGCACACTTTTTCGTCCGCCGGAGAAGCCAGCGAAGAAATGCGGCTCGATAAAGCCCTCGGCTATCAGCAGCTCCGTCTCGACCGCGAGGCGGTCAATGACCAGCGGCGCGCCGGAGGGCAGGATGCCGATCTGGACATTCGCGTCCTTATCGCGGCAGTCGTGCACGACTATCCTGCACTCGTCCATTATCTCCCTGCCGAGCTTTGCTTCAAGCTCCGCCGTCGAGGTCAGGCGGTGAAAGCCCGTGGCGACAAGCAGCGTGACCTCTATATCTGGGCTGCCCGCTCTCAGTTCGCGCAGCATATTGGGGATGATGTCCCTGCTCGGCACAGGGCGCGTATGGTCGGAAATGATGATGACGCAGTTCTTTTTGCCCTTGGCAAGCTCGCAGAGCCGAGGGCTGTCGATGGGGTTTTCCATTGCAGCGCGGACGATATCGCTGCCGCTGCCCTCGGCTTTCAGCTCGCTGATGCGGCTGGTGAGCACGCCCGCTCCCTGCTCGTCAAAATCTATATGGGTCTTTCCATAAGGAATATGTACCATTTTATACCTCTCTGAGCCGGTGGTCGCCCGGCTACTTTTGTCTCTGAAACGGTGGTCAGCTGACTACTTTTAGCTCTGAAACGGTGGTCACCCGGCCAGTTTTATCTCTGGACTCGGCCGGAGGCATTGCCTGCGGCGAGAGCTTCGACCTCGGCAACGCTCATCTGGTTGAAGTCATGCTCGACGCTGTGCTTGAGGCAGGAGGCCGCGACTGCAAAGTCGATGACCTGCTGATCGTTCTTGCCGCTGAGCAGCGCATAGATCAGGCCGCCGCCGAAGCTGTCGCCGCCGCCGACACGGTCGATGATATGCACATGGTAGGTGGTGGAGAACACAGCCTTGTCGCTCGCCGCATCGTAGAGCATGCCTGCCCAGTCGTTATCGGTCGCGGAGATGGAGCCGCGCAGGGTGATGGCGACCTTCTTGCAGCCGAAGCGCTGCGCGATCTGGCGCGCGACGCTGATGTAGCCCTCATGGTCGAGCTTGCCGCTGTTGATGTCGGTGTTCTCGGCCTCGATGCCGAACACATCCTTTGCGTCCTCTTCGTTTGCGATGCAGACATCGACATAAGGCAGCAGCTTTGCCATGCACTCGCCTGCCTGCTCGCGCGTCCAGAGCTTCTTGCGGTAGTTGAGGTCACAGGAGACGGTGATGCCCTTTGCCTTCGCGGCCTTACAGGCCTCAAGGCAGGCCTCGGGCATATCGCCGCCGAGAGCCGGGGTGATACCCGTCCAGTGGAACCAGTCAGCGCCGTCGAATATCTTATCCCAGTCGAACTCATCTGCCTTGGCCAGAGCGATGGAGGAGCCGGCGCGGTCATAGATGACCTTGGAAGCGCGCTGGGAAGCGCCTTTCTCGCAGTAGTACACGCCGAGACGCGGGCCGCCGCGGAGCATCAGCGAGGTGTCAACGCCGTAACGGCGCAGCTCGTTGACGGCGCACTGGCCTATCTCATGCGCGGGGACCTTGGTGACGTAGGCTGCGTCCATGCCGTAGTTTGCGAGCGACACCGCGACGTTCGCTTCGCCGCCGGCATAGGTGGCCTCAAATTTATCTGCCTGCACAAAGCGGAGATATCCCTCCGGGTTCAGGCGCATCATTATCTCACCGAAAGTAATTACTCTTGCCATTATAGTTTTCTCCTTTACTGTACGCTCTTTATTATTTCTACCATGGTCTTTGCCGCTTCGGTCAGCTTGTCGAACTCACCGGCGTCGATCCATGCTTTCTTTGCGAGGTTGCCGCCGATGCCGAGCCCGACCGCGCCTGCCTTGAGGAAGTCCGCCGCGTTAGACTCATTCACGCCGCCGACGGCCATGAGCTTCACATGGCTGATGGGCGCGCGGATAGCCTTGAGATAGCCGACGCCGAGGTCGCCCGCCGGGAAGAGCTTGACAAAGTCCGCACCCGCGTCGTGCGCGGTCATGACCTCGGTCGGGGTCATAGCACCGGGGAGAGAGACCATGCCGAGCTCAACAGTGCGCTTGATAACGTCAACATTCGTATCCGGGGAGATGATATACTTGCCGCCGTGGGCATGGGTCAGCTCCACCAGCTCAACATTCGTGACGGTGCCCGCGCCGAAGAGCATCTTATCGCCGAACTCCTCGGTCAGCGCGCCGATCGCTTCGGCTGTCTGCTGCCAGGATGCGGGGTCCTTCTGATTATAGGTGATCTCCATAAGGCGCACGCCGCCGGCATACAGCGCGTTTGCGACCTTGCTGCACTGATCGGCGCTGACGCCGCGCACGATGGCGATCAGCTTTTCCTTTTCTATTCTTTCTATTACCTGTTCACGCATACGAATTTCTCCTTTGATTTTCATAATGTGAAAATGATTATCACATTCTGATATTCGTCTCTATATTACAAAATTACTTCCCTCTTGTCAACCGGATATGCCCCGCTTTGCGCCATATATATCGCCAAAAATAGGCGGCTCTTTTTGTGAGAATACTACAATTGACGCAGCGAACCGGGGCGTGTTAGAGTATGAAAAAGCTTTTCATAATGTGAAAACGGAGATATGCTATGGCAAACTCAACACCTGTACAGTCAATAGACCGTGTTTTTGATATAGTCGAGGCGCTCTCCTCCAGCCCGCACGGGATGAGCCTGACAGACCTCGCCGCCGCAGTCGGCCTGCATGTCAGCACCGTGCACCGTCTGCTCGCCTCGCTCTCCTCACGCGGCTATGTGCAGAAAGACATAGAGACGGGGAAGTACCGCCTGACGCTGAAGATGTTCGAGGTCGGCAGCCGCGCGGCCTGCGGGGTGAACCTCGTGTCGATTGCGCGGCCATACCTCGAGCGGCTCGCGGAATTCAGCGGCGAGGCCGTCCACCTTGTCGCGCGCCTGGGCGATGAAGTCGTGTACCTCTATAAGGAGGACACGAGCAGCAGCATTGCGCGCATGGCGTCGTTCGTCGGACTGAAGAACCCGATGTACTGCACAGGCGTCGGCAAGTGCATTCTGGCAAACCTGCCGCCGGAGGCCGTGCGCGGGATATGGGACAGGTCGGTCATAACCGCGTTCACGCCGAACACCATAACGGACTTCGACCGGCTCACCGCGGAGCTCAGCAAAATAAGGGCACAAGGCTACGCGCTCGATAACGAGGAGCACGAACCCGGCGTGTTCTGCATCGCCGCGCCCATCTTCGATTACAGCGCCCATCCCGTCGCCGCGATAAGCGTATCCGCCCCGGCATCCAGAATGGAGCCGGAGCGGATACAAGAGATCGCCGCGCAGGTCGTCAGCAGCGCCGGCACGATCACAGGCGTCCTCGGCGGCTGAGGGTCATTTAAAATACGTATTATCCACGGCGGATGGCAGCAGCTGTCCGCCGTCGACTGTTATGTCACTGCCGGTGACGTACTTCGCCGCATCCGAGATGAGGTACAGGACCGCCGCGGCGATCTCCTCGGGCTGACCGGTGCGCTGCGCCGGGATACGGGAGACGAGCATCTTCTCCCTGTCGGTGACGACGTTCGGGTCAGTCACCTTGATATATCCCGGGGACACGCTGTTGACCCGGATCCCGTAGGGCGCGAGCTCAAGCGCCATGTGCTGCGTGAGCTTATAGACCGCGGCCTTTGCCGGGCCGTATACGCTGGCCTTGGGGTAGTTCGTGCTGCGGTGGACGCTGCTGGTGTTTATGATGCAGCCGCGCGTACCGTGGCGGATCATGTCCTTCGCAGCGCGCTGGGCGCAGAAGAACGTGCCGCGCAGGTCGACGTTCGTGATGGTATCGAACATCTCGGGCGAGACTTCGAGAAAGGGCATGAACTTCGTGATGCCCGCGTTGTTGACGAGCAAGTCAATGTTCCCGAACTCCCGCTCTAACGTATCGAACATCGGGTCGATATCGTCAAGCCTTGTGAGGTCGGCCTTTATGGCCATTGACTTTCTGCCGAGCGCGCGGACTTTTTCTACCGTGTCCTTCGCCTGCTCCTCGCTTCCGCAATAGCTGATGCAGACGTCATACCCCGCCTTCGCAAGCTCAATGGCCTCGCCCTTGCCGATGCCGTGACCGGCGCCTGTGACCAATGCGATCTTTGCCATGATGTAAGTTTCCTTTCTTTTTATTATTTCTGTTTATTTCACTTCAAATGTATAGCTGCGGCGATAACTCATGCTCTCCCCGCTTTCAAGGTCGATGGGTGCGAACACCTCGGGGCAGAAAGCGTTGAAGTTGTTCCAGCTGTAGAAATTGCAGACGGGAACGCCGTCCTCGATGAGGACGCTCATACCCTTGGCCGCGTTCTCAAGCTTCATCCAATGGCTCTTGAGCCCCTCCCAGCCGCGGATCCAGAACGCGCTGGACTCGGTCGGCCCGTCAAATTCGCCGAGACGGTAAGCATCGCGCTCGATGATCAGCTCACCGCGGCGCAGCTTCGGCTCGATGGTATAGGGGAAAGACAGGCGGTAATCGGAGTTTATCACGCCGCCGTCAAAATTGAAGAAATTGTGGGAAAACTCGGTCGCGTGTAAGGCCTTGGGGCCGACGTTTTTGACCGTGATATCCATATGCAGGGTGCTGCCCTCGAGAGTATAGAGCTTCTCCATATCCATAGCAACGCCGCAGCAGAGATGCGGGAGCGTCCTGATCTTCACGAAGTCCTCCCCCGTCTCGACCGCGTGCTCGAACGGCACGGTCGGGTAATCCTTTGTAAACAGGAACGGCGAGGTGTCCGTCTTCTTGAGCAGCCCCACGCCGGGCAGCGGGAAATAGTCCGCCACCGATGCGCTGTCATAAAGCGCCGTATCGCGCCACTCAAACACGTTCACAAGCCCCACACCGCCAAGGCCTACTCCGCCGCTGCTGTTGAGCTCCTTGGAAAGGAACGTGTGCCCCTTGTGCCACACCTGCTCGACCATGCCGCCCCAGTCATAGCGCGAACGGTCATAGCCCCAGCCGGGCAGCAGGATATTTGCTCTGATGCTTCCGTTGTCAATGATAACCGATTTTTCCATTGCACTTATCACTCCTGAGTACCGGGCACTTTTGCCAAAGTTCCGGCAGATTTTTTATGCACGCTGCACAAGACCCCTTGTGTTATCTGGCTTTATGGTAGCAGAGATTGATCAAAATGTCAAATATCAAATATCTTTTCCGTGAAAAAGTCTATTGACAATTCGCTGCGCGCTTGATAATATTGTGAACGAAGAATGAATTACGCAGCGAAATACAGAACACGGAGCGGTTGTTATGGCAGAGAAAATAGTCTTTGAAGGCACGGTTGCCTCCAAGGTCACAGAGCGTCTGCGCGAGGATATAATCAGCAAGAAGATAGAAGCCGGCAGCCGCATCACGATAAAAGAGATCTCCGAGCGCTACGGCACGAGCAACATGCCCGTGCGCGAAGCTTTCAGAACGCTCGAGGGCGAGAAGCTGCTGGAGATCAACGCCTACAAGGGCGCGACCGTTCTGTGCATCGACGAGACCTTTGTCAGGGAGATATACGGCCTGCTCCGCGCGCTGGAGTGCCTTATCTACGAATCTGCCCTGCCCTATATAGACGATGAGCTTATAGACGAGCTCAAGGCCGTGAATGAAGAGATCGGCCTTATCGCCGCCGGTCAGACGCTGAGCACCGGCTACATAGACCTGAACACGAAATTCCACGGGCTGATAATGTCCCGCGGCGGCAACTCGAAGGCTATCGAGCTTTATCGCTATTACCATATGCTTATCCGCGCCCTGCGCAAAAGCTATATGCCCAGCATCGTGCGCGTACAGGCAGTGTACGGCGAGCATGAGGAGCTTATCGCCGCACTCGAAAAGAAAGACGCACTTGCCATCAAGGCCGCGGTCGACAAGCATGTCGGCCACGCGATGGAGAACTTCCTGAAGGTATACGCCGGGCAGATTTAAGGCTCCGGTTCCGGTTAACCCCATGGGGACGAAATTGGTGTTTTCGTTTCTTTGGCATTGAAATATCAAATATCACATTTTTGCGCTGTCTAAAATATCAAATATCAAAATTGCTTTGCACATACACAAATAAACGTAAGTGGAGGTAATAAACTTGAAAGCAATTGGTAAAATCTTTGATGTCCTTGAGAAGATCCTCAAGAACATCTGCGGCGCGCTTGTCGTAGGCTTTACCGGCATCACCCTCGTCGCCGTTATCGCCCGATACGTGCTCAACTCTCCAATCTGGTGGAGCGAGCAGCTCTGCCGCTACCTGTTCATCTGGATGCTGATGCTTTATTTCCCCATCATTGTCCGCCATGAGCAGAACCTCGGCTTTGACGTTCTTGTGAAGCGCCTGCCGAAGAAGTTCCAGGACATCTCCTGGCTCATCTGCAATATGCTCATCTGTGCTTTCGGCGGTTTCTACTTTGCCTACACCGTCCAGCTGTGCCAGAAGTTCAATGCGGCGCACAAGTACCTTGACGGCATACATCTGCCTGCCTCCTTTATGTACTCCTCTCAGGCGGTCGGCGCGGCGCTGCTCGTGCTCTTCTCGCTCGAGGTCGTTATCAATCTGTTTATCAAGATAATTCACGAGAATAAGGATGGTGAAGAGATATGATGCTTGGTATTCTTTTCGGGCTGTTCTTCCTGCTGCTGTTCATCGGCATGCCCGTCGCCTACGGCATGGTCATTTCCGCCGTCGTTACTCTTTTCTTTGACCCCTCGCTCACCGGTATAATCATCCCCCAGAAGCTCTTCACCGGTATGGACTCCTTCTCCCTCATGGCAGTGCCTTTCTTCATGCTGGCCGGTACCCTGATGGAGAAGTCCGGTATCACCGATATCCTCGTCAACTGGGCAAAGAGCCTTGTCGGCCACTTCAAGGGCGGTCTCGGCCACGCGACTATCGTCACCGGCGTTGTGATGGCTGGCGTCTCAGGTTCCGCAAATGCTGACACCTCCGCTCTCGCCTCCATCCTTGTCCCCATCATGCGCAAGGACGGCTATGACGACGGCTACTCCTGCGCCCTCGTCTCCTCCTGCGGCGCTCTCGGCCCGGTCATTCCGCCGAGCATCATGATGGTGCTCTACTCCGGTGTTACCTCAATTGCCATCGGCAAGCTGTTCATGGCCGGTATCATCCCCGGTCTTGTCATCGCTATCGGCTACATGATCGTCAACGGCATCTACGCCCGCAAGGCCGACATCCCCAAGTCGAAGTTCGTCGGCTGGAAGGCTCTCGGTCAGGACACTCTCAAGGCGCTGCCCGCACTCATCATGCCCGTCATCATCATCGGCGGCATTCTCTCCGGCGCCACCACCGCGACCGAAGCCGGCGTTGTCGCCTGCGTATACAGCATCATCTACGGCTTCATCCGCAAGACCATGAACGCCCAGCACGTCTGGGAGTGCTTCAAGGACGCTGTCCACGGCACTACAAACTGCATGATCGTCGTTGTCTTTGCCGGCATCTTCGGCACCCTCGCCACGAACTACAACCTCTCCAAGGTCGTCCTCGCCGCGTCTCAGGTCTTCCACGGCAACCCCTACCTGATCCTGATATTCATCAGCATCATCCTCTACATAGCCGGTATGTTCATCGACTCCAACGCTGCGATGCTCATGCTCGTGCCTATCTTCACCCCGCTCATCGCCGCCTACGGCTTTGACCCGATCTACTTCGCAATGGTCTGCATCCTGACGCTCGACATGGGAGGCATGTCTCCCCCGGTCGGCCTGCTCATGTACATCTCCGCGAGCATTACCGACACCCCGCTCGAGAAGGTCGTCAAGAACATCTTCAAGTTCATCGCCGTCAACTACAGCGTGACCCTGCTCGTCATCTTCATCCCCGCGCTCGTCACCTGGCTTCCCTCTCTGATGTGACAGGGAAACAAATCCGGAATCCCGGAGCAGCAGCTCTGTGATCATAAAAAAATTTAGGAGGAACCCCAAAATGAAGAAACTCATCGCTCTGGTGCTGGCACTCGTTATGTGCTTTGCACTGTGCGCCTGCGGCGAGAGCGCTGCACCCGCAGCAACCGAAGCCCCCGCAGCAGAACCCGCAGCCGACGCTGCAGCTGACACCGCAGCAGTCGAATACCCCGAAATGACCCTGAAGCTCTCCCACCACAACTCTGTTGACCAGCCCATCCACGAGGCTCTGACCAAGTGGGCGACCATGATCAACGAGCAGTCCGGCGGCAAGATCACCATCGACATCTACCCCGCCGCTTCCCTCTACAACCAGACCGACGCTCAGGACGCCGTCCAGATGGGCACCCTCGATATGTGCCTTGCCGACTGCTCCCAGCTCTCCTCCGCAGTCCCCGCTTTCGCTCTGACCGCAATGCCTTTCCTGTATGACAGCTACGAGACCGCAGGCAAGGTCATCTTCGGCGAAGTCGGCGCACAGCTCGACCAGCAGCTCGAGGACACCCTGAACATGCACGCCTTCGGCTGGACCTGGAACAACTTCCGCAACATGATCACCAAGACCCCCATCACCAGCCTTGATGACTGCAAGGGCTACAAGCTCCGCTCCCCCGGCACTGACCTCTACCTGAACACCTTCAACACCCTCGGCATGAGCCCCACCGTCGTTCCCTGGAACGAGGCCTACACCGCAATGCAGTCCGGCCTTGTTGACGGCGTTGAGTCCGGTCTCGAAGCCTTCTACACTCAGGGCTTCTATGAGCTCGGCAAGTACGTCTGCCTGTCCCGCCACATGATCTCCGTCATCGGCCCTGTCATGAACGCCGATAAGTGGAACTCCCTCGACGAGGCCACTCAGGAGCTCTTCACCTCCACCTGGAAGCAGTGCCAGGAAGAGCTGAACGAGACCGTTATCGCAAACGAGTCCGGCTACCAGACCAAGCTCGAAGAAGCCGGCTGCACCATCACCCAGTTTGACGACCAGCAGGCTCTCATCGACCTCTTCACTCCGTTCTGGAGCGAGAGCGCCGAGGCCGGCGGCTACACCGATCTGCTCGATCAGGTCCTTGCCATCGTCAACGGCTGATCCGACTGAACTGTATAAAGGGCATCCCAAGGGATGCCCTTTATATCCTAAGCAATGTGTTTTGTATTTAACGCGATTTTTCTTGCAAAGCATATTGCTCAGGATATAAGATAAAGCGATACAAGGTAAAGCGAGGAACTGTATATGAAGATAAGCTGGCTCGGTCAGGCGGGCTTCCGTCTGATCTCGGATAACGGCACGGTCATTATGATCGACCCCTATCTTTCCGACACGCTCAGATATAAAAAAGGTGAGAGCTATCGCCGCGAGGTTCCGATGCGGGATGAGCTTTTGGACTCCCACGTCGACGTTGTGATACTCACCCATATCCATGACGATCATACCGATTTTGGTACGCTCGACAGGCTGCTCGCCGCAAACGGCCCCGTCGCGCTGCTCGCGCCGGTGAACGTGCTCGCCGCGCTCCGCGCGCGCTATGCAAGGGCAGAGAACTATATGCTCTTTGATCCCGGCATCGAGATCACGCTGAGCGGCATCCGCTTCAGTTCGACCTACGCCGCGCACAGCGATGAGCACCCCATCGGCGTTGTCATCGAGGGCGACGGCAAGGTCATCTGCCACACCGGGGACACCATGTTCCACAAGCGCCTCCCGGCAGAATATCCGCAGGGCGCGGATCTGCTGATGCTCCCGATAAACGGCAGCGGCTACAACATGAACGCCGTCGACGCCGCGCGCCTTACAGCGATCCTCGCGCCGAAAGCTGTGCTGCCAATGCACTGGGATATGTTCAAGGCCTACGGCTGCGACGTGAATGAGTTTATAGAGGAGTTCAGGGGCAGCAGCCAGCGCATCCTTGTCCCCGAACACTATGCCGAATTTGAAGTATAACTGGAGGATACATCCGTGAAGATCACAGATATCAAGACATTCAACGTCTTTACCTACCGGACGAATTTTGTCTTTGTCAAGCTTGAGACCGACGAGGGCATATCCGGTATCGGCGAGGGCACGCTGGAATATAAGGAGAATGCCCTGCTCGGTGCTATCGAGGATATAAAGCGCGTGCTTATCGGGCAGGATCCGCGTGAGGTCGAGCGCATCTCCCATGAGCTCTACCGCGATTCCTACTGGCGCGTCGGCCCCGTGCTCCAGAGCGCCGTCTCCGCGGTGAACATGGCCATGTGGGACATCAAGGCCAAGGCTGCGGGTGTGCCGGTGTATGAGATGCTCGGCGGCAAGGTGCGCGATGGCGTGCGCATGTATGCGAATGTCTGGTTCGCCGGCGCGAAGACCGCGGATGAGTTCGCCGCTGCCGCCGTCAAGGCCAAGAACATGGGCATCACCGCCCTCAAGTGGGATCCGTTCGGCAAGGCCTATATGTATATGGAAAACGCGGACTTCCGCCGCTCGATAGAGATCGTCGAGGCCGTGCGCGGCGCGGTCGGCAACGACGTCGATCTGCTCATCGAAGGTCATGGCCGCTTCGATATCGCCACCGGCATAAAGATCGCAAACGCGCTCAAGCCCTTTGACCCGTACTTCTTCGAGGAGCCTACCCCCCCCGACTGCCTTGACGCTCTCGCGCAGGTGCACAAGAACTCCCCTGTCCCCATCGCGGCGGGCGAGCGGCTTTATTCCCTCACGCAGATGCGCGACTTTCTCGAGCGCGGCTGCGCAGACTTCGTCCAGCCCGACATCAGCCACTGCGGCGGCATTTCCGCCGTCAAGAAGATGGCCGCCCTGTGCGAGGCGCACTATGTGGCGCTCGCGCCGCACAACCCCAGCGGCCCCGTCGCGAACGCCGCGACGCTGCATATCGCCGCAAGCACTCCGGGCTTCCGCATTCTGGAGATATGCCTTACCGACGTGTCATGGCGCAAGGAGCTCACGAATGAGCGCGTCGTGTTCGACAAGGGCAATATCCTCATCCCGACCGGCGTCGGCCTCGGCCTTGAGATAAACGAGGAAAACTGCCTGAAATATCCTTTCCAGCCCATTGATCTGCGCCACTACAAGGGCACGCTTACAAACGTCCGTCCCGCTGAGCATACGAGCACCTACTTTGAAGGACTCTGAGAGGTAATTTACAATGAAAATAACTGACCTGAAGATGATACATATCCGTCCGCGCTGGATGTTCCTCAAAATCGAAACCGACGAGGGGATATGCGGCTGGGGCGAACCGGTCGTTGAAGGCCGCGCAAGAACTGTCGAGACCGCCGTCAATGAGTTCAGACCCATGCTCATCGGCGCAGACCCCCTGAAGATAGAGCACCTCTGGCAGGGTATGTACCGCCGCACCTTCTACCGCGGCGGCCCCATCCTCTGCTCCGCCATCTCCGGCATCGAAATGGCGCTCTGGGACATCAAGGGCAAGTACTATAACATGCCGGTCTATGAAATGCTCGGCGGCGCTTACCGCGACAAGGTGCGCATGTACGGCCACCTCAAGCCGACCGGCCATCCCGGCGACTTCCCGATACCCGACATGCTGAAGATAACGGACTCCCGTCTTGCCGACGGCTTCACCGTTATGAAATATTCCATCATCCCGCCGATCAGGCCCATCGACAACATGGAAATGGTCGACAAGGTCGTCGAACGGTTCGCCGCTGTGCGTGAGCGCGTCGGCAAAAAGGTCGATATCGCGATCGACTTCCACGGCCGCGTGAGCCCCGCGATGTCCATCCGTCTGCTCAAGGCACTTGAACCGTACTATCCGCTCTTCGTCGAGGAGCCGGTGCTGCCCGAGAACGTGGACGAAATGGTGCGTGTGTCGCGCAGCACGACGATTCCCATCGCCGCCGGTGAACGTCTCTTCACGAAGTTCGGTTTCCGCGAACTTATCGAGAAGCAGGCCGTCTCCGTCGTCCAGCCCGACCTCTGCCACTGCGGCGGCATATTTGAGGCGCGCAAGATCGCGGCCATGGCCGAGACCTACTATATGCAGATCGCGCCGCACAATCCCCTCGGCCCCATCTCTCTTGCCGCCTGCATGCAGCTCGATGCCTGCGTGCCGAACCTGCTTGCGCAGGAGCACCCCGGCATGCCCGACCACGCCGATCTCGGCGTCGGCATTCTCAAGACCCCGTTCAAAATCGAGGACGGCTATATCCGCATCCCCGAAGGCCCCGGTCTCGGCATCGAGGTCGACGAGAGCAAGCTTGACGCGCTGCGCTTTGACGGCACTTGGGACACGCCTCATCTCGAATTTGAAGACGGCAGCATAGCCGATTGGTAACATATAAAATCTGAATGGAGGCAGAACTATGTTTGATTTAACAGGTAAGGTCGCTCTGGTCACCGGCTCTTCGCAGGGGCTCGGCGCGGCAATGGCGCGCTGCCTGGCGGAAGCCGGGGCAGACGTCGCTGTGAACTACACCTCGGAGCACTCTCTCGAAAAGGCCGAGAAGGTCGCCGAATACATCCGCGGCAAAGGCCGCCGCGCCATCATTATCCGCGCCGACGTCAGCAAGGAAGAAGACGTCATCCGCATGATTGAAACTGTCGATAAAGAATTCGGCCGCCTCGACATCCTCTGCAACAACGCCGGCGTCAACAGCAACCGCAACATCTACGACATGACCCTTGAGGACTGGCAGCGCGTGCAGAACACCAACATCACCGGCGCGTTTCTGTGCAGCAAATACGCCATCCCTGTCATGAAGCGCAACCACTACGGGCGCATAATCATGACCTCCTCCGTCACCGCCCAGCAGGGCGCACTGTTCGGGCAGGTGCATTACGCCTCCACCAAGGGCGCGCAGCAGTCCTTTGCAAAGACGCTTGCCCGCACCGTCGCGCTCGACGGCATCACCGTCAACTGCGTCGCCCCCGGCACACACATGACCGAGACCCTGCATGAGATCCTCGTCAATTCCGATCCGCACCGTCTGGACGCCGCGATAGAGCGCACGCCCATGGGCAAGATCGGCACCTGCGAGGACGTCGCCTATGCCGTCGTGTACCTCGCTTCCGAGGAAGCCGGTTATGTCACCGGCGCCTGCATCGACGTCAACGGCGGCTGCTATATGCGTTCATAACTCTTTCTCCATAATGAAATTGGGTGTACCCGTTCAACGTAAGCGTCAAATGAATGCAAAAATGGACCGCACTCACTGAGTCGGTCCATTTCA
>CAVFGM010000161.1:0-8660 GCA_963621955.1 Bacteroidaceae bacterium
CACTCATACAGGGCATGACCCCAAGTCGGTTCGACCTTTTCCATATCAACGCCGACGGCCTTTGCGGCAGCAACTGCTTCTTCATCGCTCTCGATCGCCATGAAGTCGACACCGAGATATTCCTTGACAGCCTCGGCCATGGTCATGCGCTTGAAGCCGGGTGCAAGGCTGATGCTCTGTCCCTGCCACTGGACGTCATAAGTGCCGAGTATCTCCATTGCCGCCCCGGACAGCAGATCTTCAAAAAGATCCATCATGTCGTTAAAATCGGCGTATGACTCATACAGCTCGACTGTCGTGAACTCCGGGTTGTGCTTTGTGTCCATGCCCTCGTTGCGGAAGATACGGCCGATCTCGTACACGCGCTCAATGCCGCCCACGATAAGGCGCTTGAGGTTAAGCTCGGTCGCTATGCGCAGGTACATGTCTATATCAAGAGTGTTATGGTGCGTAATGAAAGGACGCGCGGTAGCACCGCCGGAGATCGTATTGAGAACAGGCGTCTCGACCTCCATGTATCCGCGGTTATCGAGGAAGCGGCGGACATAGCTCACGAACTTTGAGCGGATGACAAAGTTGCGGCGGCTGTCGTCATTGACGATGAGATCGACATAGCGCTGGCGGTACTTGAGCTCCGTGTTGGTCATGCCGTGGAACTTCTCCGGCAGCGGGCGCAGAGACTTCGAAAGGAGCTCAACGCTTTGCACATGTACGGATATCTCCTCAGTCTTTGTCTTGAACACATAGCCGGAAACACCGATAATGTCGCCGATATCATACTTGCGGAAATCCGCAAACTCCTGTGCGCTGACAGCATCGGCACGGACGTAGAGCTGTATCTGTCCCCTGTCGTCCTTGATGTGGCAGAAGATTGCCTTGCCCATGCCGCGCTTGGACATGATGCGCCCGGCGACGGAAATGGTCTTGTCGGCAAATGCGTCATAATCAGCCTTGATCTCCTCTGACCACGCCGTCCTTGTAAACTTGGTCTTGGTAAAGGGGTCTCTGCCCTCCTGCTGGAGAGCCGCCAGCTTATCGCGGCGTATCTGCAAAATCTCGGACAGCTCCTGCTCCGGTGCGGGCTGTCTGGTGTTCTCTTCGCTCATGTCCTACCCCTTGCCTTTAATTATTCTCTACGGAAAGTATCTCGAACTTGATATCGCCCGCAGGAGCGTTGACGACGACGGTCTCGCCCGCCTTATGTCCGTGCAGCCCACGGCCGAGGGGAGAGTCATCGGATATGCGCCCCTCTCTGGGGTTGGCCTCCTGAGAGCCGACTATCTCGTAAGTCTCCTCAAAGTCCTCTTCGATATCACGCACCTTCACGATGCTGCCGAGGGTGATCGCATCCTTCGGAGTGTTCTCATCCATGTTGTCGACGATCTCGGCGTTCTCAATAAGGACTTTCAGCTCTGCTATCTTCGAATAGAGCTTGCCCTGCTCGGTCTTCGCTTCATCGTACTCACTGTTTTCGGACAGATCGCCGAAGCTTCTTGCTTCCTTGATCAGCTCAGAGACCTCTTTCTCTCTTACTGTCTCCAAATAGTAAAGCTCATCCTTGAGCGCGTCAAGACGCTCCTGACTCATTTTGAATCTGTTGGAATTAGGCATACGTTTCGATCTCCTTCTGCCGCCTCATTGATCCTGAGGTAAATTTATAAATGGGAAGCTTGTACATTATATTAACTTACGCAAGGCTTGTCAACTCAAAAGCTTCAAGGCCTGCATAAGCTGTTCGTCATTTGAGGATGCGCCGACGCCGGTGCTCTCGCCGACGGTGCCGTCGGTCGTGCCGGTCGCAGAAGCATCGGAGTTATAAAGGATAAGGTCAGGCACGACGCCGCCCTTGGCGCTGATGTCGGTGCGGTTGCCTGTGAGATATGTACCGGTCGAAAGGCGGAGCGCACTGCCGTCCTCAAGCGGGATGGTCTCCTGCGTTCTGGTCTTGCCAGTCGTCGCCTCGCCGAGCACGGTCGCCCACTGGTATTCCTGGAGCACTGCCGCGCACACCTCGGCTTCGCCGAAGGTCTCGGCGTTAACAAGCACGCACATCGGGAGCTGTATGCACATGCCGTCCGATGTCGTAACTTTCTCATTGCCCTGTTTGTCGGTCTCTATGAAAAGTGTACCGTTCGGGAGCAGATAGTCCAGAAACTTTGCAGCCTCTGTGTCAAGCCCTCCGGGGTTACCGCGCAGGTCAATGCACAGTGCCACAGCCCCCTGATTGAGCAGATCCTCGACCGCCGCGATTGCATCGTCGCCGCTGCCGGCCTCAAAATTCAGGATCTGTATGTAACCGGCTTCGGTCTTTTCAAGCCGGTAATTGACAGCACTCTGATAGACGCTGCTGCAGTCGACCTCGATGCTGTTCTTGCGCCCAAGGCCGAGAGTGAACTTCCCGTTCATCTTCGAGCGTATCAGCTTGCGCGCTTCATCCAGCGACATACTGGTGATATCCTCGCCGTCAACGGTGGTTATCACATCGCCTGCACCAAGCCCGGCAAGTCCTGCCGGGGAGTCGGCATTGACAGAAACGACCTGAAAGCTCCCGTCATCCTGCTTCATTATAGACATACCGATGCCTGAGTATTCATTTGTGGAATTGAGCTGATATGTCTTGTATTCATCCGCGGACATATAGTAGCTCCACTTATCAGCAAGCCCGGAAACCATAGCCGCCGCGGCGTAATCGCCGAGAGTCTGTCTGCTGACTTCGTCTATGTACTGGTCCTCAACGACATCCTTGATCTCAATATACCGTTTGGCTTCGTCAAAATCGTCTTTGCCGCCGACAAGGTCGAGCATATGCTTATATGTGATCCCTATCGCGCCGCCGACAAAAATAATGAATGCGAGCAGCACATACTTGAATCTTATGCGTATATTGAGGATCGCCGTCAGAACGTTGACTACGGCGTTCATTAGTCTGGTGCCCAAACTCATACACAACCTCCGGAATCTCTGCTGTTTTACACACGCGGGGGCTGCTGCCGCAGCCCCCCGGTTTTGCTTGGAAAATTATACACCCGCATCCGCGGAGATAGTAAGCCCGGAATAAAACTGCTCCGGGTCGATGCGCGTGCCGTTTTTCAGGACCTCGAAATGGAGATGCGGCCCGGTAGAGTTACCGGTGCTGCCAACATATCCGATGGTGTCGCCCTGACTTACGGCCTGCCCCTGACTTACCGCAATGGATGACATATGGCCGTACAGAGTCACATAGCCGTTGCCGTGGTCGATCATGACGCAGTTGCCGTAGCCGCCGTTCCATGATGCCAGCGTCACTGTCCCGCCGTCGGCTGCATAGATGCTTGTGCCCTGATTGGATGCAATGTCTATACCGGTGTGCGTTTTCTGCTCTCCGGTAATGGGATGAATACGCAGGCCAAACCGGCTCGATACATAGACATACGACGCGACAGGCCAGATAAAGCTGCCGTTGCCGACCGCTCCGCCGCCTCCGGTGCTGCCGCCGTTATTGCCCTGCTCGGCGCGTCTCTGCGCTTCAAGCTCGGCGACGAGCCTGTCTATGTTCGCATTCGCTGCATCCTCGGCAGCCATGATCTCGTCATACTCCGCCTGGCGCTTTTCAATGTCGTTTTCGATATCGAGGATAAGGTTTATTGCCTCCTCGATATCCTTTTCAAGCTCGGCCTGCTCCGCACGGAGCACTTCCTGCTTGGCGTTTATATCAGCGCGGTAGGCCTCATACTCGGCCTTGACCTCTTCGGTGTTCTCTCTGGCCGCGATATACGCATCCTCGAGCTCCTTGTCGCTCTGCATTATCTCGCCGATGTCATCCATCGCCGTAAGAAAATCGCCAAGGCTGCTTGTCTTGAGCACCATCGCCAGATATCCTACACTGCCGTTTTCCTCCATGGCGCGCACACGTGCACGGTATCTTTCGAGCTGCTCATCCTCAAGGCGCTGGGCTTCGGTAAGCTCCTTCTCCTTGTCGGCGATCATCTCGTCATACATCGCGATCTCATCGCTGTTGAGCTGGATCTGCTGGAGCGTATACATGTTGCGCTCATCCATGGCCTGTTTCTGTTCCACAACGCTGGCCTTATCGGCCTCAAGCTGTTCAACGATAGCCTGCTTTTCCTGACGCTGTGCCTTAATTGCGTCGCGTTCGGCTTTGAGCGCGTCTATTTCGGACTGCGTGACCGCATAGGCGCTGACCGGCGCCGTATCAACAACGGCGGCAGCCGTAAGCACCACGCAAAGAGACAGTGCTATCAGGCGTAATGTCTTTTTTTTCATAGTAGTACCTGAATTGCTTCAGCAATTGTAATATGTAATTCCGGAGAAGTAAGCAGCCGGATCTACTCTTCCGTCTCCTACGTAAACTTCAAAATGCAGGTGCGTACCTGTGGCTCTTCCGGTTGCCCCCAGATACCCGACCGTCTGACCCTGACTGACATAGTCACCCGTGGAGACCGCAAAGCCGGACATATGTGCATATACCGTCGAGGTGTCTCCGTGGTTGATTATTACATAGTTGCCGTATCCGCTGTCGGAGGATGCTGTAACGACAACGCCGCTTGCAGCTGCGACTATAGGCGCCCCGTCGTTGCCGAAGCCGTCAATGTCGATACCGGCGTGGTATCTTGTCTGCCCGGTAAAGGGGTCGGCTCTGTTACCGTAGCGCGAGGTGACTCTCGTGCTGCACGGAACAGGCCACATGAAGCCGCTGTCCCCGCCGCTTGCGCCGCCGGTATTGGCATCGTTCTGCGCCTGGTTTATTTCATCCTGGCTGTACGGCGGCTCCTGACCGTTGGCCTCAGCCTCCTGATTTGCGCGGTTCATCTCTTCAACGCGGGACGCGGCATTCTCAGCATCGGATTTTGCCTGTGCTTCTTCTGCGGCCTTCTGCGCGTTATACTGCGCGATCATGTTTGCGATCGATGCCGCTGCGGCCTGCTCGGCAGCCTCGGCAGCCTCATACTCTTCAATCGCCTTTTTGATTTCGGATTCAAGGCTCTTCAGCGTCTTGTCCGCTTCGGAGATTTGTTTGCTTATCTCCTTCTGCTCCGCTTTCAGCTCATCCTGAGTGGCTTCGTATTCAGCTTTTTCCTTCTCGTACTGTGCCTTGACCTCCTCGGTCTGCTCACGCGCGGCGACATACTGTTCCTGAAGCGTTCTGTCGCTCGACATTATCTCGCCCATATCGTCAAACGCGGTGAGAAGCTCGGAGAAGTTGTTCGCCTGAAGGATCACTGCGAGGATATTGTATCCGCCGTTTTCCTCCATGGCGCGCACACGGCCGCGGTATTTCTCAAGCTGACGCTCTTCCTTGTTCTTTGCCGCGTCGACCTCTTTTGCTTTCTCAGCGATCAGCTCAGTGCACTGGTCGATTTCCTTGGCAATTACCTTGAGCTGCTCATTCGCAAGCTTTTTCTGCTCATCGAGCGCAGCTTTCTGCTCAAGGACGTTTGCCTGCTGATCCTTGAGTGCCTGAAGTCTTTCCATGCACTCCTTGACCTGATTGGACAGCTGCTCCTTCTGGGCCTTAAGATCGCTAAGTCCCTCCGGCTCATCCGCAAATGCGGAAACGGGGATCATGCTGACCACCAGTGATGCAAGCATCAGCACTGCCATAATCACGGCAATGACCGATATGATCTTCTTGTTATTCATTAATAGCTCCTTATTCCAAGGGAACGGTCAAACCTTCAGATAGTTCCTTATAGCGTTCACACCGCCGAACGCGCCGACCAAAATTCCTACAGCCATATATACGATGAACACCTCGAGCGCCACGCTGTGGAAAGGCACAAAGGTTATGAAGCTCTCGGTAACGGATGCGACGAGCTTTCCGGTAACGAGGTTATAAAGCCCCCACTCAGCGAGGAACGCCAGCCCGCCGCCGAGAATACCGAGCACAAGACCCTCGACCACAAACGGCAGTCTGATAAAGCTGTTCGTCGCGCCGACCATTTTCATTATCGCGATCTCGTCGCGCCGGCCGAAAGTGGCAAGCTTTATCGTGTTCGACATGATGAATATCGACACAAAAACAAGGATCGCTATCAGCACAAGCGAGATAATGCTGACTACGTTACGGATCGTGACAAATGTCTTCGCATACTCAAGATGCGCGTTGACCTTGACGATGCCGTCTACCGCTTCAAGCGCAGCTTTCGTCTGCGACATGAGAGCAATGTCCGTCAGGTGGATAACGAATCTGTGGCGGAACACGGATTCATCGATGCCCTCGCGGAAGTTCTCATCGTACTTGTTCATGAAGTTGTCCATAGCGTCCTGTCTTGAGACAAACTCGACGGACGAAATGTTGTCCAGCGCCTCAATGCTGCTCTGGATCGATTTTGCCTGATCCTCATCCGAGATCTTCTCGTCGACAAATGCGACGATCTCGTTCTGGTTTTCAAGGTCTTTTATCAATGCGTCAATGTTGACGGACAGCAGGGACACGCTGCCCATAATAACAAGGCACGCCATGATGATCGTGACAGACGCGAAAGACATGAAGCCGTGGGTCGTGATGCTTCTGAAGCCCTCGCGGATAAGATAGCCGCACCTACTCAATCTCATAACTGTAATACCCATCCATTCCGTCACTGATCAGATTGCCGCCGTCAATGGTGATGACGCGCTTGGAAAAAGCGTTGACCAGTTCCTTCTCATGGGTCACGACCATAACGGTGGTGCCCATCTCGTTTATCTTTTCGAACAGAAGCATAAGCTCCAGGCTGCGCACGGGATCGAGATTGCCGGTAGGCTCGTCCGCGACGATCATGCGCGGGCTGTTGACGAGTGCCCTTGCGATGGCGACACGCTGCTGCTCGCCGCCGGAGAGCTCATTCGGCATACGCTTGCCTCTGCCCTCGAGCCCGACAAGCTCCAATATGTATGGCACGCGCTTCTTGATCTCGGAGTTGGCCGCGCCGACAACGCGCATCGCAAATGCGACATTATCGTACACGTTCATGTTTTCGATAAGCCTGTAATCCTGAAATATGACGCCGAGCGTCCTGCGGACTTTCGGCAGCTTACGGCGCTTTATCGTACCCATGTCAAAATCGTTTACGATTATCTGACCGGACGTCGGGCGGACCTCACCGGTGATAAGTTTCATTATCGTGGTCTTTCCCGAGCCGGACGGGCCGACAAGGAAGACGAACTCGCCGTCGTTAATGGTGAGGCTGACTCCGTCGAGCGCAACAGTGTTGCTGCTCTCGTAGACCTTCCTCACATTGTTCATTTGAACCATAAGTCAATTGACCTCCAAAGCTTTTGTTTCCTGCCGGTGCACCTTGAGTCTGCTGCACTGGCAGCGCTTACGATCTATTGCACCTCAGAACTTGCTGTTGTTAAGGGAATCGAGGTACATTTTAACCATCATAGCGACCTTAAAGACGATAGCATGGTCGAACTCGCGCAGATCAAGCCCCGTGATCTTCTTGATCTTTTCAAGCCTGTACACCAGTGTGTTGCGGTGGACATACAGCTTACGCGAGGTTTCGGAGACGTTGAGGTTATTTTCAAAGAATTTATTGATAGTCTCCAAAGTATCCTCGTCCAGGGTCTCTATGGGATTTTTCTTGAATACTTCGTTCAGGAACATCTCGCACAGGGTGGTAGGCAGCTGATAGATTATGCGCCCCAGGCCGAGAGTTTCATAGTTGATTATTGTCTTTTCGCTTTCAAACACGCGGCCGACCTCAATGGCGACCTGTGCTTCCTTGTATCTGTCGGCAAGCTCGCGCAGATGGCGTGCGTTCGTGCTGATGCCGATGACGCACTTTATGCCCATCTCCTCCGCAAGGGAATTTTCGATGGTGTGCGCGGCCTTGAGTATCTCCTCGGGGCAGTTGGTGTTCGGCAGAGCCTTGACAAGGACTATATCCGTCTCGTTGATGTTCAGCACGAAGTCCTTCTGCTTATCCGGGAAGAGGCGCTGTATAAGCTCCACCGCAGCAACGTCGGAATTTTCCGTCTGGCGCACCAGCAGGACGACGCGCGGCTCATCGGTGACGAAGTGCAGCTCCTTTGCGCGGACATAGACATCGCCCGGCAGTATATTATCGGAGATGATGTTCTTTATGAAGGCAGCCTTGTTGTGCTTCTCCTCATAATTGTTCTTCGCCTCGTTGAAAGCCACCGCCGAAATGGAACATATGGTACGGCTCAGAGAGTCGCCGCCCTCGGTGAACGCCGCGTAATCGAACTTTGCGCCGGGCGAAGAGAGGGCGCAGTAAGTTCTTGTTCCGGTAGAAATGGGATGCTCAGTCCCGTCAAACTCGTAGAGATGGAAGTCGTCCAGTCTTGAGCCTATCATGGCAAGCTCGCTGCACGCGACTACAAACCCCTGCTCGTCAACGACACCTATCGTTCTGTCAACGGCATCCTTCAATTGAATGATCACATTCTGAAAAATTCTGCTGGACATATTTCCTCCCTCTTCTGCCGCCATGAGCAGCCGTGCCGTCTGCCCGATCCGTCCGCGGCTCTTTCAGATCGGTATGCACGCTGCCACTCCGTCGAATAAAGCTGACGGAACGCCGTATATCCCGGCACTTCTCCCCCGCGCCGGACCGTTTTTGTCGGGTTCGCCTGTCATATACGTCAATTTGCCGTACACGAGCTTCGGCCAATGGTCAATTTACCATACCCCGCCGATTTTCTTACTACATAAT
>CAVFGM010000162.1:0-3574 GCA_963621955.1 Bacteroidaceae bacterium
GCGTGCGCGGCATCAAGGGCGAGAGCGTCGGCATCGGCCGCCTCGAGCGCTTTGTGGCTGACTACCACATGAACAAAGAAGTCAAGGACGAGATCAAGGTTCCCGAGTCCAACGGTCACCGCATCGCGATCGTCGGCTCCGGCCCTGCGAGCCTCACCTGCGCGGGCGACCTGCGTAAGCTGGGCTACGACGTCACCATCTTTGAAGCCTTCCACAAGTCCGGCGGCGTTCTGGTCTACGGTATCCCGCAGTTCCGTCTGCCGAAGGAGATCGTTGCCGCTGAGATAGATAACCTCAAGGCAATGGGCGTCAAGATCATCAACAATGCCATCATCGGCAAGAGCGAGACTGTCGACGAGCTGTTCGAGGACGGCTTCGAGGCCGTGTTCATCGGCTCCGGCGCTGGCCTGCCGCAGTTCCTGCACATTCCCGGCGAGAACCTGATGGGCGTCTACTCCGCAAATGAGCTGCTCACCCGCGTGAACCTCATGAAGGCCTACCGCGATGATTACGACACGCCGATAAAGCACTTCCACAATGTCTGCGTCGTCGGCGCGGGCAACGTCGCGATGGACGCGGCGCGCGTCTCCAAGCGTCTTGGTGCGGAGCATGTCTACATCGCCTACCGCCGCGGCAAGGACGAGCTTCCCGCACGTAAGGAAGAGGTCGAGCATGCCGAGGCCGAGGGCATCGAGTTCCGTCTGCTCAATAACCCCGTCGCTATCCACGCAGGCGAGGATGGCCACGTCACCGGCATCGAGCTTCAGAAGCAGGAGCTCGGCGAGCCCGACGAAAAGGGCCGCCGCAAGCCCGTGCCCGTGCCCGGCAGCAACTGGATCCTTGACGTTGACACTGTCGTCATCGCCATCGGCACGAGCCCGAACCCCCTCATCCGCAACACGACCGAGGGGCTGACCTTCACCCGCAAGGGCGGCATCGAGGCCGACGAGGGCGGCGTGACCGCACGCGAGGGTGTGTTTGCCGGCGGCGACGCCGTCACCGGTGCTGCCACCGTTATACTCGCGATGGGCGCAGGCAAGGCCGGCGCAAAGAGCATCGACGAGTACATCAAGAGCAAGAAGTAATTTTCATATTTCTAAAAACAGCGGCACAATGTGCCGCTGTTTTTGCTTGCGTTTTGCGTAAGGTTGTGCTATAATAGTCGAGCCGATGCAGGGTTGGTATATCGGTATTACTCTAGCTTCCCAAGCTAGCTAGGCGGGTTCGACTCCCGTACCCTGCTCCATGAAAATACCTCAGTCTTTTAGACTGGGGTTTTTTTGTACGCCGTTTTCAGCCCAGTGCCACATCCAGAACCATCATAAGGCTGAACCCGGCGGCGAAGAAAACCGTGCCAATGTTGGAGTGCCGTCCCTGCGACATTTCCGGTATCAGCTCCTCTACGACCACATAGAGCATTGCACCGGCAGCAAAGCTCAGCAGGTACGGCAGCACCGGAATAATGAACTGCGCGGCGAGGATCGTAAGCACTGCGCCTATAGGCTCAACGACGCCGGAGAGTACCCCGCCGAGGAACGCCCGTCCGTTCTTTTCTCCCTCAGCCCTGAGCGGCATGGAAATTATTGCCCCCTCCGGGAAGTTCTGTATCGCGATACCGAGGGACAGCGCGAGCGCGCTTGCCGCCGTTATCTGGGAGCTTTCAGATAGAAACCCCGCGTACATCACGCCGACCGCCATCCCCTCCGGGATGTTATGCAGCGTGACCGCCAGAACCATCATTGCGGTACGGCTCAAGTTACTTTTCGGGCCTTCTGCCTGCTCGCTCCCGATATGCAGGTGCGGGATCAAATGGTCAAGCGCAAGGAGAAACAGCACTCCTAGCCAGAAGCCGGCGAATGCCGGGAGGAACGAGAGCTTGCCCAGTGCCGCCGATTGCTCAATCGCCGGGATCAGCAGGCTCCATATTGAAGCGGCCACCATCACTCCTGCGGCAAAACCGGCAAGCGAGCGCTGAACTAAATCGCCAAGCGAGCTTTTCATAAAGAACACGCAGGCCGCACCGGCTGCCGTTCCGAGAAATGGGATCAATATTCCGAGAAAAACCTCCACCGCTTCACCGTCCTTTACCATCAGTTCGTCTCATCGTTCCCTGTCTGACCGGTCAGGAACTCCTCCGCGTACCGGCAGAAATCCTCCGGATGTATTATGACGAGCTCCGCGTGCGCCATTTTGGGGAATTCACGGAACCGTATCTGCGGGAAATAGCGCTTGATGAAGCGGATGTTTCCCCGGCGGTCATGTTTTTCGTCCTCGCCGTACCAATAGGCAAGGGTCGTGCCGCGCACGTCGGGCGTCTCCGGCAGGGCATAATTGTTGCCCGACCAGAACACATTGCGGATAGTCCGATCAGAGTAAGTCTTGAGATAGCTCTCCATAGCGTCATACTCCTTTACCGGATCATGCCCGGGAAGAGTAAAGCGTTCCGGGGGAAATGCCGCCTCAAGTACCCTGCGGCTGTTTGCCGCGATTTTGAAGAACAGAATATCCCGCGCCAGCACGAGCTTACGCACCGGGTACGGGAACTGATAGGGCGTGACACCGCCGTCGATGATCGCACGGCTGACAGGGATCTCCCCCAATGCCAGCAGACGCGTCAGGCACGCGCCGCCAAGAGAGCAGCCGTAGGCCGCGTCCAGCCGGGAAACTCCGCGGTTTCTAAGATATGCCGTTACCTCGTCCACAGTCTGCTCAACGGAGCTGAAATCCCCTCGATACTCTGGCTGATGCCCGTCATATATCACCTGGAAAATGTGCCACTTTTGAGAGAGCAGCGCAACTGTATTTTCAAACACCCACACAGGCTCCGCCGTGCATGGGAAAAACAGCAGTGTCCGTTCATGCTCCTGTCCGTGCTCCAATATCTGCATAGTTCACACCCCCGATTTATAGATCAGTGCTTGCGGTTTAACATCTCTAACTTGCAACAAGCATGGTAGCAAAAATTTCTTCTCATGTCAAGATGCCGCACTCTCTCAAGAAGCAAAGCGGCGGCAGTATACTTCCCTGCCGCCGTCTTGTTATGTTATATTTTCCAGCCAACAGCCTGTTCGCGCCCGCTGATGAAGCGGCGGTATATCCCGTCCTGCTCCATCAGTTCATCGTGCGTGCCGCGCTGGACGATCTGCCCCTTGTCCTCCACAAGTATCTGATCCGCATGGCGGACGGTCTTGAGCCGGTGGGCGATCATAATGACCGTTTTCTCTTGAGTCAGCTCCGCGATGGCCTCCATCAGTTCCTTTTCGTTCTCCGGGTCAACGTTCGCCGTGGCCTCATCGAGAATGATAATGGGTGCGTCTTTTATAATTGCACGCGCGATTGAAAGCCGCTGGCGCTCGCCGCCGGAGAGCGTCGTGCCGCCCTCGCCGATAACGGTGTCAAAGCCCTGCGGCAGAGCCATGATGAAGTCATAGCAGCGGGCTTTCTTCGCCGCTTCCGCCACCTTTTCCATCGGCGCGTCCGGCTGGCCGAAGCGGATGTTGTTGGCGACCGTATCATGGAATAGATAGACGTTCTGGAACACAAAGCTGAAATTCCGCATCAGGCTGTCCATATC
>CAVFGM010000162.1:3584-5995 GCA_963621955.1 Bacteroidaceae bacterium
TGTCCGCCAAGCGTCACACACCCGCCGTCCACATCCCAGAAGCGGGAGAGCAGATGACACAGCGTGGTCTTGCCGCTGCCCGAGGGGCCGACGATAGCCGTGGTCGTCCTCTCGGGGATATCCAGCGTTATCCCATTGATGATGGGCTTTTCGCCGTAGGAGAAATGAATGTCCTCAGCCCGGAGGTCATGCTGCTCCGGCCTAAGCTCCGCACCTGAAATATCCATGGCCGGCAGGCCAAGAATGGCCATCGCCTGATCCACGCAGGTCTCCACCACGCGCAGAAGGCTCGACTGCGTTCCCGCCTGCTCCAGTCCCTCCGTGAGCAGGAAAGAGCAGATGCAGAGCATGACGCAGTTCAGCAGCTCCATTCGTCCGCCGGTGTAGAGGACAAGAGACAGCACCACGACGCCCACATCAATGAGCTTGGCAACAACGTTCTGTGCCAGCATCAGCGGCAGGAGCTTCAGCTCCATATCCGTATTGGCGGCGGAGTTTTCATCGATCGTGCTTTCCAGACGGCGATTATATCTGCCAGTAAGAGAATAGGACTTTACCTCGGCAATGCCGCGGATATATTCCAGCACACCCTCGATCACTGCCATGTCACCGGCGAGCTTTCGTCTCGTCGTTTCCTCGGACTTACGCTGCAAGGCATGATTGACAAAATAATATATCACGACCCCGGCGACGATCAGGAGCCCGACGCGCCAGTCAAAAAGGAACACTGCCAGTGTCAGAACCGCTGTAGAGACGATTCCCTCGGTGACGAACATCGTTACGCGGGTCGCCAGACCCGAAAGGTTATCCATCGTATTGGTCGTGACAGAGGTAATGGAGCCTAGGCTGTTTTCATTGAAATAGCCCATGGGCAGATACCTCAGATGCTCGGCGATCTGCACGCGCTTATTGGCTGTGGTGCAGTAACCGGCGTCCGTCTGCAAAGCGGTGGCGCGGTACTTCAGCAGGGATGAGCTGATGACAGACACCGGCATAATTATCAGTGAAAGGATGATAGCTTTTGAAGTCATGCCGCCTGTAAGGATCGCTTGCAGGCAGACGGCGATTGCAGGGAGCTTCAGTGCGGAAAGCAGCGCCGCAATAACGCCGAGGACGACGGAGACATAAAACTCCCGGCGCTCCCGTTCATTGCAGAAACGGAAGAACTTTTTCAGGATCTCAAGCATTGCCGGTACCTCCCTCCATGCTGTCGCGGGACGCGGTATGCGCGCTCCAAAGCTTCCTGTACAGCGGGCAGGTTTGCAGAAGCTCCGTCTGTGTTCCCGCCGCTTCAATACGTCCGTCGTTTACCGCGACTATCTGGTCGGCGTCCACGATGGTGGAGAGCCGGTGCGCAATGACAATGAGCGTCCTGCCGCGTACGAGCTTTGCTACTGACTGCTGGATGACGGCCTCGTTCTCGGGGTCGGTGTAGGCGGTCGCTTCGTCAAGTATCACAATGGGCGCGTCCTTCAGCATGGCGCGGGCAATGGAGATGCGCTGCCGCTCGCCGCCGGATAGGTGTCCTCCGCCGCTGCCGACCTGAGTATCGAAGCCGTTTTCCAGACCCATGATGAAATCATAGCAGCCGCAGTCACGCGCGGCCTGTTCGACCTCGGCGTCCGTCGCGCCGGGCTTGCCCATGCGGATATTCTCCCGCACGGTATCGTCAAACAGGAAGTTATCCTGAGACACATAAGCGACGAGCTTGTTGTAATGCCCGGCGGATATGTCGCGGATGTCCGCGCCGCCGACGGTGATGCTGCCGCTCCCCACATCCCAGAAGGACGCGATGAGCTTTGCGATGGTGGATTTGCCGCTGCCCGAGGGGCCGACAAGCGCGTTGACCGTGCCCTCGCGGAAGGTAAGGTCAATGCCGTGCAGCACCTCGGTATCATTGTAGCCGAAGCGGACATCATGCAGCTCGACGGTGCTGCCCTGCGGTGTCTGCGCATCGGCCTCCGGGCGCGGAAGCTCCTGCGCCGTCAGGATATCCGTCACCTGAGAGATGATAGTGCCGGCCTTGGCAAGGTCATCTGTGAACTTCACGCAGCCGATGATAGGCGTGATGAGCCCCATGGAGAGGATCACGATGAGCACGAACGTCGTAGGCGTCAGCGTGCCGTTTTTCAGCAGCAGTCCGCCGATGGGGAGCACTGTCAGGAGTGTTGCAGGCATGATGTTCATCGCAAAGGTGAAATAGAAATTGCTCTTGTTCATCCAGTCGATATAGCTCCGGGCGCATTCTCTGGCAGCAGAGACGAACTTTTCATAGCTGCTTTTTGCCTTGCCGAACACCTTGATGACCTCAATGCCGCCGATGTACTCCACCGCGGTATCGTTCAGGGCATTGGTGGCCGCTACGGTGCGGGCGTAATTCTTGTCGTAACCCGCCATCATCAGCATAAAGA
>CAVFGM010000163.1:0-10142 GCA_963621955.1 Bacteroidaceae bacterium
CGTCAAGCGTTCGCTCGATGCGAGAAAGAAAAATGACATTCACTATACCTGTTCCGCCGCTGTAACTCTCCGCGCCGGGGAGGATAAGCTCCTCTCCCGCCTTGCCGGGAAAGATATCTGCGCCTATACCGAGCCTGTCTATGACATTCCGCGCATCGAGTCGGCTTCCCGTCCCGTTGTCGTCGGCTTCGGCCCGGCCGGGATGTTCGCCGCGCTGGTGCTTGCCCGTGCCGGGGCAAGGCCGGTGGTCCTTGAGCGCGGTCAGGATGCGCTGAGCCGCAAAGCCGCTGTCGACGCTTTCCGTGCCGGCGGTGAGCTCGACCCGGAATCGAACGTTCAGTTCGGCGAAGGCGGTGCCGGTACATTTTCCGACGGCAAGCTCAATACCGGCACCCATGATAAACGCATGTTCTGGGTGCTGAGAGAATTTGCCGCGCACGGTGCTCCGGAGACCGTCACCTATGACGCGAAGCCCCATATCGGGACTGATGTTCTGATCGACGTTGTCCAGAATCTCCGGCGTGAGATCATCTCCCTTGGCGGGGAGGTCCATTTCGGGTCAAGGCTGGACGGAATAGTGGCCGAAAATGGCCGCCTGACCCATGCGCTTGTACACACGGCGGAGGGGAATTATACCCTGCCCTGCACCCGGCTCATCCTCGCCATCGGCCATTCCGCGCGCGACAGCTTTGAGATGCTGCGTGATCTCGGCCTTGACATGGAGCGCAAGCCCTTTTCAATGGGCGTGCGCATCGAGCATAAGCAGCGCGATATCGACTTTGCGCAGTACGGGCGTGAGCGCGGCGAACTGCCGCCGGCGGACTACAGCCTCAACGTCCATCTGCCTGACGGCACAAGCGCTTACACCTTCTGCATGTGTCCCGGCGGCAAGGTTTTTGCCGCGGCGTCAGAAGCCGGCGGAGTCGTCACAAACGGCATGAGCTATTCAAAGCGCGACGGGGAGAACGCAAACTCGGCCCTGCTCGTCACACTGCACACCGATGACTTCCCGGGTGAGGGCGTCCTTGCCGGGATGTACTGGCAGCGCGAGATAGAGCGCCGTGCCTATAATTACGCCGGGAGCTGCCGTGCACCAGCGCAGCTCGTGGAGGACTTCATGGCCGGCCGGCCAAGCACCGGCCCGGGCAGCGTCACGCCGAGCTATGAGCCGGGCGTGACCTGGGGCGACCTGCGCGAGGTGCTGCCGGAGAAGATAAGCTCCGTGCTGCACAACGCCATACCGGAGCTTGGGAAAAAGCTCCGCGGCTTCGATACGCCCGACGCCGTGCTCACCGGCCCCGAGACGCGCTCCTCCTCTCCTGTGCGCATCCTCCGTGATGAGACCCTGCAAAGCAGTCTGCGCGGGATATATCCCTGCGGGGAGGGGGCTGGCTATGCAGGCGGGATCACCTCCGCTGCAGTCGACGGGCTGCGCTGCGCCGAAGCCGTCCTGCGCGACCTACAAAATGAGTGACGGAATCTTGGAATAATAGTAGGAATCAGACATAAAACATGAAGAAAAGTACAATATACCGGGCAATATTTTATGTATCCGGGCTGCTTATTCTGGCGTTCGGCATAGTCCTCAATACAAAATCCGGCCTCGGCGTATCGCCGATCATTTCGATTGCATACAGCGTTTCCGTTATATACGGCCTCAATTTCGGCAATGCGACATTTGCGCTCTACGCCGTCTTTGTCGCGGTCGAAATTATCCTGCACCTTATCCGCAGACCGGAGGGGCCGTTGCTGCTCACGCTTGGGAAGGACCTTCTGCAGCTGCCGCTGAGCCTTGTGTTTACAAGGTTTATGAACCTGTTTTCGGCGCTGTTGCCGGAGCCTGAGGGCTTTCTGCCGCAGCTTTTGGTGCTCATCGCCGGCATCGTCCTGACCGGTATAGGCGCGGCGATGTCCCTCAATATGCGCGTCATCCCGAATCCCGGCGACGGCATCGTTCAGGCCATTGCCGACTTCGTCCGCAAGCCTGTCGGCATCACGAAAAACTGCTTTGACCTCTTCGATGTCTGCCTTACCGCCGTTATATGCCTGGCCGCCGGCCATAAAGTGATCGGTATCGGCCTGGGCACGGTGCTTGCGGTGCTCGGCGTGGGGCGGGTGATCGCGCTGTTCAACCACCTGTTTATGAAGAAAATGGATGCGCTTGCAGGTCTGGAGCGCTGAAGAAAAAGCACTGGGAAAACTTCCCAGTGCTTTTAATTATTGACCTATCTGCTTTATATCCAGGCGCAGCTTGTTTCGGCTGACGACCGCGTGCTCTAAATCGAGCACATAGTCGAGCTCCAGTGTGCCGCCGTTTTCATTGAAGTCCTTTTTTATGCTCCTTGCACGCACCGACAGCGTCGCCGAACCGGCGGGGGTATCGTACAGGAACGAGGTCTTTTCACCCTCCATGAAGAACATCCGGCTTGTGATGAAGCCATCGCGCTCGACGGCGACTTTGTCAGGGGTGACAATGACGCTTGTGCGCGTGCCCGTAAGCCCGGTCACTTCGCTTTCAAGGTAGGTGATGCAGGCATTTTCACCGTCGTAGGTATACATCCCGTCGGTGGAGAAATCAATGGTATCCTCCTCGTCCATGCCGGCGTTCTGGGTGCTGTGCAGGGATATCACAACGTCTTTCATCATATGTATTCGACCTCCATTGGGGGGATATGCTCGGCACGGATACCGTCCATGCCTAAAATGACCGAGGCGACCTTGGAGAAATCCTCCGCGCTGCCGCTGGTCAGGTACCGCGTTTGCCCCTCGCCGCCGGTCATGCCGGAGGAAAGGAGCCGGTCACGCATCTCAATCGCCGCGCATTCCGAGGCGCTGACGAGTCTGACTCCGCTGCCGAGATACGCACTTATCGCATCGCCGATTATCCCATAATGCGTGCAGCCGAGGAGCAGCGTGCCGGGGCGATGCGCCCTGAGCGGAGCAAGAGCGCGCTCCACCGCAGAGGTGAGAAGCGGATCGTCCGGTGAGATATGGCCGCTCTCGATGAGAGGGACAAACTCCGGGCAGGCAAGGTCGATGATCTCGCGCTCGGGAAAGGCGGAGCGCAGCGCGGCCTTAAAAGCGCCGCTTCTTATGCTGGCCTCGGTGGCGATCACGCCGAGATGGGAGGAGCCGCCGAGCTGCCGCAGGCTATTGACGCTTGCGTTCAGCACGCCCGAGAGAGGCAGAGCGCATTCCTCGAGCACGTCCGCCGCGGCGCTCGAAAGCGTCCCGCAGGCGACAATAATGGCCTTGACGCCGAGACTTGAGACAAACGCGATATCCTGCCGCGCCATGGCTTTCAGCTGCTCCGTGCTTCGTCCGCCGTAGGGCGCGCGGCCGTTGTCGCCGAAGTATATTATATTTTCATCGGGCATCATTTCCCTCAGTGCTTTGAGCGAAGTAAGCCCGCCGAAGCCGGAGTCGAAAATGCCGACAGGTCTGTTATCCATCAAATGCTCCAATCAGTTATTTCAACCATCTTAATATAACCCAAAGGGGCCTGTATTACAAGAAAAATTTGTATTGTTTACCTGTGGAATTAAGCCATGTCCTCTGCTATAATAAGCATGGGTGAGAATCTGGTATTAAGGTTCTCCCCAATACTATCTGCCGGGAGGCGATACTTTGAACATAGAGCTAAGCGAAAAGGAATTCAGGCGTCTGCTTGACATGGTGTATATCGGCAACTGGATACTCAACTCCACCAGAGGGGACGACCGCTTTGAGGACTACGACCAGCTTCAGGAAAAGCTCTTCTCGCTCTGCCCGGATCACGGTATGCGCGCTCTTATCCAGCGCTGGCATGGGCACATCTTCCCGTCGCAGGCGTATGAGGACGGCGGCATACACGAGGCCATCGCCGACTATGAGGACGGCGTGTTTTTCAATATCCTTGCCGAGGAGCTTGCACGGCGCGACCTTGACCTGGTCGACACCGACCCGGAGGATTTCTCGGAGCTGACGGCGCGCATGGACGAATACATGGCGGAGTTCGAGAAAAACGGCCTTAACACCATTAATATTGATCTGTGAGGCGGAAAATGAACGACGAGCTTACAAGAGAAGATATCAGAAAAATGAAAGAGGAGCTTGATTACCGCCGGCTTGAGCTTATGCCGGGGCTTATAGAAGAGGTCAAGCGCACCCGCGCTTTCGGCGACCTGAGCGAGAACTTCGAGTACAAGGCCGCAAAGCAGGCGCAGAACAAGAACCGCAGCCGCATCAGGTACCTTGAGGGGATGATAAAGTCCGCAAAGGTGATAGACGACCGCTCAGCGTCCGACGAGGTCGGCCTGTTCGACAAGGTGGAGATATACATCCCGGAGGACGACGACACGCAGATCATCCAGGTCGTCACGACCGTGCGCTGCGACCCGCTCCACGGGCTAATCAGCAAGGAATCCCCGTTCGGCAAAGAGGTGCTCGGAAAAAAGGTCGGCGATAAGTTCACCGTCCATGTCAGCGACACCTACAGCTACGAAGCGGAGATACGCAGGATAACCAAGGGCGAGGACGACGGCTCGGCCCCGCTGATGCAGTATTGAGATTGAGTATTAAAAAAGTCTCAGGAAAGCTTAGCTTTCCTGAGACTTTTTTAGGTTTATGCCGCTTTTTCGACGGTGTCGAGATCGGTCATGTCATACAGAGGAGTCTTGCCGTCGGCAAAGCGATAGTACGCCGCGAGAGCGTAATAGCCCTGCGCCGTTGCGGTCGGGTCGAGCTTGCCGTCAGAGACGTGGCGGAAGCCGCCGCCGTCAACGTAGAAGCTGCAGAGGGAATCCAACACGCTTACACCGTTTTTGACGAAGCGGGCGTCGTTATCCGGATCGATGCCGAGGGCGGTGAGGGCGGTGATCACCTGAGCGGCAGACTCGCTGTTGACGCTGCCATAGCTGTCATAACCGCCGGTGGTGTTCTGGAGCTTCGACAGGCAGGTCACGGCTTTATCGGCTGCTTCCCTGACCTTTGCGTCGGTCTTATAATACGCGGCGAGAGCCTGAAGCGCCATTGCAGTCATGTCCGGTTCGGCCTTGTCACCGGAGTATGCCCAGCCGCCGTCCTTGAGCTGCTTATCGAGAATGTACTTCAGAAGCTCCTCACGGCTCGTCTGAGCGGCGTTCTTATCCGCGGCAGGTATATCATAACAGCGGCAGTCAAAGGCGAGCAGAGCATAGATCGCGCCGCTCAGACCCTGCTGAGTGACATAGTCCAAGTCGCTCAGCGCTTTAAGCAGGTCATGCCCGCCGACGTCGGCCACGTCCTTGTCAAGTGCGCTGAGCACGAGGACGAGCTTCGCATTATCGGTGGCGCGCTTTTCATCGAGGCGGCCGTTCTCATCAATGTTCTCGGCGACGTATTTTTCGACAGCCTTATAGTAGTCATCGGAGACCTTGCGGCCGCTGCGCGCGAGGCCGAGGATATACCACTCGCTGCCGAAAGCGTTCAGCTCATCGCCGGGGAGCTTCTCGATATAGTAGCCGGTCGTCTTATAGATATCATTGAGCTTCTTTGCGGCTTTTTTGAGGATATCGGCATATGTCTTCTCAGCCGCGAGCAGGGTGCGGTAATTCGTCACCTGCTTCTTCTCTTCGTCCGTCAGGCTGTCATAGGCCTTGCGCGCGGCGGCGATATCGCCTTCGCTGCGCTTTGTGACGGTGCCGATGGCGGCGATGAGGTCAATGACATCGTCCGGAGTATATTCTCCGCTGTGGCCGAGCTTGGTGTAGTCATCGGTATAGAACATCTCGATGCTGTCGCCGTCGGAGACGAAATACTGGTTCATAGTGACGCTCGCAAGGCTGCCGTTGACCGAGTACATCCAGCCGGAATTCGGGCCGCGGTCCTTCTCCTTGAGCGTTCCGTTCGGGCCGGAGATGGCGCTGATGTATGTGCTGCCGGAGGCGGAATAGCCGTGGCTTGCAAGCGCTTTATGCAGCACGTCGAGCGCGCTGGTGCCCTCGGGGAGATTATCGAGCTTGCAGGAGAACCACTCGCTGCCGTTATCGCTGAGGGTGAAGTACACCGTGTACAGATCCTCAACGGGCTTGTCGCTCGTGGGATCGGTGCCGGTCACCTGGAGCTGCACGGAGACGGGCTGATCCACGAGCTGGCTCAGGCGCTTATCGTCCGGGTATTTCTTCGCAAGCTCCGCGAAGCGCTCGCTGGAGAGCCAGCTTGTTATAGTGACGAGCTTATGCTCCTTGTCGCGCGTGACGAGAAGATTCTCATGCGTGATGACCTTGGGGTTGCTGGACTTGAAAAGCCGCCACTGCTCCACGGCCTGCCAGCCGTCCATCTCGCTCGGGGCGATGCCCTTGCCGGTCACGTCCTTGTAATTGTACACCCAGACGAGCTTGCCGCTATCGTCGAGGTAGGCCTCCTGAAAAGCGTGCAGGTCGGTCTGAATATCATCGGGGCTGGTGTTCGCGTTCTTGATGCCGTCAAAGTAATGTGCCTTGACAAGCTCCATCAGCTCAAGCTCGCGGTCGATCTCCTCGTTGACGAGGGGCTGCACTGTCAGCTCGATATCGCGGGAAGCAAACTTGCCGGTGGCCTTTTCGGTTATCGTGACGGTCACGGTGACCTTGACGGGATCCTCTCCGGGCATCGGGCGCAGGACCTCGACGCGCGCGGCGTTGTTCACATCAAAGGTTTTGATGACGTCGGGATCGCTGCTCTTGATGGTGACGGGGTAATACTTGCCGTCGATCTTGAAATCGCGCGTTGTGGGGAACTTTATTCCGCTGGAAGTGACATTTGCGGGATCGATCTTCTCACCGGTCACGTCGTCAGTCAGGCCGGGATCCTTGAGACCCGCGTCAAGCTTTGCCTGCAGCAGCACGGTTATATCCTGCGCGTCGGGATCGCCCTTGACGCAGACGGTGAATTCCTTTGTCACGGATACGCCGTCGACGCTGCTGCAAACGAGCGTGGCGGTGAGCGTCACATCCTGATCGAGCTTGTCGGGGATGACGGTAGTTCCGTATGGGGAATAATAGGAACCGCTCAGCGGAGAGCCGACCTTTATGACGGAGTCGTCCGCGGAGACCCAGGTCACCGTGCACCACGTCTCAAGCGTGGAATAATTATAGCCGTCATCGGAAGTCTTGCCCTCCTTGAAGGGGTAGCGGGGGAGTTCCAGAGTATCGGTCACTTCTGCCGGGAGAGTGAGCCTGTCAGCCACGGTATTCAGAGCGGCTCTGACCTTGTTCTCATCCCACGGTATGACTGTGTATACGCTCTTCTCGGTGCTCTGGCCGTCCACGGTCAGCACTACGTCTATATACATATAGCCGCCGCTGCCGGACATGCTGCTGTTGAAATAATAGCTTATTGTGCCGTCGGCGGCAATGGCGCAGGTCTTATTGTAGTTCTGCACCGCTTCTTTCAGCGTAAGCTCGACCCGGCTTTCGCCGATCAGTGCTTTGAGCATATCGAGAACGTTTGTGTCCGTACCGAACTTGGGGCGGAGCGTAGACGGGATCGCGGCCTCAGCCTTTTTCAATGCGCCCTCGGTCTCGGAATAGACGGTGAGCGTATAGCTGCGGGTCTTGGTCACGCCGTTTATAGTTACGGCGGCGGTGAGGTTTATTTTCTCTGTGCCGCTCTCAGGCTGGGAGACGATGCTGCTGCCCGAGAAAAGCTTGCTGCCGCTGGTGTATTCTGCCGTCCAGCCGTCACCGGACTTCGGGAGACCCAGATCGCCCTTTTCATAAACGACGGAGCCTGCGGGCAGGGCGGCTTCAATGGCCTTGAAGGCAAGGGTATAGTCATCCTCGCGCCAGATGGCATAGAGATAGAACACCTCGCCGTCTTTATTGCCGCTGCGGTTGAGCTTGTCGCCGGTGACATACTTGACCTTGCCGTTGGTGATCTCGCTCCAGCCGGCAAGCACATAGCCCTCGCGCGTATAGCCGCACTCGGGAATGATATAATCCGCGCCGAACTCGGCGGAGCCGTCGGGCATGGAGCCGGTAACGCCGCTGTCGGCGTAATTAGTCCTGAAGCGGACGGTATACCGGCAGGCTCTCCATTTGGCATAGAGAGTTATCTCTTCTGCGCCGCTGAAATCGGTGGCCGCGGTGACCTTATCGGTAAGCCCGGCATCGGTGTACCAGCCGTCAAAGGTCTGGTTTTCCGGATAGCCCGAGGGGTCAAGGCTCGGCAGCTTGCTGTATATGTTCTCCGGCTTTGCGGAAACTGTGTCCAGCGTACCGGTGTAGCCGTTGCCCTCAAAGCGGACGACAACGCCCTTTTCCCAGTGGGCATATATGGTGATGGAGCCGGTGAGAGCAGCGTCCGCGCTTATCTCATTGCCGCCCTCGGGCGCATCGTACCACCCGGCAAATTCGTACCCTGAGTGCGCCGGAGCGGGCAGGGGGGACGAGACTGCCTCGCCGTTATCGTATATGTAGTCATAGCCCTTACCTACAACGCAGGTGCGCTCGTCCGTGGGAAGACCGTCATGGTTATAGTCGATCGTTACGGTGACGGGGGCAACTGTTTCGACCTCTTCCCAGATGGCATACAGTTTCAGGGATTTCCGGCTGACTTTAAGGGTATCTCCGGCCTTGGTCGGAGCGACAGAACCGGCGGTTCTTCCCCAGCCGAGGAAGCGGTGACCTGCATACGTGAAAGCACACTCCGGGAGCACTATGGTGCTGTTCATCTCAATACCGGTCATTTTCTCCATGCTGCCGGTGCCGCCGTTTGGATCAAAGGTGACTGTGCAGAGCGCGGCCTGCGCGGCAACGCCGTTATCCTCGGCTGACAGCGCAGCCGGGGATCCTTCTGCCTGCTCCTGTGCCGGGACATCGCCCGCATCGGCAAAGGCCGCGGCGGGCACAAGGCTCAGCAGCATTATAAGCGAAAGTATAAATGACAAAAATCTTTTCATAAATTCCTCCGATAAACTTGTATGGCTGTCAATGACCGGCACAAGCTTATCCGTAGGTGATGCTTCTGAACAGTTCGGAAGCGTCCGCGCACATCCCGTTCACTTGCAAAGTCCTCTCTTTCTGTTTTTGTACCGTCCCGGGAGCGCAAAAAAGCGGTCTCTTTACCGAAGAGACCGCAGCATGACAACAGGACACAGGTTTCCCTGTGTCAAAAAAATCAGCCTGCTCCTCCTCGGGACGGTTGAATTGCTTCCTTCACGGTAAGTCTTCTGACTTATGGATCATCCTCGGGCGCGCCTTCCCGGGATCGCTCCCAGTGACGTTGATGCGCCTTTGTCCCCAAATACAGCAGCGGGACTGCTCCGGATTCGCACCGGATTCCTTGTTAGGCCAGTCATTACAACCGGCGCCGCAAAGGATATTCAATTACGCAGTGATTATAACATGCCGGTGATGCATAGGCAAGCATGAAAAACGCAGGGACCCATTCGATCCCTGCGTTTTGGTGTTGATCTGTTACTGCACCTGCCCGGCTTTATCGACGCCGCGCAGAGTGTTGACGGTCTTTGCGACGGTGGCCTGAGCTTCCTTATACTCGCGTATGCTGCGGCGCAGAAGCTCCTCTTCCTTGAGGCGCTGCGCTTCGCGGCGGGCGCGGTTGGCCTCGGACTTTGCCGGATCCTCGGCGATGCCGACGAGCAGAAGCACGTCATTATCTTCGACCTTTACAAAGCCCTCGTCGACTGCGGCGAGGTGCCGCGTGCCGTCAGGCGTTGTGAACTCTGCGGTGCCCTGCGATACCGCGCCGAGCATATTGCAGTGATCCGCGAGGATGCCGGTTTTGCCGTCAAGCGTCGGGAAGACAAGGCTTTCGCACTCGCCCTCGAAGAACTTGCCCTCGGCGGAAATGACTCTCAGCTTAAAGGTGCTCATGTGCGCTCACTCCGCAGCTGTTCGGCGCGCTTCTTCACGTCGTCGATAGTGCCGGCGTTGAAGAACGCGGCCTCGGGGTATTCGTCCATGCTGCCGGAAAGGATTTCCTTGAAGCCGCGCAGCGTCTCGCTCAGCGGGACATACGCGCCGGGCGTGCCGGTGAACTTTTCGGCGACGAACATCGGCTGGGACAGGAAGCGCTGGATGCGTCTTGCGCGGGCGACGGTCTTTTTATCCTCGTCGCTCAGCTCTTCCATACCCAGAATGGCGATAATGTCCTGCAGCTCGCGGTACTTCTGCAGCGTGGAC
>CAVFGM010000164.1:0-18069 GCA_963621955.1 Bacteroidaceae bacterium
CCTATGGAAACAGTGTTTTATTTCACTGTTTCCCATGGGGGGAGCATATCACACCTCCGGTTCCGGTTTTATATTTCGTATTTCTGCGCGTAGTAGCCGTAGAGCTCGTCGAAGTTATGCGCGTGCATCTCCTTGAGGTTTATCACATAGTCGTGCGTATCGTATACGTCGTCCCGCAGCTCTATCATCGCAATAGCAAGATTTGAGCAGTGGTCGGCCACGCGCTCGAAGTTTGTGAGCAGGTCGTTGAAAACAAAGCCCGTCTGCAGCGAGCAGTCCCCGGTCTGCAGCCTATCCACATGGCGCAGCTTCATCTCGTCGCACAGGACGTCTATCCGCTCCTCCAGCGGCTCAACGCGGTAGGCTCTGTTTATGTCCTCGTCGATGAACGCCGAGACGGACAGTTCCAGTATCTCATTCACCGCCCCGCTGAGGACGAGCAGCTCGCGCTCACCCTCCTGTGAAAAGCGTATCTTCTTTTCATGTATCTCATGCGCTGCCTCGCAGACATTCATCGCGTGGTCGCTGATGCGCTCAAAGTCGCTGAGCGTGTGCAGATATTTTGCGGCGCTCTCGCTGTCGCCGCGGCTCAGTTCAGCCCGCGTCAGCCTCATCAGATATGTGCCGAGCTTATCCTCATAGCGGTCGACAAGATCCTCCGTCCGCTCTATCTCCTTCGCCTGCTCCTCATCATAGCTGAAGAGCAGCGTTATCGCGGAGCATATATTGTCCCTCGACGTCCGCGCCATGGAGTTTATGGTCAGGCGGCACTGCTCTATCGCAAGCGCCGGGTGCTCAAGGAAGCGCTCATCGAGCCTGTCAAACTCGGCGTTGACATTTCTCTCCGCCTCGCTCTCCTTTATAACGCCGGTCACTATCTGTTCGAGCACGCCGATAAACGGCAGCAGCACCAGCGTCGTCACGATCCTGAAGAGCGAGTTTACCGTAGCGATACTGACAGGCGTCATTATCCTGCTCTTCACCGGCAGGTCAAAGATGAGGTCGGCCCCGTAAAACGCCGCCGCGCATATCACGACTCCGATGATCTCTATCACCAAATAAGCAAGCGCTGTTCTCTTGCCGTCGACCTTGGCTCCGAGCGATGAGAGCAGCACGGGCACCGCCGCACCGATGGCAATGCCGAGGATGATCGGGTAGGCCGCCGAAAAGCTCACTGCCCCCGTCATTGACAGCGCCTGGAGAATACCCACCGCCGCGGACGCGCTCTGCAGTACGCTTGTAAAAACCGCGCCGACAAGGATGCCGATCAGGGGGTTAGAGAACGTCGTCAGCAGACGTATGAAGCCCTCGCTCTCGCGCAGCGGGGACACCGCCGCGCTCATGGCCTGCATGCCGAACATCAGCACGGCAAAGCCCAGCAGTATATCGCCGACATGGTGGCTCGACTGCTTCTTGGAAAACATCCTGAGCACGATCCCGATAACGGCAACGACAGCCGTTATCGTCGATGTGGAAAAGAGCGATACCCAGCCGCCCGAGCCCTCAAGGCTCGAAAGGCAGATTATCCAGCCCGTCACGCTCGTTCCGATAAGTGCACCGAGGATGACCGATATCGCCTGCCTGACCTTCATCATCCCGGAGTTCACGAAGCCGACCGCCATAACAGAGGTCGCGGAGGACGACTGTATCACCGCCGTCACCGCCGTGCCGAGCAGCACGCCCTTGAGCGGCGTCCCCGACAGCTTATAGAGCACCATTTCCAGCTTGCTCCCGGCCGCTTTCTTCAGTCCCTCGCCCATAAGCGTCATGCCAAACAGGAAAAGGGCGACACCTCCGAGAAGTGATATCACGTTTGAAACGTTCAGTTTGATCAGCTCCTAATCGAAACGCGCAAATTCCACCATTATCTTACCGTTATATATCGATGGTAACACACTTCCCTGTCCGCCGTCAATTAACAAAAGCTCCGAGAATTTTTCTTCCCGTTGCAAAAAAGCCGTACAAGATGTAGAATAGAAAAAACGCTGAAAAAGGGTCATGGTGATGCTGTTTGCCTCTGCAAATACTATATTCGGATGCTGATATAGTCGTATGCGTAAAGCCCGCCGGAGTTCTGTCGGAGGAGCCCGGTATGCCGCGGCTGCTGTCGGAAGAGCTCGGCGGGGACATTTACTGTGTCCACCGGCTCGACCGCGCCGTCGGCGGCGTGATGCTCTATGCCCGCACTCCCGCCGCTGCCGCAGGGCTGTCGCGGCAGATCGCAGCACGGCAGCTGCGTAAGGAATATCTTGCCATCGTTCAGGGACGGCCGGAGGAGGACAGCACCGTGCTGCGCGACCTGCTCTTCTGGGATCGGTCAAAGAACAAATCCTTCGTCGTGAAGCGGCAGCGCGGCGGAGTCAAGGATGCGGAGCTTGAATACGCTCTGCTTGAAGCGCTCCCCGAGCTTTCCCTGCTGCGCGTCATTCTTCATACCGGGCGCACCCACCAGATCCGCGTTCAGTTTTCCTCGCGCGCCATGCCGCTCGTAGGTGATGTGAAATACGGCAGCCGGTATAGGGACTGCGCGCTCGCCCTGTGGTCGCACGCGCTCGGCTTCCGCCACCCCGCAACAGGCAAAGCCATGAGCTTTGCAGCCATGCCCGAAGCGGTTTTCCCGTGGAACGGATTTGAATATTTCAAGTAAAAACATATAATTTGGAGGATACTATGCGTTATATAGAAGTCACAGTCAACACGCCCGGTGCGGAGATAGACGCGCGCTGTCAGGAAATGGCGGACATGGGAGCCGGCGGCTTCGTCATTGAGAACGAGGAGGATTTCAAGGATTTCCTCGAGCAGAACCATCAGTATTGGGACTATGTGGATGATGAGCTTGAAAACCAGTTTGCCGGCGTCAGCCGCATCAAGTGCTACCTGACCGACGATGAGGACGGCCTTGCCGTGCTCCGCCGCATCAACGCCGCCTATGACGATGTTACTACAAGCTATGTTGAGGACAGCGACTGGGAGAACAACTGGCGTGAGTATTATAAGCCCATTGAGGTCGGCGAAAAGCTCGTCGTCGTGCCTGAATGGGAGGAAGCGCCGCAGGACGGGCGTCTCCCGCTCAGGCTCGACCCTGGCCTTATCTTCGGTACCGGCAGCCATGCGACCACACGCATGTGTCTTGCCGCACTCGAAAAGTTCTCAAAGCCCGGCGTGCGCGTGCTCGACCTCGGCTGCGGCAGCGGCATTCTCGGCATCGGCTCACTCATTCTTGACTGTGACAGCTGCCTCGGCGTGGATATCGACCCCAAGGCTCCGGATGTTGTGATGTCAAACGCGGCGCTCAACGGCCTCGGCGCAGATAAAATGACGGCATGGGCCGGCGATATCATCGCCGACGCCTCCCTCCGCGCGCGCATCGGCAGCGGGTACCAGCTCGTGCTTGCGAACATCGTTGCCGACGTCATCATTCCCCTCTCGGCCGTCGTGCGTCAGTTCATGGCTCCGGATGCGGTGTTCATCTGCTCCGGTATTATCGAGCACCGCTGGCCGGAAACCGAAGCCGCTCTCATCTCCAACGGATTTGAAATTCTCGACCACAAGTCCGAAGAGGAGTGGCACTGCTTCGTCTGCCGCTGATACAGATTCAGATAAACGACCACCCTCGTAACCGCAGCTGCGGTTACGAGGGTGGTTTGCTTTGTTCTCTGTTTATTTCAGATCGTTTTCGTCCACCAATGTGACGTCGACGTCAAAGGTCTCTCCGTCGCGCCAGATCGTAAAGGTGATCGTATCGCCGACGCTGAGGGTGTTCTTCACGGTGAGGATATCGCTCGTCGAGGAGGCCGGGTTCCCGTTCACGGCGGTGATGATGTCCCCCTGCTGTATGCCCTTTGCCGCGGCATCGGACTTTTCCTCGACTGCCGAGACATAGAGCCCAGTGGGCAGATCATAGTGGCTCGTGACGTTCTCCGGTATCGCGCCGACGGTGATGCCTATCGCCGTGCGTCCCCGCACCTCGCCGTACTGCATCAGCGAATCTGCGACCGCAGCGATCGTCGACGACGGTATCGCAAATCCGATGCCCTCTATGCTTGAGTATGAGGACATCATCTTCATGTTCGTCACGCCGATCACCTGACCGTACATGTTGAACAGCGCGCCGCCGGAGTTGCCCTCGTTGATGGCGGTGTTGGTCTGCAGCAGTGTCATGCTGTGGCCGTTATAGCTGATGCCCCTGTCTATTGCGGAGATTATCCCGTCGGTCAGCGTCATGCGGAAAGTCTCTCCCAAGGGGTTTCCTATCGCCGCGACCTTATCGCCGACGGCAAGCTCGGCGCTGTCGCCGAAGCTCGCAGGCGTCAGACCGGACACATCTATTTTGAGCACCGCAATGTCGCTCGTGCTGTCTGCGCCGACGAGCGTCGCCGCGTAGCTGCTGTTGTCATAGAGCGTCACGCTTGCCGTGTCGCAGTTTTCAATGACATGGGTGTTCGTGAGTATCAGCCCATCCCTGGAGAGGATGATGCCGCTGCCCCAGTAGTAGCCGTCAACACCGTCCTGATAGCCCTTTATCGCGACTATCGACTTTGAGCACTGGTCATACAGCTCCTGAAGGCTCAGCTCCTTGCCGCGCTCGCTGGAGATCGCCACCTTGAAGTCAGGCACAAGCTCCGCGCGCGGCAGCTTTATCTCTGCGTCCTTGCTCTCGGTCACCTGATAATAGTTCTCGAGGTAATCGTTCCAGTCGTCCGGCATACCGTCGCCGCTTATAAACGGCGCTTCGGTTTTCTGATTCGATCCGGAGAATATCAGCGAGCTTGCCGCGATAAGCAGCACGACCAGCAGTATAGCCCCGCCGATGCGCCATGACGCCTTGCCCGGCTTCCTCTTTTTCTTTTCGCTCTCCGGTGAAGTACGCTCCGCAAGCGGAGCATACCAGTCCTGCATATTGCTCATATCTTTTAATCCTTCTATTTATCGGCCAGCTTGAGCGTAAAGACGAATTCCGTTGCCCCGTCCTCGCTCTTCACGGCTATGTCCTCGTCATGGCTGTTGATTATCGACTTCACCAGATACAACCCCAGCCCGACGCCGTCCTTGTCAAGACTTCGTGAGCGGTCGGACTTATGGAAGCGGTCGAATATAAACGGCAGATCGTCCGGCGGTATCGTTTCTCCTATGTCCTTTATCGAGACGTAGGCCTTCTGCGCGTCCCTGTACAGTCTCAGCGTGAGGCAGCTGCCGGGAGTCGCAAACTTCACGGCGTTGTCGAGCAGATTGTATATGACCCGCGTTATCGCGTCCTTGTCGGCGATGACCATTATGTGGTTCTCCGGCAGCTGCGGGTCAACGTCAAGGTTCTTCTGCGTCGCGCGCGCCTCAAAGCTGAGCAGCGTCTGAAGCACGAGCTCCGTCAGGTCAAACACCGTGCGCTTGCTCGGGTCGGCGGCTCTGGCTCTCGTCTGCGAAGCGTCCAGCATATCGCGCACAAGGCGGGAGAGCCTGCGCGTCTCATCTCTTATGGATGTGAGGTACTTTGTCTCCTGATCCTTCGGGATGGTTCCGTCAAGTATGCCGTCGGCAAATCCGGCGATCGTCGTCATCGGCGTGCGCAGCTCGTGTGAGACGTTCGCGATAAACTCGCTCCTGCGGTTCTCCGCGTTCTGGAGAGAGTCAGCCATCTTGTTGAACGAGTCGATGAGCGCGCCCATCTCGTCTGTCGGGTCCTCCTGCTGCTTTACGCGCACGGAGAAGTCCCCTCTCGCGAATTTCCTCGATGCCGCCGCGATCTCGTCCAGAGGCCGCGCCATGCGCTTTGAGTAAACAAGCGACACCGCAAGCGACATGCACAGCACGAGCACCGCGATGACTGTCGCAATGAGCACAAAGGTAGACCAGTTGTTGAGTATATTATCCGGCGCGTTCGTTACGAACACATAGCCCATGAGTTCGCCGTCCGTCTCCCGTGTTATCTCGTGGGTGACGATATAGCGGGGCTTTGTGTACATCCCGCCGAGCGTGCTTATCTCCGTCTCCTGACCGCTTTTTATTTCGGCCATGATATCTTCCGGCAGCAGCGTCCCGTAATGCTTGCACATCGGTGTCTGGTCGGAGCAGGACATGACAAGTCCGGCTGCATCGGTGATGAAGATATGGTTCCCGGTCGAGCGCGATATCGCACTTATTATCATGCTCAGCAGCCAGCTGTTCATTGAGTCGTTCTGACCCACCGCCGCCGCCGTGCGCGATACCTCCTCCGCGCTTGCGACCATGTCGCTCTTATACTCGCGTATGAGGTACAGCCTGCCTATCCCAACGAACGAGAACGCCACAAGGATAAAGCAGGTCAGCACCAGCAGTGCCGTCGCGGTGAAGTTTCTGAGGTAAATACTCTTCATGGCGGAGCCTTATTCGTGGACCTCGAACTTATAGCCCACGCCCCACACGGTCTTGAGGCACCATTTGTCGGATACGCCCTCGAGCTTCTCTCTCAGACGCTTGACGTGTACGTCAACGGTTCTGGAATCGCCGAAGTAGTCAAAGCCCCATACCTCGTCAAGCAGCTGATTGCGCGTGAAAACGCGGTTGGGAGAAGCCGCCAGATGATACAGCAGCTCCATCTCTTTAGGCGGGGTGTCTATCTTCACGCCGTCGACTATCAGCTCGTAAGACTCGAGGTTTATCACCAGCTTATCAAAAGTGAGCTTCTTCTCGACCGGCGCGTCCGCGTCCGTGCGGCGCATGACCGCGTGTACGCGTGCGAGCAGCTCCTTGACGTCGAAAGGCTTTGTTACATAGTCGTCCGCGCCCATATCGAGTCCGTTTATCTTATCCGCGGTCTCACCCTTTGCGGTGAGCATAATTATCGGCACCGAGGACTTTTTCCTGATGTCCCTGCATATCTGCCAGCCGTCCTTGACCGGCAGCATGATATCGAGCAGGACGACATCCGGGGAGAAAAGATCGAAGCTGGACTCCGCCTTTCCGCCGTCGGCAGCGATCATAACGTCAAAGCCATCCTTACCCAGATACAGTCTCAGCAGCTCCGCAATGTTCGCATCGTCTTCAACAACAAGAGCTCTCTTACTCATAGCTTATTCTGCCCTTCTCTTTCATAATATATGTTTGCTTTTATACTGATATAGATTATAACCGTCGGCACAAAATAAAGGTTAAAAAAATGTTAAATACTGCCGGAAAAGTCCGTCTATACAGCATCCGGGAAAGCCGTGAAGGCTTCCCCGGATGTTATCAGTTTCAGAACTCTACCGCTTCAAGCTCGATGAGCGCGAGGATGTAAATCTTCAGCGCCTCCATGAATTCGTCAATGCTTGCCGCCTCGTCCGCGCCGTGTATCGGGCCGAAAAAGTCGGGATAGCTGCGCTCCGGGTGCTCCGGGCCGAAGGACACGCCGTTCGGGAAATCGCGCGCATAGGTGCCTCCGCCCATCGTGTAGGGCTTCGCGTCCTCGCCGGTGACGTCGTTGTATACGTCCATGCAGACCTTTACCGCAGGGTTATCAATGCTCATGTAGAACGGAGCGGTGTCTCTCTTGAGTTCTATCTGCGCCAGCTCTCCCGCGAGCGCTGCGATGGTGTCGGCAATCTTTTTGCCGCTGGTGTTGGTAGGATAACGGCTGTCGACAGTCTGGAAAATATGCCCGTCCTCAACGCCTATCACGCCGCCGATTATCGTGAGCGGCTCGAACTTGCCGTCGTCAGCGTCGACGCCGAGGCCTCTGCCGTCCCAGCTCTCATGCAGCTTCATTAGCAGGCGCAGGAACTTCTCTTCCTCTTCGCCCGCAAGCTTGTTTTCAAGAATGTAGCTTATCAGCACGCCGATTGCGTTCACCGTGCCCTCGGGCTTGGATGCGTGGCCGCCGATTCCCTTTGCGGTGAGGTGCCACAGCTCGCCGTCGGCCTCGACGGCGACACTCTCGGTAGCTGCGGGCTCTGCGCCCTTTACCCATGCCTCGGCCTTGCCGGGAATAACGTTGCCCGCGACGCCGCCGCGGATGTCCGCTATCTTGTCAAGCTTCGTCTTGGAGACGATGCGCAGGTTGCATATGCCCTTTTCCCCGTTGCAGACGGGGAAGCCGGAGTCCGGGCTGAAGCAGAACACAGGTGCCTTGTAATTGTCAAGGTAATATTCCACGTCGCCCATGCCGGTCTCCTCATTGGTGCCGAGCAGCGCGCGGATGCTGTAGCGCAGCGGAACGCCAGCGTCCTTAAGGTACTTGAGTGCATACAGGCACAGGACCGACGGCCCCTTGTCGTCCATGACGCCGCGGCCGATAATATAGCCCTCGCGCTCGCGCAGCGTGAACGGGTCTCCCGTCCAGCCCTCGCCGACGGGGACAACGTCAAGGTGCGTGATGGTGGCGAGGTAATCCTCCGCCTCGCCGATCTGGCCGTAGCCGATCTTATCCTCGCAGTTGACAGCCTTGAGCCCCAGCTCGCGGCATATCTCAAGCCCAAGCTCCAGCGCCTGCTTCGGTCCCCTGCCGAAAGGTGCGCCGGGCTCTGCCTCGCCCTCGACGCTGTTTATCGCCACAAGGCGCGCGATGTCTCTGATGATGTTCTCTCTGTTGTCATTTATGAACTTGTCGATACCGGCAGTGTACTTATTATCCATTGCTCCGACTCCTTTATTTATGATGCAACAAATATACTATTTTTCCGGGAATTTTTCAAGCCCCGCATATACTCATGCAGGGCTTTCGATTTTATAATTATGTCAACTGAATTATGTTGTCTCTCAGTCTCTTTCGACCCGCTTGCCTTTTCCTGCTTTGAAGTCAGGTTCCGTCCCGCTTATCAGGCGCTTTATATTCTCCCTGTGCCGTATGACTACGAGGCACATCCCCACTATTGCCAGCGCGCACCGCGGCTGTGACAGCTCCAGCACCAGCGCCCATACCGGCAGTGACAGCGCCGCGCATATCGAGCCAAAAGAGACCTTCTTTGAGCACAGCGCCGCGATGGCGAACACCGCTATTGTCAGCAGCCCCGCACGCCAGTCGATGCACAGCGCTATCGCCGCGCCCGCGGAAACTCCCTTTCCGCCCTTGAAGCCGTGCAGCAGCGGGTAGCAGTGCCCCGCCATGCAGGCCATGCCTGCCGCCGCCATGCCCCTGTCGCCGAGGGTGAGATAGCCAAGCAGCATCGCGGCCGCCGTCTTGCACATGTCGCCGCCGAGGGTCAGCACACCCGCGCTCATTCCGTAGACGCGCGCCATGTTGGTTGCCCCGGCGTTGCCGCTCCCGACTCTTCTGATGTCCCTGCCGAGCACGCGGCTCGACATGAATATCGATATGCTGAGCGAACCCATAACGTATGCGGCGGCGATCACAAGGATGAATTCAAGAGTTTCCATTCAACGCTCCAGTCAAACTGTTTCAAAATTTTTAAGTTTATTATACACGCACTCCCTGCCTTTGGCAATAGAATTATACACTAATTTGCAAAATGTCAAACATTCGCCGTCCACGGCCACTCTTCGGGCGGCTCCGCCCCAAAGCGCATCCGCTCGCCCGTTGCGGGATGGGTGAAGCCAAGCTCGCAGGAGAACAGTGCAAGCGGGCACTCGTCGCGCGGCTCGCAGTATTTACGCTCCCCGACAAGCGGCAGTCCGCGTGACGCAAACTGCACACGTATCTGGTGCGTCCTCCCGGTGTGCAGTGTTATGTAAACCTCGCTCAGACCCTCCGCGTACCATTCCCGCTCATAATCGAGCACGGCCTCCTGCACGCCCTTTGCCGGGGCATAGGTGACAAAGGTCATCTTCCGCGCCTTGTCACGGTAGAGCAGATCGGTAAGCGTTGCTCTCTCCGCGGCCTCACCGTGGACGACCGCCATATAGTGCTTCTCAAACTCGCCCTCGCGTACCTGACGGCTCAGCTCTGACGCCGCAGCAGTGCTGCGCGCAAGCACCATCAGTCCGCTCACCGCGCGGTCGAGCCGATGCACCGTGCGTACATCCGCCTTTTCGTCCCCAAGCTCGCGGCGCAGCAGCTCCGGCAGTCCTCCCGGCTCATCTGTCGACAGCACTCCCGCCGGCTTTATGCACACTATTATGCTTTCGTCCCGGTAAATTATATCCATAAATCCTCCGCCCGGCGCTATGCAAAGCCCCGGTAATGTGGTATATTGTGTGTAATAAATTACTTTTATTGGAGATCACAATGGATCAGAAACATATTCCCTGCCCGAATTTCCGCAAGTGCGGCGGCTGTCAGCTCCAGAACCTCCCCTATGCCGAGCAGCTCCTGCACAAGCAGCGCCGCGCCGTTTCGGTGCTCGGCGAGCTCGGGCATGTTGAAAACATAATCGGCATGGACGATCCGACGCATTACCGCAATAAGGTCCACGCCGCCCTCGCTTATGACCGCGCGAAGAATAAAACCATCTCCGGCATCTATCAGCCCGGCAGTCACCGCATCGTCCCGGTCGACGAGTGCATGATCGAAGATAAGCTCGCCGATGAGATCATCGTCGATATCCGCCGCATGCTCCCGGAGTTCAGAATACAGGTCTTCGATGAGCGCGGCGGCAGCGGCTGGCTGCGGCACATCCTCATCAGGCGCGGCTTCTCTACGGGTGAAGTCATGGTCGTTCTCGTCGCCGTCTCGCCGATATTCAAGCTCCAGAAACCTTTTCTCAAGAAGCTGCTGGAAAAGCACCCTGAGATCACCACCGTCGTTCTCAATATCAACGACCGTTTCGGCCCCGTCATCCTCGGCACGCGCGAAAAGGTCATCTACGGCAGCGGCTATATCGAGGACGTGCTATGCGGCAAGCGTTTCCGCATCTCTTCCCGCTCGTTCTATCAGATAAATCCCGTCCAGACCGAGAAGCTCTATTTCACCGCCATCGGCCTTGCCGGTCTCACCGGAAATGAGACCGTGCTCGATGCCTACTGCGGCATCGGCACCATCGGTCTCAGCGCCTCGGATAAGGCAAAGCAGGTCATCGGCGTCGAGATAAACCGCGACGCGGTGAACGACGCGATAGCGAATGCCCGCCTGAACGGCGTCAAAAACTGCTGGTTCACCGTCGGTGACGCCGGGAAATACATGGAGCAGATGGCCGCGGATAAGGTGAAGCCGGATGTTGTTTTCATGGACCCGCCCCGTGCCGGGAGCGATGAGCGCTTTCTTTCCTCGCTGCTCAAATGCGCGCCGAAACGCATCGTCTATATCTCCTGCAATATCGACACCCAGCGCCGCGACCTCGATGCGCTCCTCTCCGGCGGCTATAAGCTCCGTCGCATCCAGCCGGTCGATATGTTCCCCTATACCGAGCACATCGAATGCGTGGTCATGCTTGAGAAATAATAAGTTTAACGCCCGCTGCAATATCGCAGCGGGCGTTATGATTTCTATTCCGCTCAGTGACAGCCGCAGCCGCAGCTTCCGCTGTCGTCTCCGCAGGCGCAGCCCTCGTCGCTCGTTCCGCAGCCGCTGCATCCGCCGCAGCTCCCGGAGCAGCCGCCGCCAAAGCCCATGCCCGCGCCGGGGTCAACTATCGGCAGTCTCCCGGTGATGAGCAGGTCAGCTGCGTCGTCCGCGCTGCCGCAGTAGCCGACTATCGGAATAATGCCGTAGCTGAGCAGGAGCGCCTTTGCCTCGCCGCCCATGTTCCCGGCAATGACCGCGTCGATCTTCTCCTCGCGCATCAGGTCGCTCATAGCCTTGTGCCCCTCGCGTCCCGCCGTCTCGACAAGGCGCTTGGTGCACTTGTTCACGTCCGCGTCTTCATAGTCGTATATCGCGAACATTTCGCAGTGGCCGAAATGCTCGAAAATCTCTCCGTCCTTATATGCAACTGCTATGCGCATATCATATCTCCTTCTCGATGCTGTCCATCAGCGGCGCGATATGCTCCCCGCTCACGGACTCCACTTCGCCCGCGTCCACCATTGTGGTGATAACGGGGTCTATCGGCAGCTTTGCAAAGTGCGGGATGTTATACTGCTTTGCCAACGCCTCGACCTTGCTCTCGCCGAAGATGGAGTGCTCACTGCCGCAGTCCGGGCACTTGTAATAGCTCATGTTCTCGACAATGCCGAGCACCGGGACTTTCATCATATCCGCCATATTCACGGCCTTTGCGACTATCATCCCGACAAGATCCTGCGGCGTCGTGACGATGACTATCCCGCTTATCGGCAGGGACTGGAACACCGTCAGCGGCACATCGCCCGTTCCGGGAGGCATATCGACAAACATATAGTCAACGTCCGTCCACATCACGTCCGTCCAGAACTGCGTGACCGCGCCCGCGATGACCGGGCCGCGCCATACAACAGGCTCTGTCTCATCCTGGAGGATGAGGTTGATGGACATGACCTGTATCCCTGAGTTCGTCGTGACGGGGATAAGGTACTCCTCCGTGCCGGTCGCGTGCTGGTGGATGCCGAAGGACTTCGGTATCGACGGGCCTGTAATGTCCGCGTCGAGCACCGCGCAGTTGTAGCCGCGGTGCTGCATCTCGGAGGCCATCAGGCTCGTGACAAGGGACTTGCCGACGCCGCCCTTGCCGCTGACGACAGCAATGACCTTCTTTACGCTCGCGCCCTCGTGAAGCGGTTTGAGAAAGCTCTCAGGCTCGCGGGAAGCGCAGGCTTCGCCGCAGGTGGAGCAATCGTGTGTGCATTCGCTCATATCAATAATCTGCCTTTCCAATTCAAATTATATATGTGTACTTATTATACCCGTTTCGCGCAAATAGTCAAATCAATAAAATTCACAGCTTCAATTTCTTCACCGCGCGGATGAGATATATCGCCGCAAAACCGGTGAACACGCCCGTTATTACACCGGACGCCGCAAGTATCGGCGCATAGGCAAAGATCCCCGGTGTCTTTACTATGAGCGCGCAGGCGCCGAGCTGCCCGGCGTTATGCGCGATTGCCGCAAGGGCGCTGACTATCCAGAGCTGGTTTTCCTTAAACAGCCCTATCGTCACGCACATCACGATATACGCCAGTATTCCCCCGGCCGCGCTGTATATGAACGTCGAGGGACTGCCCGCGAATATTGCGCCCATTATTATCCTCGCCGCGAGTATCGCCCCGGCCTCTTTCCTGCCGAGTATCGCCATCGCCGTGAGGGTTATAATGTTTGCAAGGCCGAGCTTTATTCCCGGTATCGGCACCGGTGACGGCAGCTGGTTTTCTATCATGAATATCGTCAGCGCTATCGCCGTCAGCACCGCCATGAAGCATAGCTTCTTCGTCTTAGCCGTCGATCTCGCCTCCCTCTATCTGTATCACGAGCCTGTGCGGCACGCAGGCTATCGGCATCCCGCTCTGGCTTATCCGGCCCTGGCTCACGCAGACGCGGTCAGGACAGTCCGCCGCCGTGACCGATATTGCTCCCGGTTCGACATGCACCGTGTTGTGCCCGTACTGCGTGCTCAGCTCGATATCGTAGCTCTCCGTGACCTTTGACAGATCGATCCTTTCGTACTCCTCTCCGTCTATCGAGATCACCGCGACAGTACCGCCTCCCGTGCTCATCGCAAGGCAGTATGAAACCAGCCCTGCTATCACCACGGCTGTCAGAATGATTATCCATTTTTTTGTTTTTTTGTCCATAAGCGTATTGTAGTTTATGCCGCGGCAGTTGTCAACCGGCAGTCGAATGTGCTATACTGTGATATTATTGGAATTGGTATGCGATAAGTGAGGTACACGTATATGCACATCGAAAAATACAGTGGGAAATATGCCTCTCAGATCACAGAGCTTATCCTTAACATCCAGAACGATGAATACGGCATCGGTCTGACACTTGAGGAGCAGCCCGATCTTCTGGATATCCACGCGAGCTATCAGCAGCACGGCGGTGAGTTCTGGCTCGCACTGGACGGCGAACGCGTCGTCGGTACGATCGGTCTGATGTTAAAAGGACATGACTGCGCCGTGCTCAAAAAGTTCTTTGTTGCACCCGAATACCGTTCACAAAAGCTGGGGCTCGCACTATATAATGAGCTTCTTGCCTTTGCTGAGGGGTGCGGCATAAAACACATCATTCTTGATACCCCCTCCGTTGCCAAATCCGCGCACCGCTTTTATGAGAGAGCCGGTTTCCGCCGGATAAGTTCGTCCGAGCTGCCGGTCGAGTACAGCTTCCCGGACAGGGACTCTCTTCTCTATATGCTCGATCTGTAATTTTCATTTTCCAAGAAAGGAGTGATACGGTGGACGCCTTGACCGAATATACCCGCTCGTCATTATCGTCCGCTGCATCCGCTCCATGCTCTCCGACCGCTATGAGCCCGAGGTCTGGGGATATCTCTGGCACGAATCGCAGACTTATACCCTCACGCATTGGGAGAACGTCATCGGCCGCACGCTCTCATGCGATGTCCGCCTTATCTATCCGAACGTCAGCCGCACCCACGCCGTGCTCACGCGCAATGACAAGGGGCTGTGGCGCATTTATGATATCTTCTCAAAGGGCGGTGTCTGGGTCAACGGCGTCAAGGCCGGCGGGCACGGCCTGCCCGTGCAGCACGGCGACCTTATCAATATCGCCGGTGAGTCACTGCGCTTTCACGAGCTGAGCCACGACGATAAGGAAAGCTACGAATCCGTCCGCACTGCAGCGGGGCAGGGCGTCTCCCCCGCCGTCACGCTCTTTGAGCTCACGCTTTTCCAGCTTGCGCTTCTGCTTCAGCACTGCGTCACCTCCTCCGGTGAGCAGCTTTTTGCAATCGCGCTTGCTTTCTTTGCGCTCATCGCCCTGGAGTGGTGCTGCTACAGCGCCATGCGCGTTATGAACCGCTCAGGCTTTGAGATTGAAACTCTCGCCTTTTACCTCACCACTCTCGGCATGTCCGTCGCCGCCTCGTCCACTCCGGACGATATGTATAAGCAGATCGTCCTCACTGTCGCGGCGGTGCTGCTGTTCCTGCTCATGGGCTGGTGGCTGCGCAAGCTCAGCCGCACAGCCGCCGCGCGCATCCCGATAGCAGCACTGGCAGTCCTGCTGATGGCCGTCAACATTGTTGCAAGCGATGCTGTCCTCGGCGCGCGCAACTGGCTCGAGTTCGGCGGATTTTCGTTCCAGCCGTCCGAGCTTGTCAAGGTCGGCTATATCTATGCCGGCGCTTCGACGCTTGACAGGCTCTATCGTAAGAACAACCTCTATACTTTCATCGGCTTCTCGGCCTTCTGCGTCATCTCCCTCGCCCTCATCGGGGACTTCGGCACGGCGCTCATTTTCTTTGCGACCTTCCTCGTTATCTCCTACCTGCGCTCCGGTTCCATTGCGACGGTGTTTCTTGCCGTGACCGGCGCAGGGCTCGCGGGCTTTCTCGCCGTCAGCGTAAAGCCCTATATCGCCCAGCGCTTCGCCACATGGGGGCACGCCTGGGAGGATATTTACGACAAGGGCTTCCAGCAGACGCGCGCCATGTCCGCCGCCGCTTCCGGCGGCCTGTACGGCAAGGGCGCGGGCGGCGGCTGGCTCAAGGACATTTTCGCCGCGAATACCGACATGGTCTTTGCCGTTATCTGCGAGGAACAGGGGCTTATCATCGGGCTCATAATGGTGCTCGCAGTGCTGGTACTTGCTTTCTTCGCCGTGCGCAGCGCGCGGCGCGGGCGCTCGGCGTATTATTCAATCGCCTCCTGCGCTGCGATGAGTATGCTGCTCGTGCAGCTTGCGCTCAATGTCTTCGGCTCTCTCGACCTGCTGCCGTTTACGGGAGTCACTTTCCCGTTCGTCTCCCGCGGCGGCACCTCGCTTATCTCCTGCTGGATGCTCATGGCCTTTATCAAAAGCTCTGACACCCGGCGCAACGCAAGCTTTGCCGTCCGACCGGGGCGCGGCAAGGACGATGAAGATGAAGACGATACCCCCGGCGCGTCCGATAACGGTTATGCTCCGGATGACGATCCTGCAAACTGGGAGGTGTGGCAGCCGTGCGAAAAATAACCAACCGCGCCTTCTGCGTGCTGCTTATCGCAGCCGGCGTTATCTTCGGCATGATCGTGTACGTCCTCAACTACATCGACCACGGGCAGGATTGGGCGCTGTACTTCTCCCGCTCGAACTCCGGTTCCACCGGCATGCTGCTCGACCGCAGCGGGATAGTCCTCGCCTCTTTCGGCGGGGCGGACGAGTTCTTCTCACCAGACGCCGAGACGCGGATGTCAAACTACCATGTCACCGGCGACTATTGGGGGCGCACCGGCACGGGCATTCTCTCGCGCTACCGCCGGGATGTGAACGGCTTCAGCCTCCTCACCGGCACGACGCACGCCGAGAACAGCACCCTCACCCTCACGATTGACGCAAGGCTCAACAATAAAATATATGAGCTTCTCGACACTGAGCATAACGCCGCGGTGCTCGTCTGCAACTATAAGACCGGTGAGCTTTTGGGCATGGTCTCAACTCCGACAGTCGACCCGCTCGATGTAGAAAACGGCGTCCCGGACGGGGCTTACCTCAACCGCTGCCTCTCCGCCGCGTTCACCCCCGGCTCGACTTTCAAGCTTGTCACCGCCGCCGCCGCTATCGAGAACATCCCCGATATAAACGAGCGCACATTCTACTGCGAGGGTGAATATAAAATAGCCGGCGTGCCAATTACCTGCAAGGCCGCGCACTATACGCAGACCTTTGAGCAGGCGCTCTCCAACTCCTGCAACATCGCCTTCGCGCAGATCGCCGTGATGCTTGGTCAGGAGACCATGATCGACTACGTCACAAAATACGGCTTTCTCTCGTCCCACGAGCTCGACGGCATTGGCTGCTCCTCGGGCACCTACCCGCTTGACTTTGTCGGAGACCCCGAGCTTGGCTGGTCGGGCATCGGGCAGTCGACCGATACCGTCTGCCCCTATGCTATGCTGCGCTACGTCTGCGCCATCGCAAACGGCGGCACGCTCATCGAGCCGCACATGATCTCCGGTGAGGAGCCGGTGACCTCCGCGCTCGTCGAGCCCGCCACGGCAAAGCAGCTCACGCAGATGATGAACTACAACGTCGTCGACCACTATGACGGCGATGTGAACTTCCCCGGCCTGAAGCTCTGCGCCAAGACCGGCACCGCCGAGCTTGGCGACGGGGATTCGCACTCGTGGTTCGTCGGCTTCCTCGCGGATGATGAGCACCCCTACGCCTTTGTAACGCTCGTCGAGCGCGGCGGCTACGGCATCACCGTCGCCGGTGCTGTCACCAACGGCTTTCTGCAGTGGGCAGTTGAAAATATAGAGTAATCTAATACAGATATAAGGAACGCAGAAATGATAGATATATCCGTAAGCTCGCTGGTCAAATCCTTCGAGCTTGGCAAGAACATATTGGATGGGCTGTCCTTCACCGTCAACAGCGGTGAGCGCGTCGGCATCCTCGGCCATAACGGCTGCGGCAAGACCACGCTCTTCCGCATCCTCGTCGGTGAGATAGGCTACGATGAGGGTGAGGTCGCGATAGCCCCGTCAAAGCGCCTCGGCCTTATCTCGCAGATACCCGTCTACCCAGAGGGCTGGACGGTCGAGCAGGTGCTGCGCGACGCGCACCGGCACATCTACTCTGTCGCCGCGCGCATGAACGAGCTTGAAGCGCGCATGGAGCACGACCAGTCCCCGGAGCTGCTGAAGCAGTATGATAAGCTTCAGTCCGACTATGCCCGCCTCGGCGGGTATGAGATGGACGTTGAGCGCAGCCGCGTGGCAAACGGTCTGGATATTCCCCCGGCAATGCTCGCCCAGCCCTTCGATTCTCTCTCCGGCGGGGAGAAGACCCGCGTGAACCTCGCGCGCCTTATCCTTGAGGACACCGATATTCTCCTGCTGGACGAGCCTACGAACCACCTCGACCTGCACGCGACGGAGTGGCTGGAGGATTATCTTCTCCGCTTCAAGGGTACGGTGCTCGCCATCAGCCATGACCGGTATTTTCTCGACCGCGTCGTTGAGCGCTCTATCGAGATCGTCGACGGCAAAGCGGAGTTTTACTCCGGCAACTACAGCTTTTACGTTGAGGAGCGGCAGCGCCGCTTTGAGGAGAAGCTGAAAAAGTACGAGAAGGATCAGGCCAAGATCGAGCAGCTCACCCGCGCGGCGGAGCAGATGCATCTGTGGGCCTTCATGGGCGCG
>CAVFGM010000165.1:0-6025 GCA_963621955.1 Bacteroidaceae bacterium
GTCAGCCGGAATAACTTTATATTTTTTCACTGTCCTATTGACGGGGTGCGGTTCAATGCGTTCCATCCGGTGTTTTACGTTTATTTTTTTGCCTGGTTTTCAGTTGCCTTCGCCGCCTGTTCCATGATGTTGTCATACACCTTTTCGGACGCAAAGACCCTTATGCTGAGACGCTGTCCCCAATTGTCGACTTCACGGCCGGTCTGGGCGCTGCTCGTGAATGTCGTCGGATAGCAGTGCCAGTTGACATCGATACGCTCGCCGCTCTCAAGCGTGAGCTCCCAGACGAGGCGTTCGATAGTCCCCTGCGTCGAAACATTCTGAGATGTAACGCGGTCAGGCTCTGTCTTTTCTGCAAGAGCACTTGTAAGCTGTCCATCCTCCATGCCCCAGAGCATTTCGGTCAGGCGCAGCTGCGCTTTCCAATAATCCCAGTTGAGCTCGGGCTCTTCCATCTGCGGCGTACCCTCAAAGTTTGCGAACATGTAGTCCCCGCCGCCGGAGCTGCCGCTGCTGATCGCCGCGCGCATGAGCTTACTGCCGCCATCAGCGTAGGTCTCGGTCGTGTCGCGCAGGACGCAGGTGCGCTGATCCTCTGAATAGGACTGGCACTCATCCGCTGACAGCTCCCACGTAAGGCCGAGCTCCGTGACAGCAGCCATGATCTTGTCGTCCTCAAGTGGGAAGCTGGCAGGGCGCGATGCTTTACCGCAGCCGCACAGCGCAAGCACGAGCGTCAGGCTAAGTATAAGGCTCAAGCTACGTTTCATTTCTCGTCTCCTTTCTTGGCCATCATGAATACTAATTTCAAAATAAGGACGGGTGTTGGCCGTCCTTATTTATAGTTATATGTTCTGTTTTACTTCTTATTTCCGAAAAGACCGCGGACAATGGAGTTGGAGCCGGAGCGCATGACGGAGCTGAGAGCGTTCCGTGCGGCGCGGGTAGCAATGGTCTTGGTGCTGGTCGTCTTGCCGCCGGTCATGGAATTGATAATATTGGAGCTGAGAGAGCTCATAACGGAGGACGCCGCGTTTGTAACCGCGCGCTGCGCGACCTTGCTCCTCTCGGCAGCTTCTTTCTCCTTCTGCTTCTGTGCTGCGAGCTCTTCTTTCTGGCGCTGCTTTTCGGCGGCAAGCTCCTCACGCTCGCGCTGCTTCTCGGCTGCCTTTTCTTCCTTGAGGCGCTGGCGCTCGGCCTCTTTCTCCTCCTTGAGGCGGAGCTTCTCCTCCTCGGCTGCCGCGGCAGCTTCGGCGCGCTGGCGCTCAAGCTCCTCATTCGCGCGGTTGAGGATCTCAAAGGCGGACTCTCTGTCGATGCTCTCGCGGTACTTGATATCAAACTCATCGCTGACGATAAGGCTCTGTACTCTGCGCTCCTCGGCAGGGCCCATAAGGCTCTGCGGCGGGAGGATGTTGGCGCGCTGGACTATGCCGGGGACACCCTTTTCGTCAAGGAAGCTCACGAGCGCTTCGCCGACACCGAGCTCCATGATCGCCGTTTCGGTATCGAAAGCGGGGTTCACGCGGAAGGCGCTGGCCGCGGCGCGGACAGCCTTCTGCTCAGCGGGAGTGTATGCGCGGAGCGCGTGCTGGACGCGGTTGGAGAGCTGAGCGAGCACTTCGTTCGGGATATCCGACGGGCTCTGGCTGATGAAGTAGACGCCGACACCCTTTGAGCGGATGAGCTTGACGACCTGAACGATCTTCTGGACGAGCGCCTTGGGCGCATCGCTGAAGAGCAGGTGTGCTTCATCGAAGAAGAATATCATGCGCGGCTTCTCAAGGTCACCGACCTCGGGCAGACGCTCGAAGAGCTCCGTCAGCATCCAGAGCAGGAACGTGCCGTACACGGTCGGGCTCTGGATAAGGCGCTTGCTGGAGAGGATGTTTATATAGCCGCGGCCGTCAACGTCGGTGCGCATCCAGTCACGGATATCAAGCTCAGGCTCGCCGAAGAACAGCTCTCCGCCCTCGCCCTCAAAAGCGAGCAGCGCACGCTGAATGGCGCCGATGCTTGCGGCGGAGACGTTGCCGTAGGCCGTGGTGAACTCGGCGCGGTTATCGCCGACGTACTGGAGCATGGAGCGCAGATCCTTGAGGTCGAGCAGGAGCAGGCCGTTATCGTCCGCCACTCTGAAAACGATATTGAGTACGCCCGCCTGTATCTCGGTCAGGCCGAGGAGCCTTGCAAGCAGAGTCGGCCCCATGGAGCTGACGGTCACTCTGACGGGGTGCCCCTCATCACCGAAAATGTCCCAGAAACGGGTCGGGTAGGACTTATACTCAAAGCCGTCAAGCCCGAAGCGGGCGATGCGCGCACGCATATCCTCGCTGTCCTTGCCCTTTTCGCACATTCCGCTCAGGTCTCCCTTGATATCTGCAAGGAACACCGGCACGCCCATATCGGAAAAGGACTCTGCCATGACCTTCATGGTGATGGTTTTGCCGGTGCCGGTCGCGCCGGCGATGAGGCCGTGGCGATTGGCCATGGAGGGCAGCAGATATATAGGCTCTTCTGCCTGGGCAAGACGGATCTTTTTATTTTCGTACATTCTATATACCTCTCTTTTCCACATATCACGGTTATTTGCTAACTTCTTTATTTATAATACCATAGCTTGCCCGCGAGCACAACTCTAAACCAAGAATTAACATTAATGAATTTATCGTAAATCTTTATCGCAGACAGTCAGCAGTCTGCCGGTGCATATTGAGTTTTTTTCAAAAATGTGCTATCTTAAGAGAAATTAAATTTTTTGAAAACAAGTTTAATTTTCATTTAATCTGCAAGCGAAGAGAGAGAGGTCCCCGCCTTGAAAACCAGAGTTATTTCAGCCGTCGTCCTGCTGACCATCACCTTTACCTGCGTGCTGGTCTCCCCTGTCACCCGCGTTCTGTTCTTTGCCGTTGTCGCCGGGCTGTGCGCATACGAGTTCAGCAAGAATGTTGAGAAGCTCGAAGCGCGCTGCACGCTGTGGGTGATGTTCGTCTACATCGCGGCGCAGGCGGTGCTGGTAATACTGCAGGATATATATGCGGTGTTCGACACGGGGCTGCTCGCATACTGTGCACTGTTTGTGTTCTGCATATATCTGGCGCTTTTCTCGGGGGTGATACACAAAGAGGTCTCCGGCAAGGGTGCGCTCTTCACGCTCGCGGGGCTCACCTATCCCTGCGTTCTGTTCGGGGCAATAATGGTGATAAGCGTGAGCCGCATATGGGCGTTCACGCTCATCCTCGCGTGTCTGTCGACCTGGGTGTGCGACAGCTTCGCGATGTTCGGCGGCAAGTGGTTCGGCAAGCACAAGGTCGCTCCGCTCGTCAGCCCGAACAAAACTGTCGAGGGCTGCGTCACGGGCGCGGTCTCCTCGCTGTTCGTCGGCCTTATAGTATATTTCATTTTCAAAGATCAGCACACGCTGTCCGTATGGCTGTGCATGGGCACGGCGTTTCTCGCCTCAACTATGGGGCAGATCGGCGACCTTGCAGAGTCCCTGCTCAAGCGCATGATCGGCGTGAAGGATTTCAGCAATCTCATCCCCGGTCACGGCGGCATGTTCGACCGCGCGGACAGTCTGCTTTTCTCAATACCCACAGCATATCTGTGCCTGCTTCTGGCTAATATCTAAGAGGACATTTATTAAGTAATCACTAAGGCAGTATTTACTCAAGGAGCAATCATGGAAAAGGAAATTCTGAATTGTAAGGAGAAATATTCCAAGCGCGCACTGCTGATAATCAACCCTGTATCCGGGAAAAAGCTGGTCATCCGCTATATCCCAGAGATCATCCGACGGCTTATGGACAGCGGCTATCTTGTCACGACAGCCGTCACCTCCCGCCGCGGCGAGGCAACGGATATCGCTGCGCAGCTCGGCGCGGACTATGATCTCGTATGCTGCACCGGCGGCGACGGCACGCTCAATGAGGTCATCTCCGGCCTTGCCTCAAGCGACACGGAGGTTGCCCTCGGGTACATCCCCTGCGGCAGCACGAACGACTTTGCCGCCTCACACGGGTTGTCGATAGACATCCCGACAGCTGCCGCGAACATCGCGGAAAAGGAAGTCCGCCAGCTTGACATCGGCTGCTTTGAAGACAGCTTCTTCAGCTATGTCGCCGCTTTCGGCGCGTTTTCTTGGCTGAGCTATACGACCGACCAGAACATGAAGAACATGCTCGGGCACACGGCGTATATCCTCGACGCGATAAAGGACGTATATAAGATAAAACCCATTCACCTCAAGCTCTCGGCAAACGGCGTAGACTATGAGGACGATTATATATTCGGCGCGGTGTGCAATTCCACCTCTATCGCCGGTACGATCACGCTGCCGCCGGACATTGTGGACACCGACGACGGCAAGCTCGAGGTCATACTCATTAAGATGCCGAAGACCATACTCGAGCTTGATATGATAATCCGCTGCATACTCTCGCAGGATTATTCCTGCCCGCTTATCGATTTCTTCCAGTCCGACCATATCGAGATCACGAACCCGCATGGGCTCGAATGGGCGCTGGATGGTGAGTGCAAGGTCGCATACGACAAAGTGCACATCGATGTGAAGCGCAGTTTTCTGAAGCTTAAAGGCTGAAACCTCTACCCTCCGGACATTGTTCCGGAGGGATATTTTTCTTTATTGCAAGTAGGCTGCGACGGTGATATAATCTTGCTCCGGCCAAAGTACCTTTTTATTTTTTCTGAAAGGGTTTTGAAATGAGAAAGAAATCGACCGCACTCAACATCGAGTACTCCCTGGTCCAGGCCTTTTTCTGGATGGGCTTCTGCGTATGCTCGGCTTATGCCGCTGTTTTCCTCCAAGGGCGCGGGTACAGCAACTCCGAGCTTGGGCTTGTCATCTCGCTCGGCAGCATCGCTGCGTTCATCATATCCCCGTCGCTCGCCTCAAAGCTCGACAGATCAAAGGAGGGCGCGCTGTTCGCTTCCCTCTGGGTCATAATCGCGGTGCAGCTTTTAGTGCTCATCGGCTTTCTTCTGGTGCCGGGCAAGAGCATTGCGGTGTCGGTAATGTACTGCATATACCTTACGACCACGATAATCGCAAACCCGATGCAGACTCAGCTGTGCTTTCTCATGGGCAGCTGGGGCGGAGAAGTGAACTACGGCGCGGCGCGTGGAATGGGCTCGCTCGCCTATGCGCTCACATCCATGTTCGTCGGCGCGCGCATCGCAAAGCTCGGCACAGGGGTGCTGACGTCCGCGGCGCTGGTCATCCTCGCGTGCCAGGCGGCGATACTGCTGCGCATCAGTCTCGAATTCGTCCGGCTCGGAAAACCCTCCGCCATATCCGGCTCGGGCGAAAAGGCCGGCGGCAAAGGGCTTTGGGAATTCATGCGCTCAAACGTCCGCTTCTGCATGATGCTGCTGGGCGTGGCGGTGCTGTTCTTCACACATAACCTGATAACGAACTTTATGATAAACATCGTGCGCAACGTCGGGGGCGATTCCTCCGATATGGGCAGCATAAACGGCGTGATGGCGCTGCTGGAGATTCCTGTCATGCTGATGTATGAAAGGATCACACGGCGTATCAGATGCTCGTCAACGATACGCTTTGCGGCTATGATGTTCGTGCTGCGCGCTCTGGCCATTGCGCTCTCGCCGGGCATACCCGGGCTGTATGCAGCGCAGATATTGCAGGCGGGTTCTTTCGCACTCATCACACCGGCGCTCGTGCAGTATGTCAGCCTGACGATACGCCCTGAGGATTCGGCAAAGGGACAGTCACTCTCTTACAGCATGACGACCCTCGGCTCTATCTTCGCGGGGCTCTTCGGCGGGATGATGTATGACAGTCTCTCCGTGCGCGCTACCCTGCTTATCGGCTCGGCCGTGTGTTTCGCAGGCGCGCTGCTCTGCATCGCGTTTGTTGAAAATACAGGTTGTAAACTAAAAGTTGGGGTACCTGGGTAAACCCGGGTACTCCAACTTTTAGCATGTTGAAAAAAATAAGAGTAGAGCATAACAGAAAAATCCTTTAAAATGAAGCTGCTAGACA
>CAVFGM010000166.1:0-9061 GCA_963621955.1 Bacteroidaceae bacterium
TTGCGGGTGAGGGTTCACAGGGAGAGGGGGAGTCGAAACACCCTCTCCCTGTGCGACTCTTTGGTAACTTTCTGTTCGTACAGAAAGTTACCCCGCGGAGCGACCAGCAGTTGGATACTGCGAAAATTTTATTTAGAACTTCCTGCGCCCAGCCCATGGTGTGCTGCATTTTCTCCCTCCCCCGCAACCAAACATAACAAAACTCTACAAAATTTGTTATCTGCGGTTGATTGAAAACTGCTGCGCTTGGTTGCATAATTCATACAAATAAAACTTTTGGGAGGGAAATATATGAGCGTCGCAGAGGTACGTAACCTCAATAAGACCTATCCCGCTTTCGCGCTGAAGAACGCATCCTTCAGCATCGAAGCGGGCAGAATAACCGGCTTCATCGGCAGAAACGGCGCCGGGAAAACCACAACGATAAAATCCATGCTGAACCTTGTCCATCCGGACAGCGGTGAAATTTTCTATTTCGGCAAGCCCCTCGCGGATAATGAGAACGAGATCAAAAAGCTCATCGGCTATTCTACCGGTGCTGTCAACTGGTACCCGCGCAAAAAACTCAAGGACGTTGTCGCGGTCGTGAAGCGCTGCTATGACACATGGGACGAGGACGCCTATCGCCGGTACCTTGCGCTCTTTGCGCTCGATGAAAACAAAACCGCGCTCGAAATGTCCGAGGGCATGCGTGTCAAGTATAATCTCCTCGTCGCGCTCTCGCATAACGCCAAGGTGCTGATCCTTGACGAGCCCACGAGCGGGCTCGACCCGTTTTCGAGAGATGAGCTGCTCGGCCTGTTCGCGGAACTCAAGAGCCACGGTGTTGCGGTGTTCTTCTCCACGCACATCATCTCCGATATCGAAAAGTGCGCAGACGACATTGTCTACATATCCAAGGGCGAGATAGCCGCGGCGCTGCCAAAGGACGAATTTGTCAGCCGCTTTTCCAAAGACGGCGAGACTATCGAGGAGACCATACTGCGCTTGGAAAGGAGCGGGAACAATGCGTGAAATCATGATAAAGGAGCTTCGGCTCAGCGCCTCTGTGCTTTCATATCTGTTCATTGCTTTCGGGCTGATGTTCTTCGTGCCGGGCTATCCGATCCTGTGCGGTGTGTTCTTCATCACGCTCGGCATATTCCAGAGCTTTCAGAGCGCGCGGGAGGCGAACGACATCCTCTTTTCTGCTCTGCTGCCTTTCGCCAAGCGCGACGTTGTAAAGGGCAAGTACCTTTTTGTCTGCTTCATCGAGCTGTGCTCGTTGCTTGTCATGGGCATTGCTGTTATAATAAGGATGACGCTCCTCTCCGGCTCCGCAGTGTACCGGTCGAATGCCCTGATGAACGCGAACCCCTTTGCCCTCGGCATGGCGTTTTTCATCTTCGCGCTCTTCAACGCTATTTTCGTCGGAGGCTTCTTCAAGACCGCGTATAAGTTCAGCCGCCCGTTCGTCGCCTATATCGTTGTGTCATTCATATGCGTCGGTCTCGGCGAGGCACTGCATCATTTCCCCGGTCTCGAAGCGCTGAACGCTTTCGGGACGGACTTCCTGCCGCTGCAGCTGTCGCTGCTCGCTGCCGGGATCCTCGCCTACGCGCTCATCACGTGGATCTCATTCAAGGGCGCCTGCCAGAGCTTTGAAAAAATCGATCTGTAAAGGACGGTAACACATGCTCAAGGAAAACCTTGTGATCCTCCGCAATATCCATGGCTACTCGCAGGAGGAGATCGCGGAAAAAATAAACATCTCCCGTCAGGCTTACGCCAAGTGGGAGACCGGCGCGACCGTGCCGGACATTGAAAAGTGCAGCATGCTTGCTGCCGTCTACGGCGTGACGATCGACAGCCTCATAAAGACCGAGACTGCCGACGGCATCGGCACTATCCCGCCCGCACCGAAAGGCAAGAACATCTGGGGCTCTGTCACGGTGAGCGACCGCGGGCAGATCGTCATCCCCAAGGATGCGCGCGATAAATTCGGGCTCACCGGCGGCACGCGCCTTATCGTCCTCAGCGACGAGGAGGGCATCGCGCTCGTCCCGGCGGAGCGCTTCGAGCGCAGCATGAAAATGGCGATGGAATTTGCATCAATGCAGAATAAGACAGATTAAGAACAGTATATCAAAAGCACCGGAGGAGCTCCCTCCGGTGCTTTGTCACAGGTATTCATTTTATCAGCTCGGTGACGACGTGCTGGCACAGCAGCAGCCCCGCCGAGGCCGGGACCCATACGAGCGAGCCGGGAACGCTGCGCCGTCCGGGGGGCGGAGCCTCCGACTGCTCAGGTTCCATCGGTTCCTCGGGACTGAAAACGACCGTGTGGTGAGTCACGCCGCGCTGCCGCAGCTCCCGACGCACGACGCGCGCGAGCGCGCAGCCGCTGGTCTTGGAAATGTCGGCGATCCGCAATAGCGACGCGTCCTTCTTGTTCCCCGTGCCGAGGGCGGAGATGATCGGTATCCCGCGCTCCATGCAGCTCATTATCAGATCGACCTTGCAGGAGACAAGATCGATCGCATCGACGACGTAGTCATAGTCGCCGAAGAAGCGCTCCCTGTCCGCCGCCTCATAGTGCCCCTCAATGCACTTCACGTCTATATCCGGGTTTATATCCAGCGCGCGCTGCACCATGACGGATGCCTTGCCCATGCCGACGGTGGAGCCGAGAGCGCAGAGCTGGCGGTTTATGTTGCTCTCGCCGACGGTGTCCTGGTCAATAAGGGTCAGGCGGCCAACGCCCGCTCTCGCCAGAGCCTCGGCGCACCATGAGCCGACGCCGCCGAGCCCGAACACGGCCACATGGCTCCCGGCGAGCTTCTCCATAGCCTTTTCGCCCAGCAGCATCCGCGCGCGCAGAGTTCTTTCATTCATAGTCTTTCCCCTTGTTATCTGATGGTAAAAAGGCCGCCGATCAACGGCGGCCTTCTGGTTTGCCTTATATGTGATTTATTTGCCGACGAAGCGGATGCCGCCGCCGACGGAGGTCTCATAAGCGGAGGTGAGCTCCTCGAGCCATGCGTTCATATCGGAAGTGAGCAGGCTGTTCTTAGCGAGATAATCGCTGTACTGCTCGCCCTCGCCGACGAAGTACATCACATGGTACCCGGCATAGCTGCTGCTCTCGCCGTATACGATGCCGGTGTCGCCGGCCTTGTGTCCGGCAAAGCAGAAGTCGTTGAACTCCTGAACCATCTGGCCCTTGTAGATGTCCTCATACAGGCCGCCGTTGGTGTTGGAGCCGTCATCTTCGGAATACTCGTTCGCGAGTGCGGCGAAGCTGTCCTCGGTCTTATCGCCGGAGTTGAACTCGGCAAGGATCTCCTCGGCACGAGCCTTGGCTGCGGCCTTGGCCTCATCGGTGTAAGTACCGTCCTCGGATGCCTCGGCCTTTATGAGGATGTGGCGCACGGAAACGGTGTTGTAGTGGTTGTCGTCACGGCTGAGGAACACGACGACGTTATAACCGGTCTCGCCGCTGTTTACCTCGGAGGTGATGTCACCGGCCTTGCGGCTGGCGTCCTTGAGCCAGTCTGCCGCAACGCTGATGCTGCTGCCGGAAATGCTGGAAACGGCGTTTGCGGTGCCGTCGATCCCGGCATCGGTGAGCGCGGCGTTGAGCTTCTCTTCGCCCTCAAGCTTATCGTCAGCCTTGTTGTAGGCTGCGACTATCGCGTCGGCCTTGGCCTTGGCGGCGTCAAGCGCTTCGGGGGTGACGGTCTGGGTATCGTTGCCGTCGGCGTCCTGGGTCGTGGTCTTCTCAGCTTCTACGAAGTAGTAGACATAGCCGAACTTATCCCAGGAATCCTTATTCTCTTCGTACTTTGCCTCAAGCTCATCGGAGCTGTATTCCAGAGAGTTCTGCTTCTCGGTGCTGGCCTTGTTGGCAAGAGCGGCGTCTATAGCGGCGCTGCGCGCCATCTCGACCGTCACGCCCTGGCCGTAGTTCGCGGCGAGCATCTTGTCGGCGCTGGCGTAGCCCTGGAGCTTTGCGAGGGATTCAAGGTTCTCAAAGTTCGCGTCTACCTCGGCTATCTCATCCTCGGTGAGCTCGATGCCGTTTGCCTTGGCATAGTCGCACAGAGCTTTGACCTGAAGCAGCTCGTTCTCAGCTGCGGTCAGGAACTGCTCTTTCCATGTGCCGCCGTAGGGGCTGGTCTGCTTGCCGAGGCCTCTGATGCCAGTGGAGGTATCTAGGCCGAGCAGCGAGGCATAGCTGCCGTACTGGTTGGCGGTGCTGTAATACTGAGTGGCGTAGTGATAGCTGAGCTCGGAGGCGGAATAGCTCCTGTCGCCTACGGTATAGGCCGTGGTTTTATACAGGATCCCGGAGTCAAGGAAAATAATAAGCGCGATCAGCAGCACGACGGCGATGGTACCTAAGGTCCAGCGTCTCTTGCTCTGCGCCTTTTTGCGGGCCTCTTCCTGTGCGGCCAGCATCTTCTTATCAGTACCGGCCTCGCGGGCGGCCTGACGGTTCTTCTTCTCGGTCGATGCACTCATCTTATGTCATCTCATCCTTTGCGTAATTTTTGCGTAATGCGTAAGCTGTAATAAGCTATCTGAACAGACTAAGGTATTATAACGCAAGTCTCCCTGCGATTCAAGCCATATTGCGACTATTCTCAAATTATTAAAATAAGTTTTATAATATAATGCTGTTTTCGACATGAATGTGTGTTAAAATAAATGCGATTCATCACGGAGGTGCCAATGAACCGTAAGCTCACCGCGGCGGCTGCGGCAATCATGCTGACTGCCTGCATCATTCTGGACAGCCGCTTCACCCTCGAGACAACCGAATACAGCGCACGGTTCGATGATCTCCCGCCGGAGTTTGACGGCTTCCGCATCGCTGTTCTCTCCGACCTGCACGGGATGAGCTTCGGAGAAGGCAACAGCCGGCCCATCCGCGCCGTGTCGGACGCAAAGCCCGACATGATCGCCATCCTCGGGGATATGATAACCTACCCCTCCGACCTGCCCGCCTTTGAAAGCCTGCTCAGCGGCATTGAGGGCATCGCGCCCATATACTGTATAAACGGCAACCATGAATGGGCGGCGCACTGCGTGGATAAGGTGAGGGAGCTTGCATTCAGCCACGGCGCGCACTTCCTGAGCAACGCCTACGAGCCTTTATACTGCGGCTCCTCGCGCATCATCGTCTGCGGCGCCGAGGACAAAAACGGCCGCGCCGATATGGAGACGCCGCCTGAGCTTGCCGCAAGGCTGCGCGGGGAGTACCCGGATGATTTTGTCCTCTGGCTATATCACCGCAATGATACGCTCACGGGCTTTCCCGGCCTGCCTGCCGACCTCGTCCTCAGCGGCCACGCCCACGGCGGCATAGTCCGCCTGCCGTTTATCGGCGGTCTGCTCGATGTGCACCGCAGGCTCGGCGCGGAATACGAAAAGGGCGTATATGAAGAGAATAATACCGTGATGATCGTTTCACGCGGACTCGGAAACTCGATCGCCGTACCGCGCTTTCTCAACCGTCCGGAGCTTGTGTGCGTGACCCTGAAGACTTCGGACTGATCTGCAGTCATATATGCGGCACATCGCGCATATATTGGTTGTATGCTGACTAAACAGGAGGTACACCATGGATATAGATGATCTGATTTTCGGTGACTATAACCCCGGCCCCAGCCAGAAGTAATAAGGCTGGGCACAACAAAACATTGAAGCAGCGCCGCTGATATAATTGCGGCGCTGTCTGAAAACAAAAGAGAAAGAGAGAGAAGAGACATGAAGGTGCTGATGCTCAACGGGAGCAGCAAGGCAAACGGCAACACCTATCACGCGCTTGAGGAGGCGGGCAGGCAGCTCAAGGCAGAGGGGATCGATTATGAGATCTTCCAGATCGGCCCCGCCCCGGTGCGCGACTGCATCGGCTGCAACAGGTGCACGGATGAGGGCTGCGTCTTCACAGACGACAGCGTGAACGAATTCATCGCCAAGGCAAAGGAAGCCGACGGATTTATCTTCGGCACGCCCGTGTATTACGCCCACCCGAGCGGACGCATACTTTCTTTTCTTGACCGCGTGTTTTACAGCAGCTCAGAAGCCCTCGCATTCAAGCCCGGCGCGGCAGTCGCGATAGCGCGGCGCGGCGGCACGACCGCATCATTCGATGCGGTGAACAAATACTTCGGCATATCGAATATGCCGGTCGTATCGTCGAGCTACTGGAACATCGCCCACGGCTGCACTCCCGGCGAGGTCACGCAGGACGCCGAGGGTATGCAGACGATGCGCAACCTTGCGCGGAACATGGCATGGATGCTCAAATGCTTCGAAGCAGGAAAGGCTTCCGGAGTTTCTCTCCCTGCCATCGAGCACGGGAACAGGACCAACTTCATAAGGTAAAAACTCAGTCCCACTGCATTAGCAGTGGGACTGATATTCTTATTCCTCCGCCGGGGCGGCGCTCGCTTCCGGTTCGGCAGGCTTTTTCTTTGCCACAAGGCCGATAAGCTGGCCTGACAGGATGACCGTCAGGAGAGAATAGGCGATGCGCCTGAGCGGGATATAGCTCAGCGACAGCGCAAGAATGACAAGATCGTCTATAAGATATATCCACTGGATGCCTATCCCGGTGAGCTTTTCAACAGACATTGCAAGCGCATCGTCCCCGCCGGAGGCTCCGCCCATGCGCACGCCGAGCCCGACACCGATGCCGATGAACAGTGCGCCGGCAAGCGCCGCGAGCAGCGGCATATCCGCGATGCCCGGCCAGAGCGGCGGGAACTGCTCAAACACCCAGTAGAACACCGAAAAGCTGCCCCCGGCGACCACCGACATGACGACAAAGCTTTTACCCAAGACCGCCGCGCCGAGGATATAGCAGGCGGCGTTGAGCACCAGCGATGACAGCGCCGGTGAAATGCCGAACCAGTGGTGCAGCAGCAGGGTCAGGCCGAGGATGCCGCCCTCGGTGACACCGGAGATAGAGTGGATATTATACAGCCCGAAAGCCTGTATCGCGCTGCCGAGAGCGGCTATCGCGCAGGCTTTCGCACTAACGCGGGACTTCAATTTAACAAAACCTTTCCTGATATTATGTTTCAGCTTTCATGGACAGATATGCGTTTATGAAGCCGTCAAGATCGCCGTTCATAACATTGTCGATATTGCCGTTTTCATAATTCGTGCGGTGGTCTTTGACGAGCTGATAGGGCATGAACACGTAGGAACGGATCTGGCTGCCCCATTCGATCTTCATCTGCACGCCCTTGATGTCGCTGATCTTTTCAAGATGCTCGCGCTCCTTTATTTCGGCGAGCCTTGCGCGCAGCATATTGCGGCAGTTCTCAAGGTTCTGGAAATGGCTGCGCTCCACCTGGCTGGACACGACTATGCCCGTCGGGATATGGGTCAGGCGCACTGCCGAGGAGGTCTTGTTGACCTTCTGGCCGCCTGCACCGGAGGAGCGGAACACGTCCATCTTGATGTCCTCATCGCGCAGCTCGATCTCATTATCATCGTCGCTTATCTCAGGCATGACCTCGACTGCGGCAAAGGAGGTATGGCGGCGGCCGGCAGCGTCGAACGGGGAGACGCGGACGAGCCTGTGTATGCCGTGCTCACTCTTGAGGAAACCGTAGGCGTTCTCGCCCTCGATCATGATCGTCGCGCTCTTGATGCCGGCTTCGTCACCGTCGAGATAGTCCATGACCCTGACCTTGTACCCGTGGCGGTCAGCCCACATGTTGTACATACGGTAGAGCATCGAGGCCCAGTCCTGCGCCTCGGTGCCGCCGGCACCGGCATGGAAGGTGAGAATGGCGTTATTCGCGTCATACTCGCCGGTCAGCAGGGTACCGAGCCGGGTCTCCTCGACCTTCTCGGAAAACTGCTTATACTCGCTCTCCAGCTCTTCGAGCATCGAGTCGTCGTTCTCCTCGATGGCCATCTCGCATATGGTGTACATATCGTCCCATGCGGCACAGAGCTTCTGGAAGTTCTCGACCTTATTCTTGAGCGTCTTGAGCCGCTTCTGGACTTTCTGGGATTTCTCCACATCGTTCCAGAAGCCCTCGCGCTCGGAGGCCGCCTCGAGCTCCTCGATCTCTTTCTGCGCGCTTTCGAGCTTCAGCGCGCCGCGCAGATCCTCAAGACCGGGCTTCGCGTTATTGAGCTTTACCTTATATTCTTCAAATTCAAGCATTGTTCCAACCACTTTCAAATGATTTATTTCATAGAGTACTATTATACACAAAAAACAAGGGCTTGTAAATTGCTTTTTTTATATGCAATTTGAACGCTGTTGCAGCGGCTTAGCTCTTCCAATTTTACGCTATAGGTGTTATAATCAATGTGACTGATTATGCACCCGGAAACGGGGCAGGATAAAATGATAAAGACGATTACGGAGGAAAAAGAGAAATGATCTCACACGGCAAGGAAATCAAGGTCTTCGCAGGCAATTCCAATCCCGAACTGGCCGAGCATATCTGCTCTGAGCTGTACAGGACTCTCGGCAAGGCGGACGTTGCACAGTTTGCTGACGGCGAATGCTCCGTTTCCGTGTTTGAGCCGGTGCGCGGCAAGGACGTTTTCATTGTGCAGTCCACCTGCAACCACGTCAACGACAACCTTATGGAGCTGCTCATCATGATCGACGCGATGCGCAGAGCTTCCGCAGGCCGTATCACCGCGGTCATTCCCTACTTCGGCTATGCCCGTCAGGACAGAAAGGCCAAGAGCCGCGATCCCATCTCCGCAAAGCTCGTTGCTAACCTTATCACCACCGCCGGTGCGGACAGAGTGCTGACGATGGATCTTCACGCCGCGCAGATCCAGGGCTTCTTTGATATCCCTGTGGACAATCTTCTCGGCTCCCACCTGTTTGTAAAGCACTTCGTCAACATGTTCGGCAAGGGCAATGAGGATGTTATGGTCGTCTCTCCCGACGTCGGCAGCACCGCGCGCGTGCGCGCTTTCTCCATGAAGCTCGGTGTCAACATGGCCATCGTCGACAAGCGCCGCGAAAAGGCCAATCAGTCCGAGGTCATGAACATCATCGGCAACGTCGAGGGCAAGACCTGCATCCTGC
>CAVFGM010000167.1:0-5091 GCA_963621955.1 Bacteroidaceae bacterium
GTTCAAAATGCTGTTACCGAGAGTCTTGATATATCAAGACTCTCGACGGCGGTTATCCAATTTGAGGCGGGCCTTGCCCCCTCAAGCTCCCCTGCTGCTCTGTTATCAAGCTTTACAGCATAGTTTTCTGACAGTCTAACCGGTCCGCTTTTGGTATATTCATACAGCAAATGCAAATTTATATTCACAAGCTTTGTAGCTTGTCCCAATTTACAAAAGCTGGAGCGGGTTGTATAATTATGCACGAAGTCGAGGGAAATATAGAGAAAAATGAATAAAATTAAAGAGGAGACTTTTAAAATGAATAAGACGAAAAAATTCACGACTATAATATCGATCCTTGTCCTCTGCACGCTCATGCTCGGTATGCTTACCGGCTGCGGCAGTTCCAAGACTGATCCCGCTGCCGATGTCGCCGTTCCCGATTGGGTGAACAGCCTGAGCGATGAAGGCATCGCAGCGGCAAAGGCGATCATCGCAAACGGCAAGCTCGTGCTCGGCACCTCTGCCGACTATGCCCCCTTCGAGTTCCACGCTGAGATAAACGGCACTGACACGATCGTCGGCTTCGACATTTCCATCGCTCAGTACATGGCAGAGCAGCTGGGTGTTGAGCTTGAGATCGTCGACATGAGCTTTGACAACCTGCTCATCAGCCTCAACAAGGGCGACTTTGACATAGTCCTCGCGGCGATGTCCTCCAATGAGGAGCGTGCGAAGGCAGTTGACTTCAGCGATGAATATTATCTCAGCAACAATGTTATCCTTGTCCAGAAGCAGAACGCAGACAAGTACACCACCAAGGAAAGCCTTCAGGGTGTGAGCCTGGCGGCCCAGAAGGGCACCGTGTGCGAGACCCGCGCCAAGGAACTGGCCGGTGAAGCAAACGTCGTATCCCTTGTAAAGGTCCAGGATATGGTTTCCGAGCTGCTGGCCGGTAAGGTCGAAGTAGTGCTCCTTGACAAGCCTGTTGCCTCCGGTTACGTCATCATGCAGGACAGCCTTGATATGGTCGACATCGGTCTCGTCGCCGAAGAGGGCATGAGCGTTGCAATGAAGAAAGACAGCGCAGGCCTCATGGAGCTCGTCAACTGCATGCTCTCTCAGCTGACTGAAGAGCAGCTCGACAGCTGGATGGGTGAAGCTCAGGTCACCGCCGGTGTAGAAGAATAAATATAGAAAACGGATGTCAAACAGCGCCGCGAGCGCTGTTTGCCCCCGACTGTTGAGAGGAGAGCCAGACTTGGATATCTGGGAAATATTCCGGAATTACTATCAATACTTTTTGCGCGGCACTGTGACGACCATTATCGTCTCGCTGATAACCGTTCTGTTCGGTTTCATTCTCGGCTGCGTAATAGCGCTGCTGCGAATGTCAAAGTCAAAGCTGCTCAGCGCGTTCGGCAAGCTGTATATAACCGTCCTGCGCGGTACCCCGCTGCTTGTCCAGCTGTACATAGTTTATTACCAGCTTGATTTTATCCCGTACCCGAAAGTGATGGTGCTCGGCATAGCGCTTGAGCGTGCACTGCCGTGTGCGATAGCGCTGTCGCTGAACTCCGCGGCCTATGTTGCGGAGGTCATACGTTCCGGTATACAGGCCGTCGACTTCGGCCAGACTGAGGCGGCGTATTCCATCGGCATGACGAAGACGCAGACGATGATGCATATAGTAATGCCGCAGGCAATAAAGAACATTCTCCCCGCGATCGGCAACGAGTTTGTCACGATGATAAAAGAGACCTCGATCATCCAGTACCTCGGCATCAGCGATCTTATGTACAACAACGGCATAGTCGTTACGGCTACATATAATCCGCTGCCGTGCTACTACATCTCGGCGATGATCTATCTGGCTCTCAACCTCATTACCGGCAAGGGACTGGACATTTTTGAAAGGAAGCTGAAGCGCAGTGACAGATAACGATGTACTCATAGAAACAAAAGATGTCTGCAAGAGCTTCGGCAGCGTCAGTGTCCTGAAAGGAATAAGCACTCAGATACACAAGGGCGAGGTCGTCGTGATAATCGGCCCGTCCGGAAGCGGTAAGTCGACATTTCTCCGATGCCTCAACCGGCTTGAGGAGCCGACGAGCGGTCAGGTGATCTTTGAGGGAAAAGACATATGCAGCAAGGGTCAGGACATAACCGTGCTGCGGCAGAAGATGGGCATGGTGTTCCAGCAGTTCAACCTCTTCAACAACCTCACCGTTCTGGAAAACATCATGGCCGGGCCGAAGCTTGTGAAAAAGCAGGATGAGGAGCAGGCCAAAGCCGCCGCGATAAAGCTGCTCGATCGCGTCGGGCTTACAGATAAGGCGGATGAATATCCCTCGAAGCTCTCCGGCGGACAGAAGCAGCGTATCGCGATAGTCAGGGCGCTGGCCATGGAACCGGACGTCATGCTCTTCGACGAACCCACCTCGGCGCTCGACCCGGAAATGGTCGGCGAGGTGCTCAAGGTCATGCAGGATCTTGCGAGCACGGGGATCACGATGGTCGTCGTGACGCACGAAATGGGCTTTGCCAAGAAGGTCGGCACAAGAGTGCTGTTCATAGACGACGGGCAGATACTTGAGGACGGGACGCCGGAGCAGATATTCGAGCACCCGCAGAATCCCAGAACGCAGAACTTTCTCAATAAAGTACTTAATATTATTTGACATACGGAGGACAGAAAAATGCTCAATTCTTACGAACCTACTTTCATATACCTTCAGGAAGAAGACGCAATAAAGGCCGGCGCGACCGACATGAAGATGACCCTTGCGGCCGTCGAAAAGGTACACAAGCTCATGGCTGAAGGCCAGATCTTCAACCCGCCCAAATCCCACCTCGGCCTGCCGCTCGGCAGCACGAAGCAGACCTGGCAGTCTTTCTTCAACAGCATGCCCTGCTACATCGGCGGCGATGTGAACATCGGCGGCATGAAATGGGCAGCCGAAGCAAAGGAGAACGCCAAGGTCCCCGGCATCCCCTACGGCATTGACATCACCATACTCAGCGACCCCAAGACCGTGCTTCCTTTCTGCGTGCTCAACGGCACCCTGATAACCGCAATGCGCACCGGCGCGACCGCTGGTCTGTTCGCAAAGTACACCGCGCCCTCCGGCACCGACACCGTGACCTCCATCGGCTGCGGCGTTGTCGGCCGCTGCACCGTCATGGCAGTCGCCGAGGCAATGCCCGAGGTCAAGAAGATGTACATTGCCGACCTCGATATGTCCAAGGCACAGGACATAATCAACGAGTACCAGCCCAAGTACCCCTGGCTCGAGCTCATCCCCACGACCGACACCAAGGCCGCGGCTGAGAAGTCCCAGGTCATAATCACCCAGACCACCTCGACCAAAGAATTCATTGATGAGTCCTGGGTCGTACCCGGCAAGTCCCTCGTCGCCGTTGGCGCGATTGAAGTGGATCCCAAAGTCGTGCTCAAGAGCGACATCGTGGTCGTTGACGAGTGGAACCAGATGATAACCAATGAGAGCCGCCCGGTAGCAGTCCTGCACCGCGAGGGCAAGATCGAGAAAGAGCAGACTCTCGATCTCACCGACCTCGTTCTTGACCCGAAGAAGGGCCGCCAGAGCGATGATCAGTTCGTCTACTGCTCCGCGCTCGGTCTCGGTGCGCTGGACATCATGATAAGCTACGAGATGTACCTCAAGGCAAAGGCCGAGGGCATCGGCACCGTGCTCAAGATGTACGACAAGCCCCTGTGGGAGTGATATCCTAAAAATAAGACCGATGCAGCGTTGGTTGCATCGGTCTTATTTTTGTGCCTTTTTACTTTATCTCGGGGTACAGGGGAAATGCGCGGCAGAGCTCGATCGTCTGCTCCTTTACCTGCGCGACGGCGCTCTCGCCCTCATCGATGAGCCGGGCGATCATCTGCGCGATCTGCGCCATCTCAGGCTCTTTCATGCCGCGGGTCGTGACCGCGGGCGTGCCGAAGCGCATGCCGCTCGTGAGCTTCACAGACTGGGTGTCAAATGGTATGGTGTTCTTATTGGCGGTGATGTTCGCCATATCGAGCAGTTCCTGCACCTCCATGCCGGTGCGTCCCTTACTCATCACGTCGACGAGCATAAGGTGATTATCCGTGCCGCCGGAGACAAGGCGCAGCCCCTGCTCCGACAGCGCCTTTGCGAGCGCCGCAGCATTGAGAACTGTCTGGTGCTGGTAGGCCTTGAACTCGGGCTTCAGTGCTTCGCCGAAGCATACGGCCTTCGCGGCGATGATGTGCATCAGCGGGCCGCCCTGAGTGCCGGGGAAAACAGCGCTGTCTATCTTCTTTTTAAGCTCTTCCTTGCAGAGGATGAGTGCGCCGCGCGGCCCGCGCAGGGTCTTATGCGTAGTCGTCGTGACGACGTGGGCATAGGGAACGGGACTCGGATGCTCCCCTGCTGCGACAAGACCGGCGATGTGCGCCATGTCGACCATGAGATACGCCCCGACAGAGTCCGCGATCTCGCGCATGCGCTTAAAATCTATGAACCGCGGGTACGCGCTCGCCCCGGCGATGATGAGCTTCGGGCGACACTCCTCGGCGCGCTGCCGTACCTTATCGTAATCGATCGTCTCGGTCTCGGGGTCGACGCCATAGAAGCAGGCGTTGAAGTATTTCCCGGAAATGGACGCCTTGGAGCCGTGGGTCAGGTGACCGCCGTGGCTCAGATCCATGCCGAGGATGGTATCACCCGGCTTGAGGAGAGCGAGATACACCGCAACATTCGCCTGTGAACCGGAGTGCGGCTGGACGTTCGCGTGCTCCGCGCCGAAGAGCTGCCCCGCCCTGTCACGCGCAAGGTTCTCGACCTCATCGACATACTGGCAGCCGCCGTAGTAGCGCGCACCGGGGTAGCCCTCGGCATATTTATTCGTAAGATGGCTGCCCATGGCCTCCATCACGGCGGGAGAAACAAAGTTCTCCGATGCGATAAGCTCTATATGGTCTCTCTGGCGCTGGAGCTCGCGCATCATCGCGTCGTAGACCGCGGGATCCTGCTGCCTTATGTTATCGTACATGGCTTTGCCTCCGTTGTTTGTTTTTCCATGGCAGCACCGTATAATGCGTCAGGCGTATTGTGC
>CAVFGM010000168.1:0-9373 GCA_963621955.1 Bacteroidaceae bacterium
CTCTTTAAGTATTCATTGCTAAACATATTGCACCTCCAGTATTTGGTGAGTCAATTATAAAACAAGATCCGCCATCTTGCAACGAAAAATAAAAGGCTGGCAAAGTAAAAAATCACCTCTGCCCAAAGTGGGCAGAGGTGACCGCAATAAAACTCATCTGTTCGCCAGACTGCTGAGGAACATGGTGTTCTCGGCATCGGAGGGGATGAGGAAGCCGGTGCGCGGTGAGACGGAGAATGCCTCGACTGCGGGACCGTCCATCAGGCAGGAGCGCTTGAACTGCTGCGAGAAGTAACGCTTGCAGTAGCTGGTGATCCAGCGCAGCAGCTCCTCGTCGCTGAACTCGTCGCCGTAGGCGGCCTTGGCGAGCTTGAGCGTCTTTGCCGGGGAGAAGCCGCAGATCATCATCTTGTGGGTGAAGAAGTCCTGCAGGCTGTAAGAGCCGACGGCGTCCTCGCTCTTCTGCTCGATGAGGTCGTCATGTATCGGCAGCAGCTCCGGAGTGACGGGGCAGTCAAGCACGTCATAGAGTGCAGCTTTGAGGACCTTGTCCTCGGTCTTGCCGGCGATATAGCTGACATTTGCGCGCACCTGGGTCTTGGTCAGGCCGAGGTTCACGTCGTACATGCTGGTATGGTCGCCGTTATAGGTGCACCAGCCGTCGACAAACTCGCTGAGGTCCTCGGTGCCGACGTCAAGGCCGTTGACCTTGTTGGCGATGTCCATGAGTACCTGAGTGCGCTCGCGCGCCTGCGCGTTCTCAAAGGCGATGGAGTAATCATCATGCGCATGGCCGATATCGTCAAAGTGCTGGTAGACGGACTTGCCGATGTCGATAACGCGGACTTCCGCGCCGATCTGCTCGGCGACGACGATGGCGTTGGACTTGGTGCGGGAGGAGGTGCCGAAGCAGGGCAGAGTGCAGGCAATGACATTCGTGCTCGGAAGCCCCATCTTCTTCACTGCCATGGCGCTGACCATGACGGCAAGGGTGGAGTCAACACCGCCGGAGATGCCGACGACGCAGTGATCAAGACCCGCGTACTCCATGCGCTTTACAAGGCCGGAGACCTGGATATCAAGCATGCGCTCGCAGTAGGTGGGCAGATCCTCTGCCTTTTCGGGCAGGTGCGGGTGCTTCTGGTAAGTGCGGGTGAGGGTGGTGTCCTCAAGCTCGCCGCACCACGGGCAGACGTAGTGCGGATAATCGCACACGTCGAAGCCGCCCTTTGCGCGGCGGAGATTTATCATGTGCTCAATGTCTATCTCGCTGACGGCAAGGCTGTTTTCCTTTTCATCGGAGGCGAGGATGACACCGTTTTCGGCGACCATGCACAGACCGGAATAGACGTTCTCGGTAGTGCTCTCGCCCTTGCCGGGCGCGGCCATGACTATGCCGCAGCGCAGCTTCTTCGACTCATAGCGCAGGTTCAGCTCTGCCTCATCGGTGGAGGTGACGGTCTCGGGGAAGGAGGCCATATGCGCGATGACGGTAGCGCCCGAGAGCGCGTGGCGCAGGGCGGGGGAGGTGACCGCGTCCATATCCGCGCCGAGCTCTACCGCGACCTTCAGGTCAGGCATGGAGGCGTGCTCAAACAGCACGTCGGAGGAAAGGAAGCTGTAATACTCGCCGACGGTGACGTCGAGCGCTTCATCGTCGTCATAGCTCTGGAAGTGGGAGCCTTCGACGTTCTCTCTGGGAACAAGACCCAGCAGTTCACCGTCACATATTGCGGCGGCGCAGCTGTAGATACGGGAGCCGGCAGCATAGGGCAGGCCGACGAAGACGAGCATATCCGTGCCGTCAGTTGCGGCGATGACCTTTGCGAGCGCGGCCTTTGCCCCGTCAAGGATGACGCGGTGGGCGATAAGGTCGAAGCAGGAGCAGCCGGTGAGGGTGAGCTCCGGGAAAACGAGGATCTTGACGCCCCTGGCCTTGGCGTCCGCGATGCACTCAATAACGCGCTGGGCGTTATACTCCGCATCCGCGACCTTGATGACAGGGGACGCGGCGGCGGTCTTTATGAAACCGTACTTCATTATATATTCACCTGATTTCAGAATTTGATACGCTCAGAGATGTATGCCTTGACCTCACTGATGGGGATACGTACCTGCTCCATGCTGTCGCGCTCGCGGACGGTGACGCAGTGGTCGGCCTCGTCGGTCTCGGTGCCGACGGTATTGAAGTCAAAGGTGATGCAGAACGGAGTGCCGATCTCATCCTCGCGGCGGTAGCGCTTGCCGATGGAGCCGGTCTCGTCATAGTCGCACATGAAGTCGCGGCTCAGTTCATTGTAAAGCTCCATTGCGGGGCCGGTGAGTATCTCTTTCTTGCTCAGCGGCAGGATCGCGCACTTGAACGGAGCGAGAGCGGGATGCAGGTGCAGCACCGTGCGGACATCGTCATTGCCCTTCTTGTCCTGACCGACGACCTGCTCGTCATAAGCGTCGCACAGGACGGAGAGAACGGTACGCTCGACGCCGAGAGACGGCTCGATAACGTAGGGAATATAGTGCTCGTTCTTCTCCTGGTCGTAATAGGTCAGATCCTGGCCGGAGACGGTCTGGTGCTGGGTCAGGTCATAGTCAGTGCGGTCGGCAACGCCCCACAGTTCGCCCCAGCCGAACGGGAAGAGGAACTCAAAGTCGGTAGTGGCCTTGGAGTAGAAGCAGAGCTCCTCGGGGTCATGGTCGCGCAGACGGAGGTTCTCGTCCTTCAGGCCGATGGAGAGCAGGAAGTTGTGGCAGAAGCTGCGCCAATAGTCGAACCACTCAAGGTCGGTGCCCGGCTGGCAGAAGAACTCGAGCTCCATCTGCTCAAACTCGCGCACACGGAAGATGAAGTTGCCCGGGGTGATCTCGTTGCGGAAGCTCTTGCCGATCTGGCCGATGCCGAAAGGCAGCTTGCGGCGGGTGGTGCGCTGGACGTTCACGAAGTTCGTGAAGATGCCCTGTGCGGTCTCGGGGCGGAGGTAGACGGTGTTCTTCGCGTCCTCGGTGACGCCCTGGAAGGTCTTGAACATCAGGTTGAACTGACGGATATCGGTGAAGTTATGCTTGCCGCAGGTGGGGCAGGGAATGTTGTGCTCCTCGACGAAGTCTTTCATCTCGCTCTGGGAGAAAGCGTCGATGGGCTTGGGCAGCTCGAAAGCGGTCTCACTGCACCAGTCCTCAATGAGCTTGTCCGCGCGGAAGCGCTCGTGGCACTCGCGGCAGTCCATCAGCGGATCGGAGAAGCCGCTCAGGTGGCCGGAGGCGACCCAGGTCTGCGGGTTCATCAGGATGGCGGCATCAAGGCCGACGTTGTACGGGTTCTCCTGCACGAACTTCTTCCACCAGGCGCGCTTGATGTTGTTCTTCAGCTCAACGCCGAGCGGGCCGTAGTCCCAGGTGTTGGCGAGGCCGCCGTAGATCTCGGAGCCGGCGAAGATGAAGCCTCTGTTCTTGCACAGAGCCACGATCCTGTCCATAGTTTTTTCGGTATTTTTCATGTTTCTTCCTTTCCTGCGGCTGGCTGCCGCAGAGATAAATTTTTGTCTTCCGACAACACTATAATATACCAGAATTATTGGCATATATCAACAAAAACTAAGCCGGGAAAAGTGTTAATTCTTAAATAAAGTTTAGAAATAGACAGCAGAGATTTTATCGCCGCCGGTTCCATTGTCATAAAAAAGGGTGTATAATACCAATATTAATAAAAACCGTCGAACGGGATAAGGATAAAGATGAAAGAGACAGATACGCGGCAGGGGAAAGAGAGAACCCGCCGGAGACTTAAAGTAATACTGCTGGTGCTGCTGGCATACATCGTAGCCATTGCGGCGCTGGCTGTAATAATAGACGCGCGCCACGTGCGCTTTTACGTGACAGGCTCGGAGAACATAACGCAGGAGTACGGCGAAATGTACGAGGATCCGGGCGTGTACGCCGTGACCTACGGCAAGCTCTTCGGCGAGGGTACAAAGCGCCTGCATGTCGCAGTTGAGGGCAGCGTAGATACTACGAAGCTCGGCAGCTGCACGCTGAAGTACTGGACGCGCTGGATGTTCACGGACTATGTGACCGAGCGGAACGTCACCGTTATAGACACGACGCCCCCGGTCATAGAGCTCAAGCACATAGAGGGTTATGAGGCGAGCTGGATGAACGGCTACGAAGAGGAGGGCTACACCGCCTTTGACAGCTGCGACGGCGACCTTACCTCAAAGGTCGTGCGCACTGAGGATAAGGACAAGGTGACCTATACCGTTACGGATTCGTCCGGAAACACCGCGACAGCCGTGCGCGAGATCGAGTACGCAAAGACCGAGCCGCGCATAATCCTGAACGGCGACGAGAACATGATATTCACCGCACGCACCGATTTCACAGATCCCGGCTATACGGCGTCGGACGGGCTGGGGAGAGACCTGACCTCTCTCGTTCAGGTGGAGGGCGACGTCGTGCCATATATCGCAGGGGACTATCAGATCGTCTACAGCCTCACGAGCGAGACGGGTGAGTCCGTCAGCGTGACGCGCAGCGTCACGGTCATCCCGGCGAACAGGCCGGACGTTGTGAACCCAGATGGCAAGACCATCTACCTCACCTTTGACGACGGGCCGGGGCCTTATACCTCAAAGCTTCTGGACGTGCTGGCGGAGTATAACGTGAAGGCGACCTTCTTTGTCACGGCGGCGAACCCAAAGTACTATGACATGATCGCCCGCGAAGTGAACGAGGGGCACTCCGTCGGCGTACACAGCTATTCTCACAACTATAAGACCATCTATTCCAGCGAGGAAGCCTTCTTCAATGACTTCAACGCCATGGAGGAGATCATATACGAGCAGACCGGAAGCTACACGCAGCTGTGCCGCTTCCCCGGCGGCAGCTCCAATACGGTCAGCAATTTCAATCCGGGCATAATGTCCCGCCTGACGGAAGCGCTCACCGATATGGGCTACAAGTATTTTGACTGGAACGTGTCCTCGGGCGACGCGGGGGAGACAACGAAGACGGACGTTGTCATCTCCAACATCGAATCCGGCTGCCGCGGCATGAAAGCGTCTGTTGTCCTCCAGCACGATATAAAGGACTTCAGCGTGAACGCTGTGGAATCCGTCATAATCTGGGGGCTGCAGAACGGATACACTTTCCGCGCCCTCGACATGAGCAGCCCCGACGCGCACCACGGGGTGAATAATTAAAGGAGAATATAGAAGCACCCCCGGAGGTTCCGCATTGTGCAGAGCTTCCGGGGGAATGTTTGTTATATTGCAAGGGCTGCGTTGAGTGCGTCGCTGGTCGCGAGCATGGAGTTGCCGGGAGCCTGACGCGCTTCACCGATGACTATCACCTGAGGCACGAGCTTTTCAAGCTCTGCCGAGAGGGTGTTATTGGAGCGGTAGCCCATCGCGAGCACGATGCTGTCATAGCCGCGCAGCTCGTGAGTGCTGCCGTCAACGGTGCTCGTATAGGCGACGCCGTCAGTGAAGAACTGGCTGACGCGGGCATTCGTGAACTGGCCGACCTTATGGTGCTCAAGGCTTGCCATGATGTACTTGCGCGGCTCAGGCATGATATCCTCGCCGACGACAGGCTTCATCTCGACTATATCGCAGGCGTGGCCGCGCTCGGCAAGATGCTCGGCAGCTTCCGCACCGACCATACCGCCGCCGACGATGAGCACCTTCTTGCCGACGCTGTACTTACCGGTGAGCATATCCTCGGCGTTTACATACCCGCAGTCCGCAAGACCGGGAATGGGCAGGATAAGCGGCGTGGAACCGGTGGCGACAATGACGGCGTCGGGGGCAAGCTCTTTTACGAGCTCGGGCGTGACGGTGACGCCGAGGCGGATATCGACGCCAGCTTCGCGGCACCTGACGATCAGGCTGCGGATCGCTGGGGCGATCTCGCCCTTTGCGGGAGGATAGGAGGCGACGAGGAAGTGTCCGCCAAGCTCGGTGTTCTTCTCAAGTAGGATGACATCATGGCCGCGCTTTGCGCACATCATCGCGGCGTACATTCCGCCGGGGCCGCCACCGATGACGAGCACCTTCTTCTGCACCTCGGCGGGGACGAGCTCCGCCTCACGGCCGACGCAGGGGTTCATTGCGCAGGTGATGGGGCGGCCGGCGAGCATGTTCGGCACGCAGCCGAGCAGGCACGCGATGCAGGGAGTGAGCGTTTCAAGGTGGCCGGTACGCGCCTTGACAGGAAGCTCAGGGTCTGCGATGGACTGACGGCCGAAGGCAACGAGGTCGGCTCTTCCCTGACGCACCAGAAGCTCGGCATACTGCGGCTCGGTATAACGCCCGACAGTGATGACGGGGATGGTGACGGCCTTCTTGATCTCTGTGACGAGGTCAGCATTGAAGCCGCCGTGGGTGTTGTTCGGCGCCCACATGAATTCATCGTGCAGGTGGATGGAGCGGGAGACGTTGAGCGCGTCAACGCCGCACTCCTGCTCGAGATAGGCCGCGACTGCCGCCGCGTCCTGAACGGTCAGGCCGCCCTCGCCCTCGTCGCGCGCGTTTATGCGGCAGAGGATGGGCATGTTGCCGGTCTTGCGGCGGATGTTTTCGATGATGAGGCGAGGGAGACGCATGCGGTTTTCAAAGCAGCCACCGAACTCGTCGGTGCGCTTGTTCGTGCGCGCGGAGATAAAGGTGCTGACGAGATAACCGTGCGCGCAGTGTACCTCGACCATGTCTATCCCGGCTCTCTGGGCGCGGGCGGCAGCGTCACCGTAGGCTTCGATGAGGCGGTAGACCTCGTCGGTCGGCATGGCGACGGGTATCTCGCCGCCGCAGTGGGAGGCCATGGCGCTGGCGGCCTTGAGCGGGTAGCCGGTGAGCTTGGAGTTGCCCTCAGGTCCTGCGTGCTGGAGCTGGATGTTCACCTTTGCGCCGTAGCGGTGGCAGCGCTCGGCGACCTCGCGGAAGCTGTCAACGGTATCGTCAGTGAAGAGGCAGGGCTTTCTCGGACCGCCCTTGGCCTCGGAGTAGACGACGGTGGACTCAATGGTGATGAGGCCGAAGCCGCCCTTGGCGCGCGCCTCGTAATATGCCGCGGAGCGCTCGGAGAGGGAGCCGTCGGTATTGGCAAAGTTGTTGCCCATCGGGGGAACGACGAAGCGGTTCGGAACGGTGACGGTACCGATCTGGATAGGGCTGAACATGGTGGGGAATTTCATCTTATTTGCACCTCTTTTTATTCAAGTCGTAGTATCAACTGAAGAACTTTGCGGCGACCTCATCCTCCGGCATTTCCTTGCCGGTGAAGAGACGGAAGGCCTCAACGCCCTGCTGGAGCAGCATGCCGATGCCGCCGACAACGGTGCAGCCGGCAGCCGCGGCTTCCTTTATCATGCGCGTCTCGCGGGGATTGTAGACAGTGTCCGCAACAACGAGACCCGGACGGTAGAGGGAGGGATCGACGAGAGTCTCGCCGTCCAGCGGGGCCATGCCGACCTTGGTGGCGTTCACGAGAATGTCGCAAGACTTGACTGCTGCGGCGAAGGCTTCGGCGTCGCAGAGGTCGTTTGCGGAGGCATCGCAGCCGGGGACGTTCGTGCGGATCTTTGCCACCGTACGCTCGGCGTTCGCATAGCCCTTGGAGGTCTTGCGGTTAAAGATGACGAGCTTTGCGGCGCCGTCGAGAGCGGCCTGAATGGTGAGCGCGGTTGCAGCGCCGCCGGCCCCCATGACAACGATGTTCTTGCCCTTGACGGAAACGCCGTGCTTTTCAAGGTTGCGCACAAAGCCGACACCGTCGGTATTGTGACCGGTGAGCCTGCCGTCCTCGCTGACGGTGACGGTGTTGCAGGCGCCGATCATTTCGGCTGCGGGGGAGAGCTCATCGAGGTATTCGCACACGGCGGTCTTATCGGGCATAGTGATGTTGAAGCCGCCTACATTCATAAGCTTCAGAGCCTTGACGGCGTCCTCAAGCTTTTCGAGGGGAACGTCAAAGGCGAGGTATGCGTTATTGAGACCCAGCTTATCAAAGCTGTAATTGTACATTGCAGGGGAACCGGAGTGCCCTACGGGAGAGCCGATCAGGCAGAAAAGCCGGGTGTGTCCATCGATCCTGTTTTCCATGTTTTCTTCCTCCTTATTATTAACCGAGTATCTCTGACCAAGTCTTGGCGAGCAGCTCGGATACAGCGTCAAAGTTTGCCTTTGCGGCATTGGGGACGCCGGTGGCAAGGATCGCGTCATTGATGACCTCGACGCCGACGACGGCGGGAGAGACGCCCTTGGCCTTTATCATCTCGACAAAGCCTGCGGTGTCGCCGTAGCCCATGCCGGGGAGAGCGCGGTCGTGCATGGATTCGTCGCGGAGTATTGCCGCGGCGTAGGCGCGTGCCTGCACGTCGTTGAGCTGGATGGCGACGATCTTCTCAGCGGGGATATCCGCCATGAGAGCGGGATCATAGCTCTGCCCGGCGCGTATCCAATGCCAGGAGTCGAGGATGAGCTTTGCGTTATCGCAGCCGGAGCCCTTTACGACCTCCCAAGCCTTGCGTATTCCGGGAAGCCCGCTGTAGGGCATGGGCTCGACGCCGATGGTGTATTTTCCGGCGCGCTGGCACAGCTCCTTGAGCTTCTGCGCCGTCCACTCGACGGAGTAGTTTTCCATCAGGCCGCAGTTGATGTGGTTCACGCCGAAGAGCTCGCACATATGGAAGCATATCTGCTCCTTGTACTTCTCCTCATAGGAGCGCTTTGCCTCCGCCCACTGGACGATGTACTCGACCTCGGTGACGCGCATGGAGTACTTGTCGAGAATGGCGAGGATGTCGCTGTCAAAAAGGCCTTCGTTCAGAGCGTCCACATAGGTTTCCGCGCGCAGGCCGATGCCCTCGAAGCCCGCGGCCTTCGCCGCGCTGACGCGCTCTTCAAAGCGGCACTGATCGCCAAGTGTCCATGAACTGACGGTAATGGGATGCTGTTTACTCATTTCTTTATTCCTCCATTTTTATTCTGCACTGACCGGCTGAGTCTGCACTGCCGTGTCAATGTCTATGCGTTTGTTGAGAATGACTGCGAGGATGACGCCGATAAGCGTTACCGACATATTGAAAAGCAGGACATATCGCGGGCCGTTCACGCCGGAGACGCGGGTTATAAGGCTCGCGGCGTTGAGGACGGCATAGTTTGCGACGCTCGAGGCGATCATAACTATCGAAGTGATAACGCCGCGGTTCCTGGGGAACATCTCATTTGCGACCGAGGTGACGAGCTGGAGCACGCCGCCCGCCGCAAAGAAGCCGATGAAGAAGCCGCCGACCAGACAGACCGCCGGGATCTGAACGAGGAAGACGACGGCGAGAGTCACGAGCGCGCAGGACGGATATATGATAAGTATTTTGGCGGAC
>CAVFGM010000169.1:0-33037 GCA_963621955.1 Bacteroidaceae bacterium
TAAAAGTTGGAGTACCCGGGTTTACTCAGGTACCCCAACTTTTAGTTTACAACCAATAAAAGATTCTGAACAAAAAGTTGGGTGTATCCGTTTTACGGTTACCCCAACTTTTCGTTTAGAACTTATTTTTGTTTCCTTATTTTATCGCGTGCTTCCGGCGGAGGCTGAGATTATCGGCGATCATCGCGATGAACTCCGAATTTGTGGGCTTGCCTTTTATGTTCGAGACGGTGTAGCCGAAGAACTTCTGGAGAGTTTCGATATCTCCGCGGTCCCATGCGACCTCTATGGCATGGCGTATTGCACGCTCAACGCGGGAAGGAGTCGTGTTGTAGCGTTTCGCGACCTCCGGGTAGAGCACCTTGGTCACGGCGTTTATCATGTCCATATCCTTGATGGTCAGTATGATCGCTTCGCGCAGGTACTGATAGCCCTTTATGTGCGCGGGCACACCGATCTCGTGGATTATATCTGTGACGACCGCCTCAAGCTGCGCGTCGTCGCGTGCGGCCACGGACGATTCACGGCAGTCGATTCCCGCGGCGGGCGTGGAATAGCTCTCGTGTCCTGCCAGCTGCCTGATCCTCGTCAGCAGCGCCGGTACATCGCAGGGCTTCGGCATGAAATAGTCGACGCCGTAATTGGTGCAGTCACTGATGACCTTGTTGTTGACAAAGCCCGACAGCACGATCGTGCGGCACTTCGCGCCTGTTTCCGGCAGGCGGCGCAGCACCTCAAGCCCGTCAAGCTTGGGCAGCACCAGATCGAGCAGAAGAACGTCAGGCTTCTCTTCGGACAGCAAGGCAAGCGTTTCCATACCGTCGGACGCGGTACCCACGATCTCCATATCGCCCTCCTGGGCGATGAGCTCCGTGAGCTGCCTGCAAAAATCCTTGTTCGAGTCTGCTGCAAGAATGCGCGTTTTGGTTTCCATAATTTTTATCCTCCCGTTATGCGATATGCGGAGCACTTCAGTATTTTTAAAAGTGGATTCCACCGTCATGTCGCATTAAATTTACCATAGTTAACACTTTTGCGACAACAGAATTTTGTCGAACAACCAAGAATATTTGTTGACATAATATTGCATATTGGTATGTATTTCAAGCGATTTCGACAAGTTGGTATGATGTTTTTTAGAAATCGTGTCGAAATTTGTCGAATTACCATATTATTCCAAATATGCGCCTGAAAAGCCCGCGCCGCAATAATAATGCAGCGCGGCTTTTGGTTCTTTGATCAGCAATTTTACATCATGTCCCTGTCGGCTTCGCGGCCGCAGCTGACGGTGAGGTTTCCGTTGCGGCAGCGCAGCGCGTCGATGAAGTCTTTGCTGATGTCTTTTCCACGCAGGCGGATGTTGTAGGTCAGTTCATAGAGCGTGCCCATGTTGGTGGTGCGCACGCGGATAAGCTCGTGCTCAAGCGTGTACTCGTTGAGCAGGTCGTCAAACAGGCCGTCATAGTCGAGGTTTTCCGGAATGGTTATCTTGAGCTGACGCTCGGCAGGGCTGTTCTGACCGAAGCGGAAGCGTTCGAGCAGCAGCAGGAACAGCGAGATTATCACAAAGAACAGCCCCGCGATGGCGACGTAGCCCATGCCGCAGGCAAGGCCGAGCGCGACGGAGAAGAACAGCCCTGTGATCTCCTTTGCGCTGCCGGGCACGCTGCGGAAACGCACCAGCGCGAAGGTGCCGGCGACGGCAAGCCCCGCGCCGATGTTGCCGTTGACGAGCATGATTATGAGCGTGACAACGGGCGGCAGCATCGCCAGCGACAGCGTGAGCGAGCCGGTGTGGTGGCCGTGCGCAGTGAAGACGAGCGCCGTGAGCACTCCGAGCGCAAGCGAGGAAAAAATGCAGATAAGAAAGCTTTGCAGGGTGATGCTTTCGGTAATGACGCTGTTAAGCAATTGTGATCACTCCATCAAAATATTTTTGTACAAGCCCGGATTTATAGCAGCTGCCGTATTTTGAAAAGCCGGTCGGGAACACCTCAAGGCGGCTGAGCGTACCGGCGAGCCACAGCGGTGCGGCGTCCGGTATTTTTATCTCCATGAGCACCTGTCCGTCATTGAGCAGCGGCGCGCCGTGCGTACCGGCGCAGAGGCTGAGCTCATCCTCACGCCAGCGGATGCCGCGGTCAAAGGTGAAGCGCAGCTCCGGAGCCCCGTCGGCGACGTAGGCCTCGCGGTCGCAGGCGATGAATATCTTCGGCGCGGGAGAGTGCATATGCAGGAACCAGTCTATCTCCCGGCAGACCTGACTGTTTTCAGGTGCGGCGGAGCGCCCGGACAGCCACGCCTCGGCGCGTTCCGCGGTCGTCTGCACGCGGCGCTTATAGACCGTGCCCTTGAACTTTTTCTTGAGCTCGACGAACACCGTGCCGTCGGGTGCGGGCACGCCGTAGCTGCGCACCCTAAGCTTTTCCTTGTATACGGGCGCCTCTATCGAGCGGCGGATGAGCTCATAGTCATCGCTGTCATAATAGACGCTGCACACGGTGCTTCTGAAATATTCGTCCGGGACGAGCCGCGGCGAAAGCTCTGCCCACAGCGCTTCATAGCGCTCGGGGGAGAGGAGGTATTTCTTCTCGTTTCTTTTGAAGTTCAGCCTCGTGTTGTTCATGCGCCGTCAATGCTCCCAAAGTAATGGCTGCGCTCGCTGCTGCTCAGGTCGAAGACAGAGCAGAGTGCGTTAATGTTCTGCTGGCGCCAGTCGTAGTCGCTGATAAGGGACCGGAGATACTCAATGTTCCACTCCCAGCTGCGGTGGTCCTTGCCGTAGCGGGCAAAGTTGCGGTCCGCCTCGGGGGAGAGCTCCTCCGCCATGGCGTTTATCTCGTTTATCACGGCCTCGTTCGAGAGCTTATCGCTCAGAAGCTCAGCGGCGCGGGTGAGAAAACGATCCTTGAACACGGCGTTCTGCATGAGCGGAACGATAAGGGAGGACACCTGAATGTGCTCTACCCCATAATCGCTCATGAGATTTGCATATGTCGCGCCGTACGCGGCAAAGGTCGCGTCAAGATCGTAGAACATGAAATGCCATTTGCCGTCGGCCAGATCCGAGCGGCAGTAGCGCAGGTTCCCGCTCGTGATGTCGGTATTCGCGCAGAAACCCTCCATTATCAGCCAGTCGATGAGGCTGTCCATATCTATCAGTGAAGCGAGGTGCTCATAATTTTCGTCAAGGCTCATGTCGTTGGTGTAGGCGAAGAGGAGGACCTGGTCATAGAACTCCGTGCCGTACCCGGCGGGAGCCTCGATGACCTCGACGCTGTCAGGATCAACCCCGGCGACGGAGGCATAGAGATATTTGTTCACCTTTTCCTTGAGCGTATAAATGCCGCTGTATTCACCGTTTACATACAGCACGCAGAAAATGCTGCGCTGGTTGATAACGTCCATCTCCGCTTTCTCGCACAGACTCTGGCTCAGCTCATTGCGGATGATGGCCTGTTCCTGATCCTGTCCGGCGCGCAGCAGCAGGTTCGTAAATTCAGTTGCTCCGCCGCCGAAGATGTCGTACTGCAGGGTCTCCTGCCCGTAGGAGCCGCGGAAGCGCAGGGACATATTCTTCTTTGACAGAATAAGACTCGTCTCGCCGTTGAGGGAGACGCCGCAGGGCGCGGTAAAGCCGTCGCCGCCGCGGTACAGGGAGATGCTCGCCGGGAGTTCTAAGCCCTTTACCGGGCCGTTATACATCTGCGAAAACTCGGCAGTATCCTCGGAGACAAGGCTGACGACGGGCAGGCTGTGCCCCTCGTTGATGATATAGCTCAGCATGAGCGTGCGGCTGGGCAGCGCGCCCTCCTCGAAGCAGACGGCTTTGACGACACCGGTGGAGTCGACGGTTATCGGTTTGGTGTATTCGGGGCTGTCCTCGGTCGGGGTCGAGCCGTCGAGCGTATAGCGGACGGTGCCGTTGCCGGACAGCTCCACGGTCACGCTGCCGACCCCGTCAAAAACGCCGTCGGGCGTGAGGTTTACCGGCTTTGCCGACACGCGGCGCGCGCCGTAGGCATTCGCTTCGCCGGGGCTGGGATTTGCAAAATAGAACCAGCCGTTTTCCCCGTCCATGCGGCCGAAGCTGCACTCATATGGGATGTCGCGCAGAGCGGCATAGTCGACGATCTCCCCGCCGCGGCTCAGATAGAGCTGTTCGCATGCGGAGTTGAGCGAGAATGAAGCAAGGTTGTATGCACCGCTGCCGTCGTCATCCGCGCCGCAGAGGATAATGATCGTCCCTCCGGGGGCGAGAACGGAATCGGGCAGCGCGTACTTGCCAAGGTCCTTGAGGCTGTCGGATAGACAGTAGCCCGAGAGTGAAATGCCGGAATCGGAAATGTTTTTCAGCTCGACCCAGTCGCAGTAGCCGAGAGCGCCGGCGTAATAGGTTTTGGTGTTTGCGACCATGACCTCGCTTATAACGAGCGCACCGGCAGGGGAGAGCGTCTCCTGAAAGGCCTCATAACCTGCTGCGCTGTTTTCGTAGCCGGGCGTCGGATACAGCGATTGAGCCCATTCGCCGTCGTCGCCGAGCGCCATGGAGACGTCGGCCTCCGTCCCGCCGCACGCGGCCTGATCGGCGACTCTTCCGGCGGGGGAGAGCAGATAGACCGTCTCATCCCCGGAGAGGGAGAAGTCTGTGTGAAGCTCGCTGCCGGACTTGTCCTTGCCGGAAGCAAAGACGAGCAGGTATTCCCCCGGCTCTATCGTGACGTCGGGGAAAGTCCAGCCCGGCTCTCCGGACTTGTCGGATATGCGCCAGCCGCTGAGGCTGACGGCCTTGCCCGATACGTTATGCAGTTCTATCCAATCCGAGAAGTCCCCGTCCTCGTCACGCAGAACGGCGCGGTTCTTCTCCATAAGCTCGCTGATTATAACGCCGCTGTCTGTGCCTGCCTGCGCAGAGGAAGCGGATGCGGCGGGACTGACTGCCGTGTTTTCCTCCGTGGTGGATGCCGGAGACATATATATGCACACGGCTGCGATGACTGCCGCCGCGACGATAAGCGCGATGATGAGGATTATCTTTCTTTCCCTGCTGTCCATTTGCTCCTCCATGGAGATAAAATATCAGCATATTATACTTCCAAAACGGGCTTCGTGTCAATCTGAATAAAGCCCCTTGCAAAGCCCGTAAATTTGGGATAGAATACACGACATATTCATACACGCATTTACTCATTCCGGCACGTTCCGGCACGAAATTTTGAGCGGAGGGACATAATATGGAGCTTCTTGAACAGAGAATACTGACTGACGGAAAGGTGCTGCCCGGCGGAATACTCAAGGTGGACGGCTTCCTCAATCATCAGATAGACCCGCAGCTGCTGTATGAGATGGCGCTTGAGTTTAAGCGCCTGTATGACGGAGCGGGCATAAATAAGATCCTGACTATCGAGGCTTCAGGTATAGCCATGGCTGCGATGGCGGGCTATGTGTTCTCCTGCCCGCTGGTTTTTGCCAAGAAGAGCAAGACGAAGAACATATCGAACAATGTCTATTCTGTCGAGGTCGCGTCCTTTACCCACGGGAACACCAATACCGTCATAGTTTCAAAAGAATATCTGTCGGCTAAGGACCGCGTGCTGATCGTCGACGATTTCCTCGCGACCGGCGCGGCGCTCGTCGGGCTCAAAGCGCTCGTCGAGCAGGCGGGCGGAGTTGTGGTCGGCGCGGGCATCGCGGTGGAGAAGGTCTTCCAGGGCGGCGGCGACATGCTGCGCTCACAGGGGATGCGCGTCGAGTCGCTTGCGAAGATCGCCTCGATGGACGACCACGGCCTCAAATTCTGCTGAGGATAAAAACACCGCTCCAGCTTGACATTTAATTAAAACACCATATTTTCCAATAAATTACAAGAGAATATGCCCTGAGCCGCACTTGTGCAGCATTGACAAATCCCGGCGTCGAAAAATGTCAAAATCGTAGAAAAACCATACTTGACTTTTTGCCGCGCGGCTGGTAGCATAAAGGCACAAACCAATTGAATACCGCTTCGATATATAGCAAATGATATGGATTTGAAGTTTCTACCCGGACGCCGTAAATGACCGGACTATCGATGTTGAGCTTCGGCTCACCGCTTCCCCAGCGGTGGGTTGATGTGCGCTTTGCATCGGCAGTGAATACGGCCGGTGCTTTTTTCGTATCTTCACCGCATTGCGGTTTAGATAAATTATAAAAAATTATCGAGGAGACTGAACAAATGAAGAAGATCGTTGCTCTGCTCATGGCTCTGTGCATGGTATTTGCACTGTGCGCCTGCGGTCAGTCCGCAGCACCCGCTGCAACCGAAGCCCCCGCGGCTGACGCTGCCGCAACCGAGGCTCCCACTGCCGACGCAACTGCCGCTTCCGATCTGAAGGTCGGTTTTATTTTCCTGCATGATGAGAACTCCACCTATGACCTTAACTTCATGAACGGTGCCAAGGAAGCCTGCGCAAACCTCGGCCTGAGCGATGATCAGGTCATCTTCCGCACCAACATTCCTGAGGGTCAGGAGTGCTACGATGCAGCTGCTGAGCTTGCCGATGCCGGCTGCAATGTCATCTTTGCCGACTCTTTCGGCCATGAGGACTTTATGATCCAGGCTGCAAAGGAATTCCCCGAGGTTCAGTTCTGCCACGCTACCGGTACCAAGGCTCACACCGAGGGTCTTGCAAACTACCACAACGCTTTTGCTTCCATATATGAAGGCCGTTACCTCGCCGGTGTTGCTGCCGGTCTCAAGCTCAACGAGATGATCGCCAACGGTGAGTTCACCGAGGACGAGGCCAAGATCGGCTACGTCGGCGCATTCACCTACGCAGAAGTCGTTTCCGGTTACACCTCCTTCTTCCTTGGCGCACGCTCCGTCTGCCCCACCGCTACCATGGAAGTGACCTTCACCGGTTCCTGGTACGATGAGACCGCTGAGAAGGAAGCTGCAAACAAGCTCATCGGCAACGGCTGCAAGCTCATCAGCCAGCACGCTGACTCCATGGGCGCTCCCACCGCATGCGAGACCGCCGGTGTCCCCAACGTTTCCTACAACGGCTCCACCGAGGCTGCCTGCCCCAACACCTTCATCGTCTCCTCCCGCATCAACTGGGCTCCCTACTATGAGTACGCTATCACCGCTGCTATGAACGGCGAGACCATCGACGCTGACTGGACCGGCACCCTTGCCACCGGCTCCGTCGTCCTCACCGACATCAACACCAACGTCGCTGCCGAGGGCACTGCCGAGGCAATTGCTGATGTCACCGCAAAGCTCGAGTCCGGCGAGCTCCAGGTTTTCGACTGCTCCGTCTTCACCGTCTCCGGTGACAACGTGACCGACGCCATGACCGTTGACGCTGACGGCCACGTCACATCCTACCTCGCAGACGTTGACACCGACGCTGCTTACACCGGCGACACCGAGGCTGTTCAGGACGGCGCTTTCAAGGAGTCCACTTTCCGCGCAGCTCCTTACTTCGATCTCAAGATCGACGGCATCACCCTTCTTGACACCGCATTCTAATTGAACCGCATCTGACTGTTACTGCAGGCGGGCAGCGCAATGACAATTTAATTGCGCTGCCCGTTTTTACCTATGACCACCGCATAAGAAAGCACATGATGAACGCGTATGCTTTCTTATGCGGTATTGGATTTTGATACTACTATGAAGGAGTGACTGTATTGGACAATAAGATCGCGGCAGTCAAAATGCGCAATATCACGAAGACCTTCGGCTCCGTCGTCGCAAACGACAGAGTCTGGCTCGATATATACAGGGGCGAGATACTCGCGCTCCTCGGCGAGAACGGCAGCGGCAAAACGACGCTTATGAACATGCTCGCCGGTATCTACTTCCCTGATGAGGGCGAGATAAGCATCGATGGAAAGCCTGTCGTCATAAGCTCCCCGAAGGACGCTTTCGACCTCGGCATCGGTATGATCCACCAGCACTTCAAGCTTGTCGATGTGCTGACCGCCGCTGAGAACATCGTCCTCGGCCTGCCCGGAAAGCTCGATCTGAAGGACGCCTCCGCCAAGATAAAGCAGATCTGCGACGCCTACGGCTTTGAGGTCGACCCCAACCAGAAGATATACGACATGTCCGTTTCCCAGAAGCAGACGGTCGAGATAATAAAGGTGCTCTACCGCGGCGCGGATATCCTGATCCTCGATGAGCCGACCGCCGTCCTCACCCCGCAGGAGACGGACAAGCTCTTCGCCGTGCTGCGCAACATGCGCGATGACGGCAAGGCGGTCGTCATCATCACTCATAAGATGCACGAGGTCGAGGAGCTGTCCGACCGTGTCGCCGTCCTGCGCCACGGCCAGTTCATCGGCGATATGCGCACCAAGGACACAAATGCGCAGGAAATGACCAACATGATGGTCGGCCACGCAGTCACTCTCAATATCGACAGACCCGATCCCGTCGATCCCAAGCCCCGCATCGAGGTCAAAAACCTCACCGTGCGCAGCATCGACGGCATCGTGAAGCTCGACGACGTGAGCTTTACCGCAAACTCCGGCGAGATCCTCGGCATCGCGGGCATATCCGGCTGCGGCCAGAAGGAACTGCTCGAAGCCATAGCAGGGCTCCAGCCGGTCGAATCCGGCAGCATCAGCTATGTTGAGGATGACGGCAAGGCCGATGAGCTCATCGGCAAGGATCCCCTCGCGATAGCGGACATGGGTGTTGCGCTCTCGTTCGTCCCTGAGGACAGGCTCGGCATGGGTCTTGTCGGCAACATGGACCTTGCGGATAACATGATGCTCCGCTCGTTCCGCCACGGCCACGGCCTGTTCACCGACCGCAAGTCCCCACGCAAGCTTGCGCAGGAGGTCGTTGACGATCTCGAAGTCAGCACCCCTGGCATCTCCACTCCGGTGCGCCGCCTGTCCGGCGGCAACGTGCAGAAGGTGCTCGTCGGGCGCGAGATCGCATCCGCACCCACCGTGCTGCTCACGGCCTACGCCGTGCGCGGACTGGATATCAACTCTTCCTATACTATATATGACCTCATTAACCGGCAGAAGAAAAAGGGCGTTGCCGTCATATACGTCGGCGAGGATCTGGATGTGCTGCTGGAGCTGGCCGACAGGATACTCGTCCTCTGCGGCGGCAAGGTCAGCGGCATCGTTGAGGGACGCAAGACCTCGAAGCGCGAGGTCGGCATGATGATGACAAAGCTCGGAGGTGACAAGGCCGATGAATAAGCAGAAGCAGGAGCCGCTGGCTCACATTTCCAAGCGCGGCGCTATGCCGTGGTACAAGGCCTGGGCTATCCGCCTCGGCGCGATAGTCGCGGCGCTGCTCGTGTGCGCGCTCGTCACCACCGTCACGACCGGTGAAGACCCGATCGCCGTTTACGGCGCGATGATAAGCGGCGCTTTCGGCACCGCACGCCGCAGCTGGATCACTTTCCAGGGCATGGCCGTTCTGCTGTGCATCTCCCTTGCCGTGACCCCCGCGTTCAAGATGCGCTTCTGGAACATCGGCGCCGAGGGGCAGACCCTTGCCGGCTGCCTTGCGACGACGGCTGTGATGATTTGCCTGAGCGACAAGATGTCAAACGGCATGCTGATCCTCACCATGACCGTCGCGGCTATCGCGGCGGGCGCGCTGTGGGGCTTCATCCCGGCTTTCTTCAAGGCCAAGTGGAACACGAATGAGACGCTCTTCACCCTGATGATGAACTATGTCGCGACCCAGCTCGTCGCGTACTTCATCATCGTGTGGGAAGTCCCCAAGGGCGCAGGTCAGATCGGCATCATCAATCAGTCCACCCAGCTTGGCTGGCTTCCGCAGCTCGGCGGGAACAAGTACCTGCTCAGCATAGTCGTCGCCGCTGTGGTGACGGTCGCGGTGTACGTGTACCTCAACTACTCCAAGCACGGCTATGAGATAAGCGTCGTCGGCGAGAGCGAGCGTACTGCGCGCTACGTCGGCATAAAGGTCGAAAAGGTCATCATGCGCACCATGGCGCTCTCCGGTGCTATCTGCGGACTTGCGGGTCTGCTGCTTGTCGGCGGCATCAACCACACCGTCACGACGACTATTGCCGGCGGCCGTGGCTTCACGGCAGTCATGGTGTCCTGGCTTGCAAAGTTCAACCCCATCATCATGGTCTTTACATCCCTGCTGCTCGTGTTTCTCGAGCGCGGCGCGGGCGAAATTTCCACCGCGTTCGGCCTGAATCATTCTTTCTCCGATATTCTTACCGGCATCATCCTGTTTTTCATCATCGGGAGCGAGTTCTTCATCAGCTATAAGATAAGCTTCCGCAAGGCCGCAAAGAAGGAGGACTGAGCAATGTTTGATATAGTTTCCTTTATCCCGAGAGCTGTCGTTCAGGGTATCCCGCTGCTCTTCGGCAGCACCGGCGAAACGCTGACCGAAAAATCCGGCAACCTCAACCTCGGCATCCCCGGCATCATGTATGTCGGCGGCATCTGCGGCGTCATCGGCGCATTCGCGTATGAGCAGTCCGCGGGCGCCGCGGAAGCCATGAGCGGCTTTCTCGCGATAATGATCCCGCTGCTGTGCTCCCTGCTCGGGTCGCTCCTGATGGGGCTTCTCTACTGCTTCCTCACCGTCTCCCTGCGCGCGAACCAGAACGTCACCGGCCTTGCGATGACGACCTTCGGCGTCGGCTTCGGCAACTTCTTCGGCGGCTCGCTCATAAAGCTCACCGGCAGCGAGGTCCCGTCCATCGCCCTGTCCGCGACGAGCGCTTACTACAGCCGCTCTCTTCCCTTTGCCGATAAGCTCGGCTGGTTCGGCAAGATATTTCTGAGCTACGGCTTCCTTGCCTATGCCGCTATCATCATCGCCCTTGCCGCGGCCTATGTACTTAAGCACACCCGCGTCGGCCTGCATCTGCGCGCCGTCGGCGAGAGCCCGAACACCGCGGACGCCGCCGGTATCGACGTCAAGAAGTACAAGTACATCGCCACCTGTGTCGGCAGCATGATCGCCGGCCTCGGCGGCCTGTACTATGTCATGGACTATGCCTGCGGCATCTGGTCGAACGACGCTTTCGGCGACCGCGGCTGGCTTGCCATCGCGCTCGTTATCTTCACGATCTGGAAGCCGGATGTCGGCGTGATATCCTCCATCTTCTTCGGCGGCCTGTATATCCTGTATCTGTTCCTGCCCACCGGCACGAACCTCGCCGTCAAGGAGCTGTATAAGATGATCCCCTACGTCGTCACTATCGTCGTTCTGGTCATCTCCTCCATGCGCGATAAGCGCGAGAATCAGCCCCCCGCCTCCCTCGGCCTTGCCTACTTCCGAGAAGAACGGTAAATAAAAATCTTCAGCCCCGGACAGTTCGTCCGGGGCTGATCGTATATTAGGAGCTTATTACATCCCGTATTCCGCGACCTGCTTTGCAATGAACTTCGAGCGCGTGAGCAGCAGCAGTACCGCCGCCTGCACCGGCAGCATTACCGCCAGCTGCACCGCGCGCGTCACGAGCATCGCGGCGTAGGAGTTGCCGGTGATGAAAGATATCATCGCCGAGTTTGCAAGGAAAGAGACTATCAGGCAGTTGAGCGCCGCCGCCATAACGGCGTGTATCCAAGAGCGCTCACGCTTATGCAGGCACAGGCCGAATATGAGCCCCGTGACCGCGGCGGTCAGCGTGAAGCCGGGGAAATACGCGCCGGTCGGGAACGCGAGCGAGCCGATGAGGTCGCCCAGCGCGGAGACGAGCGCCGCCCACGCGGGGCCGTAGAGCATCGCGCACAGCGCTATCGCGGCAAAGCCGAGGCCGATTTTCATAAGCGGAGTGTTGAACGCGAACACCCGCGTCAGCAGCACATCCGCCGCGAGCAGTATCGCCGAGACGGCGAGCTTACGTGTAGTTATCTTCACTATTATAATATGCCTTTCTGCAACCGGTATTAGCCTGACATAGTTCGGGCCGTGCGTCCCTTAGAATACCACACGGCGGCGCGGAGCACAAGCCGCGTATCAAATTTCCCAAGACGGGAAATAATAACCACACTCTTGGACGGGCGCTTATGCGTCCTCCGGATAAAAAGGAGTGACGGTTATACAGGGCAAGGTAGAGATATGCGGAGTCAACACGGCAAGGCTCCCTGTGCTGAGATCCGCCGAGACCCGCGCGCTGCTCGAGCGCGCCCGCGGCGGCGATAAGACCGCGCGCGAGGAGCTGATCTCGGGGAACCTGAGACTGGTTCTGTCGGTCATCCAGAAATTTGCCGGACGCGGCGAGAGCATGGATGACCTGTTTCAGGTCGGCTGCATCGGGCTCATCAAGGCTGTGGACTGCTTCGACCTGAGCCAGAACGTGCAGTTTTCGACCTACGGCGTGCCGATGATCGCCGGGGAGCTGCGGCGCTTTCTGCGCGATCACAGCGCCATCCGCGTCTCGCGCTCGATGCGCGACACCGCCTATAAGGTGCTTCAGGCCAAGGAGCGCCTGACGGCTGCCGACGGGCGCGAGCCGAGCATCGAGGCCATCGCCAAGGAGCTCGGTATACCGCGGCAGGAGGTCGTGTTTGCGATGGAGGCGATAAGCGACCCCGTCTCCCTTTATGACCCCGTGTACAGCGACGGCGGCGAGAGCGCCTGCGTGATGGATCAGATCGGCGATACGCGCAATACCGATGAGCAGTGGCTCGAGCAGATCGCACTGCAGGAGGCCGTAAAGCGGCTTGACAGCCGTGAAAAGCACATCCTCGCCCTGCGCTTCTATGACGGGCGCACGCAGATGGAGGTCGCAAAGGAGGTCGGCATATCGCAGGCGCAGGTATCGCGCCTTGAGAAAAACGCGATAAGCCGCATAAAGAAGAACATCACCGCGTAGCTCTAAAAAAATACGCGGAAAAGCATTGAAAATACTTGACTTTCACGAAGAGTTTTGTTATATTGTTATGGCGCTCCAAAGACAGCAGGTGGGTCATGCCCGTAAATCCTGCCGAGGACATTAACAATATCAAGGTTTACCGTGATTGTTTTTGTGCCCTTGCGTCTTGACGCAGGGGTTTTCTTTTTGGGCGTGCCATCATTCGCGTGGAGGTGAAACACAATATGCCAAATGCAAAGGTTCTTAGCGAAAAACAGGCAATAGTCGAGGCTCTGGCTGAACGCATCAAGGGCGCAAGCGCAGGTATCCTGGTCGATTACAAGGGAATCACCGTTTCTGAGGACACCGCACTCCGTACCGAGCTGCGCAAGGACGATGTCAACTACACTGTTGTCAAGAACACCCTGACCAGAAAGGCTCTGGACAAGCTGGGGATGAGCGGTCTCGACCATGTCCTCAACGGCACCACTTCTCTGGCCACCGCTGAGAATGACCCCATCGCTCCTTTCCGTATCATCAATGATTACAGCAAGAAGCTGGGCGACCGTTTCAACGTCAAGGCTGCCTTCATGGAGGGCAAGATCCTTACCGACGCTGAGATAGCCGAAATGTCTTCTCTGCCCTCCAAGGATGCTCTGTATTCCAAGGTTCTGGGCACCATGATCGCACCCATCACCGGCCTGGCCGTTTGCCTCGGTCAGATTCTCGAGCAGAAGGGCGGCTCTATCGAGTCCGGCGCTGCTGAAGCCGCAGCTGAATAATCAGGCTGCACAAATAATTAATGGAGGAAATTACAATGAGTGAAAAAATCGCTGCCATGATCGAAGAGATCAAAGGCCTTACCGTTCTTGAGCTCAGCGAGCTCGTACATGCTCTGGAGGACACTTTCGGTGTTTCCGCCGCTGCCGTCGCTGCCGGCCCCGCAGTTGCTGCTGGCCCCGCTGTCGAAGAGAAGACCGAGTTTGACGTCGTTATGACCGCTTTCGGTGCAGAGAAGATCAAGGTCATCAAGGAGATCCGTGGTATCACCGGTCTCGGCCTCGCAGAGGCAAAGGCTCTTGTCGAAGCCGTCCCTGCAAAGGTCAAGGAAGGCATCTCCAAGGAAGACGCAGAGGCTCTCAAGGCTCAGCTCGAAGCTGTCGGCGCAACCGTCGAGATCAAGTAATTTATTATTGTCTTATAAAATACCGTCTGCTATATGCGGACGGTATTTTTATTAAGTCTCAACTCGTTAAAGGGTAAATAATTATACAAAAATTCTGCGCCTGTCAAGACCCAAAGCGAATAAACTCCGGGACGATCCTGATAATATGCATACCAAACTGAGAAACCGGTTTACATTACGGATGAGCGCGACGGTCATAAGTTTTTATCATGTCGAAAATCCTTAAAAAATTTGCACTTTAAATTGCTGAAGTCCTTGACATTACCGCCGGCAATTGCTATAATACCAACATATTTATTCATACGGTACGGCGTGCTCGCCGGCGTAGAATAAATAAAGAGAAAAAGGAGGAACAATATGTACAACTTCGCACTGGCGTTCATTCTATGCGCCGTAGCCTACCTGATAGGCGATGCAGTGTCCATCCTGACCAAAGCATGGGTTCCCTCTGTGTTCGTCACGGCGGTTATTATGCTGATCGGCTATTGGACGGGCATTTTCAAGACGACCCTTATTTCCGATTCCAACCTGATCCCCTTCGGCAGCACCATCGGCATCTACCTGCTCATCACCCACATGGGCACCATCATCAGCCTCAAGCAGTTGGGTGAACAGTGGAAGACGATCGTCGTCTGCCTCGCAGGTCTGGCCGGTATGTGCCTTGCCTGCTGGTTCATCTGCATTCCCCTCATCGGCAGAGAATTCGTCGTTGCCGGTTTGCCTCCTCTCACCGGCGGCATCGTCGCAGCTGTCACCATGCAGACTGCCGCAGCCGAGAAGGGGCTCGAGGCCGCAGCTCTCTTCGCAATAGCCATGTACTGCGTGCAGGGCTTTGCAGGCTACCCCCTCACCGCTCTCTGCCTCCAGCTCGAAGGCAAGAAGCTCCTCAAGGGCTTCCGCTCCGGCGAGAAGAAGACCATCGACGCCTCCGCTGTTGACAATGCCAACAAGCACGAGGCCGGCACCGCAGCCGAGACCGAGAAGAAGAAGCTCATACCGCCTCTGCCTGAGAAGTGGAACAGCGCTGTCATGATTCTTTTCAAGCTCGGTATTGTCGCGTGGCTCGCTACTATGCTCGGCACCATCGCATTCCCCGGCGTCGGCAAGATTTCCGGTGCTGTCTGGGCTCTGGTCCTCGGCGTTATCGGCACCACCATCGGCTTTCTGGATGTTAACTCCCTCAACAAGGCCAACTCCTACGGCATCGTTATGTTTGCTCTGATGATGTACGTTTTCGACGGTCTCAAGACTGCGACCCCTGAGATGCTCGGCTCCGTTATCGTCCCGATGCTTCTCCTCATCGTCATTGGCGTTGCTGGTATGGCTATCTTTGAGTTTGTCGTTGCAAAGCTCCTCAAGATCGACTTCTGCCTCGCTTTGGCAAACGGCCTGACCGCTCTCTACGGCTTCCCCCCCAATGCCATCATCACCGAGAACACCTGCAAGGCTCTGGGCGAGAACAAGGAAGAGGTCGATTACCTCATGAGCGAGATGTACCCCAGCATGATCGTCGGCGGCTTCACTACCGTCACCATCACTTCTGTTATCATAGCAGGTCTGTTCACCAACCTGTTCTGATTCGGTATTCTACATAGCTAAACGGCTGCGCCGCATATGCAGATCATGCGGCGCAGCTTAAGCAGTATTTATTCATCTGCAATGACGCCGCGCACGCGGCGGAAAAGGAAGGGCATATTATGAACATCAAGGAAACTGCTCAGAAGTACAGCGACTACATCATTGAGACCCGCAGATATCTCCACATGCACCCCGAACTCAGCACCAAGGAATATGAAACCAGCAAGTTCGTCCAGTCCGAACTTGATAAGATAGGCGTGCCTTACGTACAGTGTGGTCTTGAGACCGGCGTACTGGCCACCATAAAGGGCGGCAAGCCCGGCAAGACCATCCTTATCCGCGGCGACATGGACGCTCTTCCGGTCCCCGAGGAGAACGATCTGCCCTACAAGTCCACCGTTGACGGCGTTATGCACGCCTGCGGCCACGATACCCATACCGCTATGATGCTCACCGCCGCCCACATCCTCAACGATGTCAAGGACGAGCTGTGCGGCACCGTTAAGCTCGCGTTCCAGCCCTCTGAGGAGACCGCTCAGGGTGCTCCCTCCATGATCGAAAACGGCGCGATGGAAGGCGTTGACGCTGTTTACGGCCAGCATATCTGGACTCAGGTTCCCACCGGCAAGGTCGCTTTCGCGGCCGGCCCGAGAATGGCCTCCGCAGGTCAGTTCGAGATTTGGGTGCAGGGCAAGGGCGGCCACGGTGCAGAGCCCCACAACTGCCATGACGCAGTCACATGCTGCGCAGCGATCGTGAACTCCCTCCAGACCATCGTTTCCCGCGAGTACAGACCCATTGATGCCGCCGTCTGCACGGTCGGCCGCATGGACGTCGGCACCCGCTGGAACGTCATCGCTGACAGCGGCTACCTTGCCGGTACCACCCGCTGCTTCGACAGACAGGTCTTTGCCGAGTTCCCCGAGCGCATCGAGCGCATCGTAAAGGGCACCTGCGAAGCATACAGATGCACCTACAAGACCAAGTACACCACCCTCACTACGCCCACTGTCAACCATCCCTACATGGCTGATATCATTGACGGCGCCTGCAAGAAGATCTACGGCGACGATGACAGCTACAAGATCGCCTTCGACCCGACCACCGGCGGCGAGGACTTCTGCTTCTTCATCGATGCTGCTCCCGACCAGATGGGGGCTATTGCGCTCGTCGGCTGCGGCTGCGAAGCAAAGGACACCTTCCAGGCTCACCATAGCCCGAAGTTTAAGGTTGACGAGGATGCTCTGCTCAACGGCGCTTGTCTGTACTGTCAGGTAGCGGCAGACTTTCTTAATAAGTAATCTTACGGGGCGGCATAACGAATAGTTGTGCCGTCCCCTTTTTGATTAGAAATTCTATAAAGGAGGGGCTTTTATGGACATTAAAGCTCTGGCACAAAAGTACGAACCCTATATCATCGAGCGCAGGAGATACTTCCACGCGCATCCCGAGCTCAGCTTCAAGGAGTGGGAGACCACCAAGGCTCTCGTCGCAGAGTTTGAGAAGATGGGGATGGAGATCCAGACCTTCCCCGACTATCCCGGTCTGATCGCCACTCTTGACACCGGCAAGCCCGGCCGCACCGTCATGCTGCGCGCCGATATCGACGCTCTGCCCGTCAAGGAAGGCACCGGCCTTGAGTTTGCTTCCCAGAACGAGGGCGTCATGCACGCCTGCGGCCACGATAACCACATGGCCATGCTGCTCGGCGCGGCACATATCCTGCTCGAGAAGAAGGATGAGCTCAAGGGCGAGGTCAAGTTCCTGCTCCAGTCCGGTGAGGAAATGGCCTGCGGCGCAAAGTACTATGTCGATCACCACATTCTCGACGGCGTTGACGCCATCTTCGGCCAGCACATCTGGGGCACTCTGGATGCTCCCTATGTCTGCGTTGCTGCCGGCAACCGCATGGCCTCCTGCGATAACTTCACCATCCGCGTCAAGGGTCTCCAGTCCCACGGCTCCGCGCCTCAGGACGGTCACGACGCCATCGTCGCCGCTTCCGCAATAGTCATAGCTCTCCAGACCTACGTCAGCCGCAAGAATAACCCGGTCAATCCTCTCGTCGTCACCGTCGGCAAGTTCCACGGCGGCAGCATGTATAACATCATCTGCCCCGATGTCGAGCTCGTCGGAACCATCCGCACCTACTCCCGCGAGCTGAGACACGACCTTGAGGCCGACCTCAACAAGATCATCAAGAGCACCGCCGAGGCGCACGACTGCACCGCCGAGCTGGAGTTCAGCCCGATGCTCCCAGCCGTCATCAACGAGGATCACGAACTCAACGAGATCGCGCAGAACGCCGCTCTCAAGCTCTTCGGGCCCGAGGGCGTCAATAACGAGATGCCGCCGCTCATGGGCAGCGAGGACTTTGCGCTCTTCATGGAGAAGATCCCCGCGTTCTTCGCCTTCATCGGCTCCAGAAACGTCGAAAAGGGACTTATCTACACCAACCACAACGAGAAGTACACCGTCGATGAATCCGTCCTCTGGCGCGGCTCAGCTCTCACCGCCCAGTTCGCTTACGATTTCCTGAACAACAAGTAAACAGTTCACAACAATACGCCGAAAAATACACACAGACAGAAGGAGTATCATAATGGATAAGAAAGTATACGACAACTATGTAAAACTGCTCCATGATGAACTCACAATGGCGACAGGCTGTACCGAGCCCATTGCCATCGCGTATGCCGGCGCGAAACTTCGCGAGGTGCTCGGTGACATACCTGAGCACTGTACGGTATATTGCAGCGGGAACATCGTGAAAAACGTCATGGCCGTCACCGTCCCGAACTCGGGCGGTGCGCGCGGCATTGACACTGCCGCTCTGCTCGGCATCATCGGGGGCGACGCATCCAGAGTCCTGGACGTGCTCCACTCCGTAAGCGACGAGGACATTGCCCTCATGCATAAGATGGTCGCGGATCACTGCTGCGACTGCGAGCTGGTCGAGGGCGTTGCAAACCTCTATATCCGCATCGAGGCGAACAAGGGCGACCAGACTGCCCTTGTCGAGATCAAGGACTACCACAGCAACATCACCCGCATCGAGAAGAACGGCGAGGTCATCTATGACGCAACTCAGGCAAAAGAAGAGGGCACCGCCCCCGCCGCTGCCGACAAGAGCCTGCTGAACGTCCGCGATATCTATGATTTCGCAAACGAGGTCAATCTTGACGACGTGCGCGAAGTGCTTGAAAATCAGATCAAGTGCAACAGCGCTATTGCCGAGGAGGGACTCAAGAACCCGTGGGGCGCCGAGGTCGGCCGCACCATCGCCGAGGAGTCCAGCACTCTCGTCGACCGCGCCCGCGCCTACGCCGCTGCCGGCTCCGATGCGCGAATGAACGGCTGCGCAATGCCTGTTGTCATCAACTCCGGCAGCGGCAACCAGGGTATCACCGTCTCCATGCCGGTGCTCGTCTATGCAAGGGAGTATAAGATCCCCGAGGACAAGATGCTGCGCGCTCTCGCGCTCTCGAACCTCATCTCCCTGCATGAGAAGCGCTATATAGGCAGCCTCTCCGCATACTGCGGCGCGACCAGCGCTGCCACCGGCGCGGCCTGCGGCATCGCCTATATGCTCGGCGGCGGCTATGAGGATATCTGCGGCATCATCACCAACACCATCAACACCACCGGCGGCATGGTCTGTGACGGGGCGAAGAGCTCCTGCGCCTCCAAGATCGCCACGGCGGTCGGCATGGCTCTGCTCGCCATGGATATGAGCGAGAAAGGCAGAGTCTTCAAACCCGGCGAGGGTCTTGTCGAGGATAACGTCGAAGAGACCATCGAAAGCGTCGGCCGCATGGGCCGCGAGGGCATGAAGAGCACTGATGTTGAGATCCTCAAGATCATGCTCGGCAAATAAGGCGTCATATTAAACAAGCGCACGGCGTTCTGCCCCCGCAAAGAGGGGACAGAACGCCGATTTTTATCGTAAAAGTGCATATAAATTCAAAGAATACTTGCACATATCAAACAATTGGAATATACTCTACAACAGTGAAAGAGATTGGGGGGAACCTGAAATGTTCAAAGAAACAGTCGAAAAATACTATCCCGAAATGAAAGCCATCCGCGAGGATCTCCACCGCCATCCGGAGCTTTCGTATAAAGAAGAGAGAACCAGCGCTTTCATTATGGAGAAGCTGAAGGAATACGGTGTCGACTCTGTCGAGCGCACATGGATGACCGGCCTCGTCGCGCTGATAAAGGGCGGCAAGGGCGAGGGCAAGTGCATCGCCATCCGCGCCGATATGGACGCTCTGCCTGTCACCGAAGAGACAGGCGTTGAGTTCGCGTCCGAGAACGAGGGCGTCATGCACGCCTGCGGCCACGATATGCACATCACCATCCTGCTCACCGCCGCGCGCATCCTCTGCGAGAACAGAGACAAGTTCCCCGGCAGCGTGAAGCTCATCTTCCAGCCCGCCGAGGAAGCCGCAAACCCGAACGACACCACCGGCGGCGCGCTGCACATGGTCGAGTACGGCTGCATGGAGAACCCGCATGTCGATGCGATCATCGCCCTGCACATGAACCCCGCAACGCCTGACCACAACTGCCAGTTCGCCATCAAGAAAGGCGTCATCACCAGCGGCTTTGATATCTACCGCTTCGATGTCCACGGCAAGACCGCGCACGGCTCTCAGCCGCAGAACGGCAACGACGCGATCCTCGCGCTCAGCCAGCTGATCGTTCTGCTCCAGCAGGTCGTCTCCCGCAATACCGATCCTCTCAAGACCGCCATCCTCTCCGTCGGCACCATCAGCGGCGGCAGCCGTGTCAACATCATCCCTGACTACGCCACCGCGGGCGGCTGCTTCAGATACTATGACAACGAGACCGCCAAGGTCATCCGTGAGAACACCTTTGCCATCGCCAAGGGCGTCGAGACGCTCTCCGGCTGCAAGGTCGATGTCCAGGCACTGACCGGCTATGCCTGCGTTGAGAATGATGATAAGCTCATTGACCTCATCGACGATACTCTCACCAAGGAGCTCGGCGAAAACAGCGTCGTCTGGCTGGACGAGCCCGCCTCCGGTTCCGAGGACTTCAGCTACTACGGCCTGTCCACCGGCACGCCCGCGGCTCTCATGTGGCTCAACTGCGAGCAGTACACCGGCGAAGAGACCTATGCCCTGCACAGCTCCAAGTGCATCTTCAAGCCCGAAGCTATCAAGACCGGCGCTGACGGCCTTGCAAGCATCGCCGTGAAGTACCTCAACAGCTGAGGAGCAAAAAGAATAGAACAAAGCAAAAGGGTGCGTGACGTATTGTCACGCACCCTTTGTTTTTTGAGCAGGTTTGCTCTTTCAGATGAACACGTACTTCTTCAGCCGGTCGAAAGCCTCGATGAGCCTTGACTTCGGCAGGGCAAGATTCATGCGGATGGACTTGGGATAGATGAAGTCCTCGCCGTTCTGCCAGATAACGCCGCAGCGCACGCCGCGGTGCTGAAGCTCCGTTATGCTTATGCCGTGCTCGGCGCAGTAGCCCGCGCAGTCGAGGAAGAGCATGTACGTCCCCTGCGGCCGCTGGCAGCTTACGCCATTGAAGTTCGTGTTTATGAAATCACAGGCATATTCAAGGTTTTCATCGATGACGCGGCACATCTCGTCCGCCCACTCCATGCCCTCCGGGCTGAATGCGCCGATAAGCGCGTGCATGGACAGAACGTTGCACTCGTTGTAGTGGCTCATCTCGCCGCGGCGGACGACGCGGTCGCGCAGGTACTTGTTGTATATGATGTGGTAGGAGCCCACAAGCCCGGCCAGAGAGAAGGTCTTGCTCGGCGCGTAGAAGGCGATGACGCGGTTCCTTGCATCCTCAGAGACGGACTGCGTCGGGATGTGCTTGTGTCCGGGCATGATGATGTCCGACCATATCTCGTCGGAGATGACGATGCAGTCGTTCGCAGCATAGACCTCCATCGCCTTTTCAATCTCCCAGCGCTCCCACACTCTGCCGCAGGGGTTGTGCGGCGAGCAGAAGATAGCAAAATGTATGTTGTTCTCCTTTATCTTCCTGTCCATGTCCTCGTAGTCCATGCGCCAGATGCCGTTCTCATCGCGCTTGAGCTCGCTGTGGACTATGACGCGCCCCGTGTCGTCCATCGTGTGCGTGAAGCCGACGTAGGTGGGGGAGTGGATGAGTATCTTGTCCCCGGGCGATGTGAAGCTCTGCACTGCCGAGCTCACGCCGCCAAGCACGCCGTTTTCATAACCGATGTGCTCCGGGAGCAGCCCCTCGACGCCGTTGCGCGTGCGCTGCCAGTTTATAATGCTGTCAAAATATTCGTCCGGCAGGGCAAAGTAGCCGAAGTTCGGCATCTCCATGCGCTTGAGTATTGCCTCCATGGCCGGGGGCGCCGCGACGAAGCTCATGTCCGCGATCCACATCGGGATCGTGTCAAAGCCCTCGTCGGGCTTCACGCCTGCAAAAGGTATCTTGTCAAAGGCCAGGGAGTCCCTGCCGTGCCTGTCGAGCACCGTTGTAAAATCGTATTTCATCTGTAAGCCTCGCTTTCATACCGCTTATTTGCTGCCGGTATTGCGGCAGCTGAAAAGTATTATCTGCCGCTCCTTTGCGATCTCGCGCAGGAGCGCCATTGCCTGTTCAAGGCGCGTCTCGTCAAGGTTCACGAGCGCGTCGTCTATTATCAGCGGGCAGGTCTCTCCCTCTGGCAGTGCGAGCTCGCACACCGCAAGGCGCACCGCCAGATACATTATGTCCAGCGTGCCCGCGCTCAGATACTCCGCATCGTGCGCCACAACGTCGTCCTTCGTGCGCGCCTTCGCCGTGAAGTCCCGGTTTATGAGTACGTCGGAATAGCGCCCGCCGGTCACGGCGGACATATAGCCCGCAGCTACGCGCCCGAGCTCCGGGGAGAAGCGGCTCTGTATTTCAGTGTCCGCCTCGCGCAGCGTGTCGAGGGCGAGGTTTATTGCGTCGTACTCGTCGCAGATGAGCTCGTACTCCTCCTTCATGCAGCTCAGGCTGCTGGAGAGGACGAGTGGGTCGCCCATCGCAGCGAGTCGTCCGTTTATTCCTGCAATCTGCTGGCTCAGCCGTTCGGCCTCGCCGCGCGCCGCCGTCAGCTCGCGCCCGAGCCGTGCGGCCTCAGAGTCGCCGGAAGCGAAGTCAAGCTCGCCCAGCGCCGATTCTTCAAGTCTGCTCTGCATACTGCGCGCATTTTCGTAAGCGCGGCGCGTATGCAGCTCCTGCTGCTCGGCTTCTTTCGCGCTTGACCAGAGCTGCTCGTACTCGTCCAGCGATGTCTTTATCTCACCGGCCGACCGTGCTTGGTATTTCCTCAGCAGCGCCGTCTGCTGCTCAAGAGCCGCAGCCGCCTCGCCGCGCTGTTTGCCGTAGCGCAGCAGCATCACTATCGCGCCGATGCAGAACACCGCCGCGGCGATCATGAACGCGAGTACGTCGAGGCTTGTGTACAGCGCCGCCGCCGCGACTGCCAGCACCATCAGCACTATGCCCCACAGGGGCTTTGGCTTCTTCGCCGCTTCGGCGCGGAGCTCTTCAAGCTCATCAAGGTCTGCCTGCACTTCACTTTCAAGCTCTCCCGGCTCGCGGCTGCCGAACGGGCTTGCGCCCAGCTCCTCGCGCCGCTGCGAGAGCAGCGTCATTGCCGCGTCGTGCTCCTCGCTGCTGCGCTGGAGCTCCGCGCGCCCGGCGTTCAGCCGGTCGAGCGCCTCGCGGCGCTGGCGGCGGCGCGCGTCAGTGACCTCCTGCTCAAGCTGAGTGCAGCGCGCTTTCGTCTCATCGAGCTGCTTTTCGAGGGACTCGACGTCCTCAATGGAACCGCCCATGTCGTCAAGCCGGCGCTGGGTGTCGTCCATTTTTGCTTCAAGCTCCGGCAGCATGCCCTTGCGGTTATAGCGCCGCTTGCGCTGCCATGCGCGCAGCCGCTCGTCTGCCTCGCTGAACGAGCCTGATTCCTCGCCGGTGGAGACTATCGCGTTTATCCGCTTTTCAAGCTCCGGACTTCCCGAGACGGCGACTGTCCCCTGCGCAATGAACGCGCTGCGGCGGAACACGTCTTTTGACACGCCTGTCAGCATTTCTCCGGCATTGCTGCCGTTGAGCTCTTTTACCGGAACGCTGGTGCCGGTGTATACCGCTGTGAAGTCGCGCATCGGCGCGCTTTTTGTGCGCGTCCTGCGGGTTATGGTGATATCGCGCCGGTCGGCGGTCAGTTCCATGCTGCCCTCCATCGGCGCGCCCGACCACGGGGCGTAGCGCAGCTTGTCGGGCAGGTAGCCCGCGCGTGCGCGCTCCGAGGAATCCACCCCGTAGAGCATCGCCATGATGAACGCGCACCATGTGGATTTGCCGCTCTCGTTCGGCGCATATATGACGTTCAGCCCGTCATGCAGGCTCAGTGTCTCGTTTTCCAGTTTGCCGAAGGACGCCGTCAGCTTATTGATCTTCATGCTTTGCGACCTCCTCCATGTTGTCGAGCGCGGCGAGTCCCCAGCGGGCGGCTTGCTCTATGCGGCGGCGCTGCTCATCGTCGCGCGCCGCGTCGTACTTTGCCCGGAGCTTCTTGAGGAAGAGCCCGCGCAGCGTGTCGTCCCCCGCGCGCTCCCATACGCTGCGGCGCAGGCGCGTCTCGTCGCGCAGCTGCAGCTCGAAGAACAGCTCCTCAAGGTTATAGTGCAGGCGGCTCAGGTCGGGGCTCGTGTCCGATTCGCCCGTGAGTATGATGCGGTACACGTCCTTCACCGTCTCATCCGGCAGCGAGGTGTGGATCGCGAGAAGGGGATCGGTGCCAGTGACGTCGATCTTCAGTATCTCGTACCGGCGGCTCGCGATGCATACGGGCTCAAGACTGCACTCGCCGTCGCCGAGCGTGACGATGCTAACGGTCTTTTCACCTGTCTCGTCAAAGCCGCGCCCCTCTGGGCAGCCCGGCCACGAGTACCATGTGTCCCCTGCCTTTTTAAGGCCGCTCGCCTTGTGGACATGCCCGAGTGCTGCGTAATCCATGCCGCTGGCTCTGAGCTCATCCTCGCTTATGGGGTCGTAGACCGAGTCCTTGACGCCCACGTCGCCGTGGATACACAGGATGTTCATTAGGCCGTCCTCGTGCTCCGCGTGGAAGCCGCGCAGCATTGCGCCGCTGCGCTTGTCGGTGAACGCCGCGCCGTACACGCGCGCACCGAGCTCCGGCAGCGTGACGGAATCAATGTCCCCGGAGGTGAACACATGTACGTTCTCCGGGAGCTTGAGGCGTGCGTAGACGGATTTCGGCGAGTAGAAATCGTGGTTGCCGGGGGAGATGAACACCGGTGTCGCGATCTGGCTCAGCGAGCGGCAGAGCTCCTCGCCGGTCTCGTAGTATGTATTTTCACTGTCGAGCAGGTCGCCCGCGAGCAGCACCAGCTGCACGCCCTCGCGGCGCGTAAGCTCGGCGATCCGCGACAGCAGCGCGCGCTGCTCACCGCGGCGTATGGCGGCCTTGCCTGCCGGGAGTCCCTCAAACGGGGAGTCCAGATGCAGGTCGGCAGCATGGAGGATCTTTATCTTGCTCATGTTAACCTTATCCCTTCGGCGCTCAGGCACCTGCCCGTCTCCGGGTCTATCTCGAATATGCAGCCCTCAAGCTTTGCCGGCCCTTTCGCGGCCTCGTAACGGCGCGGCGGGTCGCCCATGAATTTGCCTATGCTCTGCTCCGGGTCGACGCCGAGCACAGAGTGTACCGCGCCCGTCATGCCGAGGTCGGTGATGTAGCCCGTGCCTTTCGGCAGTACGCAGGCGTCCGAGGTCTGCACATGGGTGTGCGTACCCCAGACCGCGGAGGCGCGGCCATCGAGCATATAGCCCATCGCGCGCTTCTCGCTCGTGCCCTCGGCGTGGAAGTCCACGAGGATGATTTTCTCCTTTATCTCGGCCATGTACCCGTCGGCGATGACAAAGGGATTGTCGGTGTTGCTGTCGAGCGTGAAGCGCCCCATCAGGTTCAGCACGCAGACATCGCCGAACGGCGTGGAGTATACGTTGATGCCGCGCCCGGGGCACTGCGGGCCGAAGTTTGCCGGGCGCAGGATCTTGCGCCGCTCGTCAAGGTAGGGCTGAAGCTCTGTGCGCGTCCATGTGTGGTTGCCGAGCGTGATAACGTCCGCACCGGCGCGGAGGATCGCGTCGGCCTGCCGCGGCGTTATGCCGACGACGTTTGCGTTTTCACCGTTAACGACGGCGAAGGCGATGTTTTGTTCCTTTTTGTATTCTTTCAGGCGCTTTTCCAGAAAATCCAGACCCGGCTGGCCGCACACATCGCCGACCGCCAGTATTCTTACGCTCATATATATCCCTCCGATTTGGCTGAGACTTGTTTCATGCTTTTATTCTACCACAATTTGCCTCGATGTATCAACGCATTTTGCGCACATAATATAGATACCTGATTATGGAGGTGTAAAAAATGAATAAAAGAAATTTCTATGTCGGTATGGGTATGGGGCTGATCGTCGGCAGCGCAGCCATGATCGCGATGCGTCCCAAGAAGCACCCCATGAAGAGCGCAGTCGGCCGCACGCTCAAGGCCGTCGGCGACATCGCCGATTCCGTGTGCGATTCCATGGGCTGGTAAGTCCCGCACAGCTGAACGCTGCCAGACGAAAATTTCCCAAGGAAAATAAAAAAAGGTATTGCAATATTCTTCCGACTGTGCTAATATATACAAGCTCTCAGTTGAGAGCCTAAATGCGCCGTTAGCTCAGCTGGATAGAGCGTCTGGCTACGGACCAGAAGGTCAGGGGTTCGAATCCCTTACGGCGTGCCAGCATTCCAGATACCGAATGGTATCTGGAATGTTTTTATAATTCTGAACTAAAATTTGGCGCACATTTAGCGCACAAGTGAGCCCCGGCCGCATTCATTTCATAGAACGCGGCTGGGGACTTCTTTGAGGCCGGCAGACGCGGCGCGACTATTCGCAGATCACGGTTACACCGGACGCGATCCATTGGGGGACAAGCTCACTCAGCAGCTCCTCTCCAATCTGCATGACATAGACTGTGTTTGGATGTGACTTCTCGAACACGGCCTCCAGCTCATAAAACCTGCTGTCAACATTCTCGCTTTCGGTGTCAAGCTCAAACGTAATAACGGAACAGGGCGCGGAGAGATATTGCAGACGAGCTCTCGCCGTGTCCTGCATATCGAGACTGCTGCCGTATATAAACAGGCAGCGGCCTTCTTTGTTTTCATGAGCCAGTGCTAGAAGACCACCAAACTGCTCGGTAAGAACGGAATTGGCTCCGTCACACTGTTCCTTTCCACCAGCTGTATTGATAAAACGGTAATACACTGTCCAAAGACAGGTGCAGGAGATCGCAAACGCCAGCGATACAGCCAATACCGATATCTGTCGGAAGCGGCTTTTCGCCGCTGAGAGCATGCTGTAAATCAAAAAGAGCATTGCGCCGAAAAAGATCGGCAGGCCGTAATGCGCGGTGGAAAGCGCCATGTAGGTGGATTCGAGATACCCATACTCTCTGAACACAAAGCAGTGGACCGCAAGCAGTGCAATGAAATATACCGCGATTATTACACCGGCGTATCTCGCCAGAATGCAGTACTTTTTCCCTTTCAAGAGCCCTGCACGCCATCCGATAAAAGCCATGAGTGCGAGGATCAGCAGCACCGCAGCAAGCGGAAGGTCAAAGACACCGTCGTGCGTAAAGTGCGCCGGTTCAAACAAAAAGCCATGGATGAAGCTTTTCAGAAAGGGCGCTGCGCCGTATTCGTTCATAGCCTCCATGGAGGCTGTGTAATAATTGCCCCTCTGCATGATCAGGCAATAGACATACCATATACCGGTGGGAACGAAGCAGAACGCGGCTCGCAGGACCTCACGTGGGCGGGTGAGACTATCGAGAAGGGCGGCGTCCTCAACAGCGTTTACCGATTCAGGTCGACCTATGCGGGCGTATATAAAGCAGAACAGCAGCACAACGAGCGCGAAAAACATACCTGAAGCCTTGAAGAAGCACAGCATGAAAAGATATGCAGCAAGCCGCGGGATGCTGCTAGGCTTTTCTTTTTCAAAAAGCGTTATGAACGCTCCGGCAAAAGCCGCGCCCATCGCGGGTTCGGTACAGATACTGGCGTAGGAAATATAATCTATCGTACCGGGGAGAAGCAGGAACAGAAGGCTGCCGGCAAGCGCCGCGACCGGCGCGAATACGATGCCGTACTGGCAGCAGCCAAGCAGCGGAGCGGCAAGAAAGATAAGCAGCCACCATGAGCCGACAAAAAGCAGCCCGTCATTGACGCAGCCAAACAGATGACATGTCCACCAGCGGAACAAAGATGTTCCCGGAAAATACAGACCGAATGAGTAGGCGGCGTTCCTGAACTTCGGCGCAAAGCCGTTATAGAAAAATATGCTCTTGACCTCAATCGCCCAGCAGCCTAAATCGTCGCGGCTGATAATACATGCGTTTTTCAAAAAGACAAAAGATAGGATAACGATGCCGTAAAAGGCCAAGCTGCTCGGGGAGAACAGAACATGCAGCAGCTCTCTGCTGCTGCTTTTTCCGAACGTACGGGCAAAAAACACGGCGCAGACAATGAGCGTAAGTCCGGCGATGACGTCGATCAGATAGAGCGCACGGAACAACGCCAGGACAAACAGCACAAGGACAAGCCCTGCCGTTGAGATGGGAATGACATTCACCAAGCGCTCCTTATACCTGCACGCAAGCGCCGCGCTCAACCCAAGAAAGGCCGCAATATTTAGGCATGCCGTCACTTTTAATGCCCTCCTCACAGAAAAAATTTAACGGAAAAAGCAGTTATTCAGAGTATAGCATATTGAGAAAATACGCACAAGAGTTTTGCGCCGCAGCGAACAGACGCCTGACAAAAGTATCTATCAGGCTGTATAATGAACATACAAAAAAGGTGCTGCCGATTGACGGTCAGACCCTCGTAAGTATAATGAAATAATCGCCGAACTTTTATTGGGAACGGCAATTGCTTCTTTTCTGATAGAACAAAAGGAGAAAGCCGCATATCTGCACGACTTTCTCCTTTTGTTTAACAGTACTAGTTAGCAACGGCCTTACGCCAGCTTCATGTCGCCGTCATGCACCCAGCCGAGCTTCCTGAGCACAGCATTAAAGAGCCATGAGAGCACCGCCGGCAGGACGATAGCAATGAGTGCAAGCCCTATCCAGTCGAACGCGCCCGGTGTGATTGCCGAGGCTCCGCTCGCGAGCGCCGCCTCGGACGGCTCGAACCAGCCGGTTATCACGCCGATCGGCCCGCACATTCCGCAGGTGCCCATGCCGGAATTTATCGGCGCGCCGTTCATCTGGAGCTTGAAAAGGCAGGTCGCGAGCGGACCTGTGACAGTCGAAGCTAAGGTCGGCGCGATCCATATCCGCGGGTTCTTCAGAATGTTGCTCATCTGCAGCATCGATGTTCCCAGCCCCTGCGATACGATCCCGCCCCAGCCGTTCTCTCTGAATGAGATGACCGCGAAGCCCACCATCTGCGCGCAGCAGCCGGCCACGGCAGCGCCGCCGGCAAGCCCCGTCAGACCGAGAACCGAGCATATCGCTGCCGAGGAGATCGGCAGCGTGAGCGCGATGCCGACGATCACCGACACCAGAATGCCCATGAAGAACGGACGCAGGTTCGTCGCCTCGATTATCAGCAGACCGAGCGCGTTTGCCGCCGTCCCGATAGGCGGCGCAATGAGCTTTGCCAGCGCGACGCCTACGAGTATCGTCACGCCCGGCGTGACGAGCAGGTCGACCTTCGTCTCCTTGGAAACGGCCTTGCCGCACTCAGCCGCGGCGATGGCGATTATCAGCACCGCGAGCGGGCCGCCTGCGCCGCCCTCGGCGTTTGCCGCCCAGCCGACCGCCGCGAGCGAGAACAGCACCATCGGGGGTGACTTCAGCGCGTAGCCTATCGCGACCGCCATCGCAGGTCCGGAGACCGCCATAGCGTAGGTGCCGATGTCCGTAATGAACTGCACGCCGAGCTGTGTGCCCAGCGTCTTTATTATCGTGCCTATGAGCAGCGAGCAGAAAAGACCCTGCGCCATCGCGCCGAGCGCCTCAATGCCGTATCTCTGCCATGTCACGGTTATGTCCTTTTTCTTCAGAAAAGCTTTGAAATTGCTCATATCGTCACTCTCCGATAATTCACGCTCTCGCGTGGTTCTATTTCTCCAAGCACGATTATAATTCATCCGCCCGTATTCTTCAAGGACTTGGCGGTCAAATATCTTAACAAAGAATTCACAGGCTTGCCATTGTGCGCAGGGGGTAAAATTTAGTATAATAATATCATAAATTCAACCAGCTGCCGGGCAGGGATAAAAGCCGCGGCGGCAGAAACGGAGGACTAATATTGCATCTGCCTGAACTTATTTCCGACCTTGCTGTCATACTTCTGACCGGCGGCATCGTCACCGTCATTTTCAAAAAGCTGAATCAGCCACTCGTCTTAGGCTACATACTCGCGGGCTTCCTGATCGGCCCGTATATGCCGTTCTTCTTCAACGTCACCGACAGCGCCTCCATAAGTACATGGAGCGAGATCGGCATAATAATCCTCATGTTCGGCCTCGGGCTGGAGTTCAATCTCCATAAGCTCGTGAGCGTCGGCGGCACGGCGATCATCACCGCCCTGACCGAGGTCGGCGGCATGCTGCTCTTCGGCTATCTTGTCGGCCAGGCGCTCGGCTGGGGCACGATGGACAGCGTCTTTCTCGGCGGCATGCTCTCCATGAGCTCCACCACCATCATCATCAAAGCCTTTGATGATCTCGGCGTCCGCAAGGAACGCTTTGCCCAGCTCGTGTTCGGCACGCTGGTCATTGAGGATATCGCAGGAATATTTATGATGATAATCCTCTCGACAATCTCCGTCGGGCAGGGCATTTCCGGCATGGCGCTTGCGCTGAAGCTCGGTATGCTGGTGCTGTATCTCGCGCTCTGGCTCATCCTCGGCATCTACCTGCTGCCGACGCTGCTCAACAAGGCCTCGCCTCTTATGAGCGATGAGACGCTTCTGGTCGTCTCCCTCGGCCTGTGCTTCGGCATGGTGCTCCTGGCCGATGCTCTCGGCTTCTCCTCGGCTCTTGGCGCATTCCTTGCGGGCTCACTCCTTGCAGGTACGGTACACGCCGAGCGCGTGGAGCATCTGACGCAGGGGGTAAAGGACCTCTTCGGCGCAGTGTTCTTTATCTCGGTCGGCATGATGCTCGACCCCGCCATGGTCGTGAAGTACATCGTCCCGATCCTCGTCCTCACTCTTGTCACCATCGTCGGCAAACTGTTCTTCTCCTCGATGGGCGTGCTGCTCTCCGGGCAGAGCCTGAAGAACGCAGTGCACTGCGGCTGCTCGCTCGCGCAGATCGGCGAATTTGCCTTTATCATAGCGAGCCTCGGCCTGTCCCTCGGCGTGATCGCGGACTATATCTATCCTATCATCATCGCCGTCTCCGTCATCACGACGCTGACAACGCCGTTCTTCATCAAGCACAGCGATAATATCTATGCTTTCGTCGTAAAGATCCTGCCTGAGAAGCTGACCCAGAAGCTCGAGCGCTACACCGATGAGGAACAGAGCGAAAAGGAGCAGGACAGCGATTGGTCTGCTTTCCTCAGCCGCTATATCCGCACCGTCGCGCTCTACGGCGTCATAATGGCCGGCATCGGGATTATTGGCCGGTACTGGCTGCTGCCGCTGCTCGAGACCGCACTGCCGTCGGACGCTGCCGCAAAGGCCGTCACGCTCGCAGTCATCTATCTCGGCATGGCGCTGTTTATCCGCCCCATGCTCGATACGCGCTCCCCGCAGTATACGGTGCTGTGGATGAAGAAGCGCAGCTTCCGCCTGCCGCTCATGGCGCTGTCCGGGATAAGGATACTGCTCATCGCCCTCATCGCATTCATTCCGCTTCGGAACATCGCCGGTATCGGCAGCGCGTGGCTGCTGCCGGTCATAGTCGCGGCGCTGCTGCTCGCCTCGCGCATGGGATGGCTTGCCTCGGCATACCTCAATGTTGAAGCGCGCTTCCTTACGAACCTCAATGAGCGCCAGCTCCAACATTTCTCCGACAGCGGCGAATATGAGCAGTGGCTCGATGAAAAGCTCTGTGTGGATTCGTTCTCCCTGCCTGCCGGCTTTGCTGGGCAGAGCCTCAAGGATCTCGGCTGGGGACGACGTTTTGGCGTCAACGTTATAAAGCTCGTCCACGGTAAGCGCAGAAAGAATATGCCTGCCGGGAACACTTCGATCTCCGCCGGGGACACGATCTATGTCGTCGGCGAGAGGGAGAACCTGCGCACGCTGCGTCTCAGCCTCGGTCTTGAGGAGTGCTCCGATGCCCCGACTCTCAGAGAGTATATCGGCTCCGAGAGCGAGACGGAGGGCGGCCTGTATTCCTACGCGCTGCACGTTGATAAGGGTGACTCCCTCGACGGCCGCAGCATAAAGGACAGCGGCATCCGTGAAAACTATGACTGCATGATCCTCGGCCTGCAGCGCGGCAATCTGCCCATTGTCCAGCCGGATATCAATATGACCATTCAGGATAATGATATCGTCTGGCTGCTCGGCACGCGCGTGATGGCCGGCAAGGTCCTGCGCGACGCGGATGTGTAATGAAGTACCTATAACGCAAATGAAGCCCGGATCACTCCGGGCTTCATAGCTGTGGTTATATTCAGTTTTCAGTGCTTCTGGAATTCGGCGGCGGTTCTATTTTGCCGTCGATATAAGCCGGGGACTTCGTCTCGGGCAGCGCGGTCATCCTCGCGCTTTCATTTATCAGCACCAGCATCCATATACCGGTGAGCATCAGTGAAACAGCTTGCTGCATTCATGTACCTCCGCATTCCGTTTTGGATCTGTCGATCGGGTATATAGACGCAGCTTTTGTAAAAAAGTTCCTTTACCATTGATTGACTTGACTATCCGGCCAATGAGTGTTAAATTGTTATATACACTTGCCGGTGTGGTGAAATGGTAGACACAAGGGACTTAAAATCCCTCGCTGGCAACAGTATACCGGTTCGAGTCCGGTCACCGGCACCAAAACTGGACACCAATTTTGATACAATGCGTATCTTGGTTGGTGTCCAGTTTCTTTTTGTAATGTCCTTGACTTGCAAGGCTTTTCCTATACTTTTTAATAATTACAGGCTCTGTGGCTGCTCAGGAATGAGTGCCGCAGAGCCTGTTTGCTTTTTGCGCGTAAACATTTTAATAAAAGGTCTTTCAGGGTGTGCATCTTTTAATTATTCCAAGTCGAGCATCTGCCGCGCGTTTTCTCTCTATGGGGTACGGAAATTTGCAAAACTCAGATACAATAAGTGTGTCAAAAAGCAAATCTGGGAGGGAACCGACATGCGCGAGAGAAAAATTACAGAAGAACAGATACAAAGCTACCGCCAACAGCTGATCCGGGACG
>CAVFGM010000170.1:0-4396 GCA_963621955.1 Bacteroidaceae bacterium
CGCCTCTACTGCTATTTTTTCGTTTCGCTCTACCCCAACTATTGACACAGAGCCATTTATAAAGCCGCCTTTTTTATCTGCGCCCAGCGGCGGGGATATTTTGCCGGGGTGTCGGAGACCTTGCGGATGATAACGGCACTGTGGATGATGTCTGTGCCGGGAATGCGGTAATCTGTCCGCTTCTCAACGTTCCCGCCCAAAAGCCGTATTGCGTTTGCGGCCTCTTTAAGCTCCGCATCAAGCTCCGGACCTTTCATGGCGATAAATGCGCCGCCGCGCTTTACGTATGGCAGGCACAGCTCACACAGCAGGTTCAGCCTTGCGACCGCGCGCGACACGGCAAAGTCGAAACTCTGCCGGTACCCGTCCGGTATCTCCTCCGCTCGCGCGTGGACGCACCCGACATCGTCAAATCCGAGCTTCGCGCAGGTGTCGCGCAGAAAGCCGATGCGCTTATCGAGACTGTCGAGCAGCGTGAGCTGCATCTCCGGACAGGCGATCTTCAGCGCAAGGCCGGGAAAGCCCGCACCGGTGCCGACGTCTATCACGCTCTTTCCCGCAAAGTCCTGCATACCAAGCAGCGCCGCGCAGTCAAGAAAGTGCAGGCGCGCCACGTCCGCTTCACCGGAGATGGCGGTCAGGTTCATCACCTTGTTCGTCTCTTCAAGGTTTTCGTAGTATATACGGTAGCGCTCCGCGGCTCTGCCGTCAAGCTCAAGACCGAGCTCGGGAAAGCCGCTGCGCAGAATTTCTTCAAGCATAGTCTCTCTCATTTATAAAAGTTATGGTGCCCGATCGTTTCGACAAGCTCCAGCGAGGAATCGAACCAGCCGCTGCCGTACTCCGGGTTCACAAAATACAGGCAGCCGCCCACGGTACTGCAGCCCTCAAGGCAGAGATAGGCCGCGATAGTTGCCTGCTCCGTAGGTTCCATAAAAATGCCGCCGGTGGATATCGGCTCAAACTGTATGGTGTGCTCCATGTCGTATATCACTTCAAATATCGTGTCGGGGAAATCCGGGGAATTCAGCCGGTTCATAACGACATTGCCGACGCCTATCTGCCCCGCAAGCGGCTCAAATTTCGCTTCGGCGTTGATTATCTGCGGCAGCCAGTACAGCAGATCGGCATCGTAGTTGAGCTCGTAGTAGTTCGCTCCGCCGGATATGACGGCGAGATCCTCTGTTGAAAGCTCCAGCCGGTCATGCTCTTCGGAGAAACTGATCTCAACGCCGAAGAGCCGCTCGACTGCGTCACCCGGCAGATAGAGCACGTCGCCCCTGACGAGCCAGCCGTCCGGAGCGTAGATGTACCGCCCGTCCGCTTCAAAGTACCCGTTGCCCTTGAGCCCTGTAAGCACTGCGCCGGGGACGGAGAGCGTCAGCGCGCCGCCGTCCTCCGACCAGCTCATGCTCATCTCCGCCGCGGCGCACACCGCTTCAGGCGGGAGAAACACGGTCTCACCGGAAACATATGCGCGCGCCGAGAGCAGCCCGTCGATATACACCGGCATGGACAGCACGTCCCCGCCGTCTGCTGCCGCGGCAAGGCCGGGGCAGAGCAGGCAGAATAATGCCAGCAGCAGGGTGAGCGCACGGCGGAGCGCGGACTTACGCATTCTTATACTGCTTGAGCGCCTGCGCGATCTGGTCGGGGCAGGAGGTCGCCTTGAAGCCGCAGCGGATGCCCTCCATGCGGCTGATGGCTTCGTCCACGTCCATGCCCTTGAGGAGACTCGAAATGCCCTGCAGGTTTCCGGAGCAGCCGCCGGTGACCTTGACGGATTCGATCTTCCCGTCCTCAACCTCTATGTCCATAAGCTGGGAGCATACTCCCTTGGGTCTGTATGTGATCTTCATATTGAAACTCCTTTTTTATGATAAGCTAACTATACCATGCCGCACGTCCTTTTTCAAGTACACTGCCATCGGTGAGATATTTCTCCGATGGAGGGCATATCTATCTATATGAAATACTGTAAGAGGGCGGGTGATAGATTGCGCAGGGTCAACAAGCTTATCATAAGCGGGCTGACGACAATGGGTCTGTATTTTCTCTCGGCGAGCGGGATATATGAGAGCCTTGAAAACCGGCTCGGGTTTGATGCCGCGCCGAAAAGAATGAGGAACGTCACCGTGGTCGAGGCCGCGGTGACGACGCACACTCCCGCGCCGCTGCCGGTCACGGCTCCGCTCGCGGCGCATATCGAGCCTGAACCTGCGGCGGAGCCCACGATGGAGCCGACCACGCCGGTGTCGGAACCGCCGCAGCCCGGCACGGAGACCGTGCTCATAAATGACAACGGGGAGACGGTTTTGGAGACAACGATCAGCGGCGGCCTTAGCATAAAGAATGAGACGCAGTATTGGGTCGACGCGGCGCAGATAATTGAGAACGGCCCGGGGCTCACGCTCCCGGACGGCGAACCGCAGATACTCGTGATCCACACCCATTCGAGCGAGGCCTATACTCAGGCAGGGCTCGACCATTATGAGGCGAGCGACACTAACCGCACCGAGGACACGAACTATAACATCGTGCGCATCGGCGATGAGCTGACCGATATTCTCACCGACGCGGGACTGAACGTGATCCACGACCGCGGCATATACGATTACCCGAGCTACACCGGCTCATATAACCGTTCGGGCGCGGCCATCGCACAGTACCTCGAAAGCTACCCGAGCATACGTATAGTGCTCGATATCCACCGTGACGCGCTGGGTTCTGACGGCGTGGTGTACAAGACCATGGCCGAGGAACAGGGCGTGTGCGCAAGCCAGATAATGCTCCTCGTCGGCACGGACGAGAGCGGGCTTGAACACCCGGACTGGCGGCAGAACCTCGCCCTCGCGATGTATATGCAGAACGCTGTCACTCAGGCAAACCCGACCCTGATGCGCCCAGTCGACCTTGTGCGCCAGCGCTATAACCAGCACCTGAGCACAGGCTCGCTCATCGTCGAGGTCGGCAGCAGCGGTAATACATTGCAGGAAGCCCTCGCTGCGATCCGGCTCTTCGGCAATGCCGTCGCCCCGGCGCTGTGCGAGCTGGTCGCCGTGGAGGAACCGGCGGAAGAAGCAGTGGAATAAAAAATCGAAAATTTTTTTATTTTACCCCTTTACAAAACCAGGAAGCTGTGCTATATTAATTTTAGTAATAAGAATCATTATTGATTTGAGAGGAGGAACAGCATGGAGACCGTGAGGAAAAAGAGCCGCAAGCGTGAGGCGATGCTTGCCGTCCTGCGCGCGATGACCGAGCACCCGACGGCGGAGATGCTGTATAACACTCTCAAGCCGGAGTACCCGGAGCTGAGCCTCGGCACGGTGTACAGGAACCTGTCGGTGCTGGCGGAGGAGGGCTTGGTCGTGAGCGTTGCCCATGTGAACGGGCAGGAGCGGTACGACGCAAGGGTCGAGCCGCACACGCACTTCATCTGCCGCCGCTGTGCCCGGGTCATCGACCTGCTCGAGCTTGAGGACGCGATAAGCGGAATGTACGGCGAGATCGAGCGCCGCTTCGGCTGTCTGCCGGAGAGCCACACGCTGACGGTCAGCGGCCTGTGCCCCAACTGCTGCGCCGCGGCTGATTGATTTGCTTTTACCCGCAGAGCTGCGGTAAGAGATATATGTATTGAGATAATAAAGAATTTTACTTGAGGAGGAAATTTACTATGAAGAAATGGGTTTGCCCCGTATGCGGTTATGTTCACGAGGGAGATACTCCCCCTGAGTTCTGCCCCCAGTGCAAGGTTCCCGGTTCCAAGTTCATCGAGCAGAAGGAAGGCATGAGCTGGGCAGCAGAGCATGTTGTCGGCGTTGGCAAGCAGTTTGGTTCCGATGTTCCCGAAGAGGTACGCAATGAGATCATCGAGGGTCTGAGAGCAAACTTCCAGGGCGAGTGCACCGAGGTCGGCATGTATCTTGCAATGGCGCGCGTCGCACACCGTGAGGGCTATCCCGAGATCGGCCTGTACTGGGAGAAGGCCGGCCTTGAGGAGGCCGAGCATGCTGCAAAGTTCGCCGAGCTTCTGGGCGAGGTCGTCACCGACAGCACCAAGAAGAACCTGACCATGCGCGTCGAGGCCGAGAACGGCGCGACCGCCGGCAAGTTTGAGCTTGCAAAGCTTTGCAAGAAGTATAATCTCGACGCTCTGCACGACACTATCCATGAGATGGCACGCGACGAAGCCAGACACGGCAAGGCGTTCGAGGGTCTGCTGAACCGTTATTTTAAGTAAAAAAGGAGAAAATATAATGGCAAAGTTTGAATGCCCCTGCGGCTATGTTTATGATCCTGCCGTCGGCGATCCCGATGGCGGCATAGCTCCCGGCACTGTCTGGGAGGACGTTCCCGAAGATTGGGTCTGCCCGGTCTGCGGCCTCGGCAAGGA